>JBAQFY010000177.1:0-17685 GCA_049287505.1 Sedimentisphaerales bacterium | reverse complement strand
CGATATTTGCGAAGATTTCTCTGCCGATGTCAAGGCCTGTCAGATTTTCAATGCTCTTACCTACAGCCTTAGCCTGGGCGCTTTCAGCCTCACCCAGAGCGATGCTGAGAAGCCCGACCGCCTCAGACGGAACGGCCTCGAAGCCGGCCCTGCTAAGATTCGGTGTACGAACCATATTGTATGCAAGGCAGCGGTGGCCATCCTTAAAAGCTATGTTTTCCTCGAAGGCGATTCCATTCTCCTGAATGTTGAAAAAGACAATCAAATCGTCGATATTCCTGAAATCGGCGATGCCGTCGGCTATACGGATTTGGCCGGGAATGCTGTCTTGGGGAAACATTTCTGAAAGACCTGCGTATACTTCGTCAATGTTCGCCCAGATGGTTATAGCATTTTCCTGACGTGCTTTTTTACTGATCTTTGCAAAGGACTTGTTACTCGAAGCGAGTGTCGGCCTGCTGGTAACACCCTTGTATTGCTTGACAGACCAGGTCAATTGCCCGGCTGGATGTGCAATGATTACTATATTATCATCGTAAGCGACGCCTGCCGTGCCTGCTATAGTCACGGTCTGCATACCTTCGATAGGCTCACCCGGCGTTCCAGCCATACCCAATGCTGCTAAGATTATACCCCGCAGGGCATCGCTCTTTCCGGGAAACAACACCGCTGTGACCGGTGGATTATTTTGAGCAACACCGGTAATTCCTATTCCCATCCCCCGGATTTTCTTGAATTCAGCTATCATACTCGGATTCATAAGAGCCGCCATTATATCTCCGGGTGATTTACCACCCGGCCCAGGGCCTTTGCCACCACCGAGAGCTGCAAGGGGATTTTCAAATGGAGTTCCTTTGAGCATGTTCAGGATGGTTTCAATCTGCCTGCCCGGACTGCCCGTCTCTATGTAGATTAAGGTCTCAGGCGGCATCAGAGCTGCCGGGTCGGCATTGCCCAGCTCGTCCAGTATAGGCTTGACCTTATCTACGATTTTGGTCTGGTCACTGTAGTTTGCGACCAGCTTTGCAAAAACTTCCTTGGCCTGCTGCTCATCTTGCTTCTTGAGATAGCACATACCCTGCCGATACATTGCCTGGGCGATGTGAGACCTCTGGGCGGAAGTATCTGCAATTACCTGCCCATAGATTCTGATGGCTGCGTCGATGTCGCCATCAACCTGCTCGGCATACAGTCCTTCCTGCAGCAGTTCAGTTGAAGACTTGGCAAGAACGACAGAGTTAAGCAAGCCCACTGCCAACAAAAAGATGAATGTGATGTTCTTAAACCTTTCCATAATCGTGCTCCTTTCAAATAGGTTAATAAAAAATGCTTATTTTTACAAGAATAATTATGACAACCGAGTGTTACCGTTTTGTTACGGTTTTGTACTTTTTTCGTTATTTTTTGTAATTCTTTACTTGACTCTGTTCCTTTTCCTGTGCACAAAGTCGCGCAAAAAGACCGCACACAAAAACCGGCTTACTCATCTTGACCAAGTGTTCCTCATTATGGTATCATTTGTCCGAGTTCCGTGAGAGCTGGTGATTGCACGTAAGTGCCGTAAGCGAAAAAGGACGGGATTTCTGGATGGACAGGTCTTTCTTCCATAGCGGGTATCTTAGTGAAGCAAGCACGGTTCAGTATCAGCGGCAGAATAGGTTCAGATGAGAGTTATGGGTTCAAAATACTCACAACAAGAGAAAACCTAACCCGCTGTTACGCATCGCAGCGAGAAAGGAGATTCGAATGGCAACCTCTGAAAAGGTTAACGGTTACCTGTTGGTACCCATGGGCATGATGTGTCTTACTATGGTGACGCTCGCGACAGCTAAACCTCCGTCAATCCTATCAGTTCGAGCAAATTCTACTCAGATAGGCATCTATGAGAAGATTGAGTTATGGATTGACCTTAAAGCTACATACGGCAACCCCTTTGACCCTGATGAAATTGACCTGCAAGCTGAGCTCACCTCACCTTCGGGCAGAAAATGGAACATCTGGGGATTTTATAATCCATCCAATTGGGGCGCCCTCTGGATGGTGCGTTTTTCTCCAACTGAGAAAGGCACCTGGCGATATGTGGTTTCAGTAACCGATTCCGAAGGTACTGGAAAAAGCCGTGTTGGCACTTTCACCGCAATAAACTCCCCACATCATGGCTTCGTAAGAATAGCGCCCAATCAGCGATATCTCAAGTATGACGACAGCACTTCATTCTACGGTGTTGGTATGTGGTATAACGATAGCTACGAGCTATTTAATGAGGGCAGTATTACAGAAGAAGGGCTCGACAACTTGAAGAAGCGAGGGGCAAATTTCATCAGCTTTTTTCCGACTCCTCTGGAAACAATGGGCACAGGCCTGGGACGGTACGACCAGAACCGCTGCGGCCGCTTGGACCAGCTCTTTGAATGGTGTGAGGGACGAGACATATACATTAGCTGGAATATCTGGTTTCATTCCTACCTTTCCATGGCTGTCTGGGGGGGTGGAAACGCAAGGTACAGAAACAACCCTTACGGGCTTGTTAGCAGCGCCACTGACTTCTATGGAAATAACGAGGCATGGAAATACCAGGAGAAGCTCTACAGATACATAATCGCCCGCTGGGGATACAGCCGGGCTTTGTTCCTCTGGTTCATCGTTGACGAAATCAATGGCACCGAGGGCTGGGCCCAGGGCGACCAGGCCGTAGCTGAACAGTGGTGCCGAAATATCGACAAATACTTCAACGAACACGACCCATACGGTCGCCCGACCACAGGCAGCCAAAGCGGCGGTATCAAGCAGTGGTGGCCCGGTGGGTACAAGATATTCGATATATCAAACCGGGAAATTTATGAGGCCCAGGGACATCCTATGCCAAAAAGCGGTAAGCTTGGACCGAACGATGAGAACCCGCTTCAATTGAGCTACCGCAACTATGCGACCCAGATACAGAACCTGTGGAAAGGTTTTCATAAGCCGGCAATTATTGGAGAGTGTGGTTGGGACCATACATACTATGAACCGGGCATGCCGGGCTATCTTGCAATGTACCATAATGCCCTCTGGGTTAGTCTGGCAACTGGTTTGTGTGCGACGCCATTCTGGTGGGCGCACTCGGACTGGATTAACGATAGTGTCATTACCAATCAAATGCTTTATTTCTTAAGATTCGTATCGGACATCGATTTTGCGAATCTGGATTTTAGGCATGCCGATATCACTGCGCCCAACTGTGATACCTGGGCAATGAAGAGCGACAAGCTGATTTTCGGCTGGGTGGTCAATCCTCGTATTGGTGTCGCCAATGAATCATTTACGATATCCGGACTGCCGGAAGGTAAGTATGTGGTTCGCTTGTACAGGACCTGGCGCGGCAGGTATCTTCAGGAACAAACAGTTGAATGCAGTAACGGCAAGCTCACCTGCACAATACCGGAGCTGAAAACAACCGGAGGCCACGCCCTGCATATCGGCAATGATGTTGCCTTCAAAATAGTGCCGAAGTAATAACATTGTGGGCGCAGCACCTAATAGCCTTAATGAAAGGAAGCAAGAATGTTCAGCAAAGAAGTGACATTCAAATCACACTTGTTCATTTCCGTTTTGGTAACTCTGATGTTCGTTCCCGGTAGTATAAGCCTGTCCCAAAGGACTGCTCTGGGAGCAGTTGTCCGAAGGACTCCTTTCGGAGAAGCAATAGACCAGAATCGTATCGAATACATAACAACGCTGCTTCCTGAAAAACCGGCAGGTTTTGGCTCTCCTATCGCTGACCGGGACGCATGGGAAAAACTGGCCCAAAATGATTCGTTTCAGAATATAATCATCGAGGCGGAGAACCTTTTGCAAACGCCTATTCCTGAACAGCCTGATGATTTGTATCTGGACTTCTCACGCACCGGCAACCGTACCCGTTGGCAGAGAGTCAGTGGCCGTCGGCGAGGAAGGGTTCGCACGCTTACGTTGGCCGAATGTCTGGAAAATAAAGGGCGTTTTATACCGGCCTTTGAAGAAATCATCCGGGTGCTCTGCTCCGAACGCACCTGGGTCATGCCGGCTCACGACTCGAAACTTACCAACTTCAATGGAACGAGCATCGACATTGACCTCGGTTCTTCTGCGCTTGCCTGGTCCCTGGCTACCGCCGATTATCTGCTGGCTGATAAACTCAGTCCTGAGATTCGTCGGCTCATTCGTGAAAACCTGGATAGGCGTATCTTTGAACCGTACCAGGATATGGTGCTGGGAAAACGCGACAAGAACTGGTGGATGACCGGAACAAACAATTGGAACGCTGTGTGCCTCGCTGGTGTAACCGGCTCGGCACTGGCCGTAATTGATTCACCTCATCAACGTGCCTTTTTTATCGCTGCTGCAGAAAACTACTCAAAAAACTTCCTCGATGGGTTCACTGACGACGGCTATTGCTCCGAAGGCCTTGGCTATTGGAACTATGGCTTCGGCCACTATATCATGCTCAGCGAAATGATTTATCAGGCCACCAACGGTAAAGTGGACCTGCTCCAAAACAGCAAGGCCAAACAGGCCGCCACATTCGGCTCAAATATCGAAATCATCAACGGTGTCTATCCCGCCTTTGCCGATTGTTCCATAAACGCCCAGCCCAGCTCGAAGCTGATGTATTTTGTCAGCCGTCGCTACGGCCTGGGTTTGCGCTCCTGGGAGCAAATCAATCCTGTCTCCGCCGGTGGTTCATTGTATCAAAGTATGATGTATTCATTTCCAAATTCTGCTTCTCGCCCCGTCCCGTCTTTGCCGCAAGGCATCCTGTGGACGACGGGCGGGGCTCGCGCTCTGCCGAGTCAAGTTGCCTCCCAAGGACCCGGCATCCGGTCCTGGTTTAACCAGGCCGGCGTTCTAATCTCCCGGCCGGGCCCGAATTCTTCCTCTCGCCCCGTCCCGTCTTTGACGGGCGGGGCTCGTCTGGCCGTTGCCCTCAAGGGCGGCCACAACCAGGAACATCACAACCACAACGATGTCGGCTCCTTCGTTGTAGTGTTGAAGGATAAGCCACTATTGCTTGATCCCGGCGGGGAAATCTATACCGCCCGTACATTCAGCTCTCGCCGTTACGAAAGCAACGTCCTTAATTCTTTCGGCCATCCCGTTCCAGTCGTCGCCGGTAAATTGCAGCAGACCGGCAGGCAAGCCCAAGGCCCTGTGATTAGCCAGAGCTTTACCGATAGTACCGACACACTGGTCCTGGATATTTCTTCTGCCTACGATGTGCCGGAGCTCAAAAAGCTCGAACGTAAATTTGTTTATTCCCGCACCGGTTCCGGTTCTTTATGTGTAACTGACGAAGTTAGTTTCTCCCAACCTTGTGAGTTTGGCACGGCCCTCATCACCTTTGACAGTTGGAAGCAATCCTCTCCTCGTTCGTTGATTGTCTATGATTCCCAAGAGGCTCTGCAGGTGGACATAAAAGTTACCGGTGCCGACTTTGAAATCCAGCCGGAAACTATTCAGGAAGACGTCAGCGCAAGTCCGCAGGATGCCTTACGGCAAAAGCGGCCCACCCGATTGGGCATCAACCTGACCCGACCTGTAACACATGCTCTTGTTTCCATCACAATCGCCCCGGCAGAATAATCCAGCAACAGCGAAAGGAGATACAGATGGTTGACCGTATGAAGCGACGCAGTTTTCTGGCGAGTCTTGCAGTCCTTGGTGTGGCTCCTCGCCTGGGCGCTCGTGCTGAAGTAGTGCCCGCTATAGAACCACTCGGATATGCGGGCCAAAGCAAGCGAGCGGACTTGAAAATCACAAAAGCCGAAGTCCTCCAGGTGACAGGAAAGAACAAAAGAAAGGTCCTCTATTTGAAAGTCCATACCAACGAGGGCCTGGCAGGTCTCTATGGCCCAATCGACGATGAGGCAGCGATGTTCGTTGACCGATTCTTCAAGCGAGACCTGATTGGACAGGACCCGTTGGCGTTCGAGGCATATTGGGATAAGATGTTTCGAGCAAGCCGGCACTCGCGCGGCAGCCACTATATTATGGGCCTCAGTGCCGTGGACAATGTCCTCTGGGACCTCCGCGGCCGCCTCTTTGGGCTGCCTGTTTATCGACTACTCGGTGGTTCGCGCAAGACGGTTCGGGCCTACGCCAGTTGTCTGGGCTTCTCGCAGGAACCTTCGGCACTGCGTGCGAAAGCCCAAGAGCTGAAACAGCAGGGGTATCGACATCAGAAGTGGTTTGTGCGGGACCGTGGTCCCAGTCATGGCCCTGAAGGTGTTGAAGAAGATGTGAAGGTTGTACGCCTGCTCCGCGAAGCCGTTGGGGACGATGTGGACCTAATGTTTGATGCGTTCTGGCAATGGGACCTTCAGTATGCCCTGGCCTGGGCCAGGCGAGCAGAGCAGTATCGTCCGCGCTGGATAGAAGAGCCCTTCCAAACAGCCAACCTGGATGCCTTTATCGAGCTAAGTCGCGAAACTTCGATACCCGTAGCCACGGGAGAGCATTTCTACGGTCGCTGGGATGTGCACAAGTTCCTCAAGGCCAACGCGATAATGGTGGTTCAGGCCGACCCGGAATGGTGCGGTGGGGTCAGCGAGCTGGTCAAGATATGTACGCTGGCATCGGTTCATGGAGTAAGTGTGGTTCCGCACGGTCATAGCCTTCACGCCGCCATGCATGTGGTTGCGAGCCAACCGATAGAGGTTTGTCCGCTCGTGGAGTATCTGATTCAGAAGATGCAGGAATACTACGACTTCGAGAAATACCAGCCCAGACCCGTGGATGGGATGCTGGAGCTGCCGGACAGGCCGGGTTTTGGGATTGAGCTGGACGAGTCAAAGATAGAAGACCTCCGGCCGGTATCGTGGCAGCTTCACCCAGCCCCTCGGAGGGGCGGGGTTCATCCTTCGCAGTAGCTCTGCTACGGAGAACGGAAAACCTGATTTGGGAGCGGTTCTATATCCATCCGTTGTGGACATGCGGAGATGTACCTGTCGGCCAGATGTCAGAAGTCAGATGTCTGAAGTCAGATTCTCTGTCCTCTGGGGTGGGATTATACAGGCTGGCCCCGTTAGAAATCCTAAGAATGTGCAAAACCGTTCCGAAGAACAAGCCCACCAAAAAGGGAAAATTTCTAACGGGGCTGACTGTGATGCCCTGGTTTTAGTCCGAAGTCCCTGCGACTCCGCTGTTAGCCCAAGTTACGAAGTTGTAGTGAAATAAAATTTTTTTTCGGCATCAAGTCGGCGATTGCCGTTCGTCAGCTCTGCTCACAAGGCCAAAACCCGATGTAGTGAAGACCTGCCCTCTTGCATAGCTAGAAAAATATGCGATTCTTTCAGTCGTTGATAACAGAGACACTCAAGGATGGCATATGTTTCTACGGCGATGCAAACGCAAAAAGAACGGCAAGCAGCACATATACTGGGCATTGGCTGAATCCTATCGCACAGCTCGTGGTTCTCGCCAGCGTATAGTAGCCTACCTCGGAGAACTCAAAAGTAACGAGCAAAATGGATGGGCACAATTAGGCAGACGGCTGGACAAAAAATCTCGTCCGCAGTTATCACTTTTTGATCCACCGCATTATGATGATCCGACCGACGAAGAGCCGGTCGAGATAAATCTCAAAGATGTTCGGCTCGAAAGGCTTCGTGACTTTGGTGATATATGGCTGGCGTTGGGATTATGGCGATTGTTGGGACTGGATAAACTCTTATCAGACAAAATGACAAAAGGTCGCGAAGAAGTCTGCTGGCATGTAGTGGCTGCAATATTGACAATTGCTCGCTTTTGTGAGCCTTCCAGTGAATTGCATATTGAAGATAGCTGGTATGCTCGTACTGCCTTGGAATACTTGTTCGGCGTGCCGCCTGAGAAGGTACACACGGACCGTTTGTATGCAGGATTGGATTGGTTACTGCCTCACAAGCAAGCTATTGAAAAGCATCTTAAAGAGCGTCTCGGTGTTTTGTTTGACCTTAAGTATGATTTGCTTTTATACGACGCGACCAGCACATACTTCGAGGGCCAATGCAGGGCTAATCCGATGGCCAAACGCGGCTATTCAAGAGACAGCCGGCCTGATTGCTTACAGGTATGTATTGGACTGGTGGTAACCGACGATGGGATGCCATTGGGATATGAAGTTTTTGATGGTAATACCCATGATTCAAGAACCGTTGAAGAGATCGTTAAGGCTATGGAATCCAAATATGGCAGGGCAAATCGTATCTGGGTAATGGACAGAGGTATGGTCAGTGAAAATAACCTTCGGATTCGTTCGTCAAAGAGGTGGTTTGTACATTGTGGGGACACCCAAGGCCATGCTGCGTATGTTTGAACGCTACCTGACCGACAAGGATTGGCATCAGGTACAGGAAGGAGTGGAAGTAAAATTAGTTCACGGCCCTAACGGCGAAGAACTATTTGTTTTGGCTCGCAGTACTGACAGACGTCAAAAGGAACATACGATGCATCAACGATTTATTGACCGTATGGAAGCCGATTTACAGAAAATGCAGCACTGTGCCCAAAGCGGTCGATTGAAAGATATTCAACTGGCTCATAGGCGTCTGGGACGAATACAACAACGGTATTGGCGTGCATCCAGTGCCTTTGATGTAAAGATCGTAACTACAAAAAAACCTGCTGGTAAAGCCCGCCTGAAAATTACTTTCAAACGTAATAAACAATGGAGTGATTGGGCTCAGTTATCAGAGGGTTATTATCTTTTGCGAACCAATCTGACCAACATTGATCCAAAGACGCTTTGGAAACGATATATCCAATTGACCGAGGCCGAATGGGCTTTTCGCATTACCAAAGACGAACTGGTTATCCGCCCGATCTGGCATCAAAAAGCTGACAGGGGTCAAAGCACATATCTTGGTTTGCTTTTTGGCTTATGTACTGTGGAAAAGCTTGGCCCAATGGATGAGGCGAGCTGGTTTAGGCGATGCTCCTCGAGCACTGCTGGAAGAATTTGCCAAAATCAAAAGCGGCGATGTCGTTTTGCCTGCTCGCACGAGAGATAACCAACCAAAGAAAACGGTCCGACTCCGCTGCGTAACAACACCCGATGAGGCCCAGAGGGTACTGTTGAACCGATTGGGTCTGACTCTACCGCAACGGCTGCGCCGGATAGATGAAATAGCACAAATGTAGTGAAGACTTTTTATGAAAATCGGCCCTGGTGCTATCAAAATACCCTATACATCCTCATAACTGCGTAACTTGGGTTAATTGTCTATTGGATATTGATTATTTTTTGATTCAGTGCATAACTTTTGGGTAACAGTTATTTTTAATAGATACCCTTTTAAAAAGGACATTGAAAACGTTACCAATTTTTGTTTTTTTTATAAGGCACTGATGCTACAGGGCTTATGAAATAAACATTTTTTCGAATTGGCAGATAACGGGTTGTCGAGTTGTACAGCGGTTGTAGGCGCCAACTCACAAAAATGGGGCCATTTTGGGGTGCATGGTGCGCGGCTCATGCGATCTGATTGGCTGGTGGGGCTGGTCCAAGAGCTGTTGATAGATCTGCCGACGGGAGCCTCGCCTTGACATCTGCGAAGCCATTGCTAACATTGTGGAGTAAGTTAGCCAGCTTAGGACAGGCTCGCAGTGATGAGGCTTACCCCTTGAGGTCCTAAAGGAGGACAGTTATGAATGTTATCAATATTAATAATAAATCCAGGAGATTCATCGTCCTGATTGGGCTTATAGGATCGCTTACTTGGACGCCCCGGGAGGGCTTCGCATGCTCGACCATTCTGGTCGGCAAAAAGGCGACGTCCGATGGTTCGGTTCTGATGAGCAGCTCGTGTGACGGCGACATCATGGGTTTGATTTATGTCATGCCTGCGCGGAAGTACCCTCAAGGCACTAAACTCCCCATGTACTGGAATCTCCCCAGACCCAAGACGTATCAGGAGTACCTATCCAATCTGCACAAGGGCTATGATCTTGTGGGCTATCTGCCGGTAAAGGAGACCTATCGCAGCATCATTCTGGCTGGTAATGTCGAGAATATGACTACAGGCGGCATGAACGAACACGGCCTCAGCATTGCTATAGAATTTTTACCCATGCGCTCCGGCCTGGCGTGTACGCGCGGTGTCGTCGGCCCCAACAGCAACCACTGGACGACCTCGTTGATAGCCAACGGTCTGATGCGGGCCCGAACCGCACGAGAGGCCATTAGAATAATCGGCGCCATGATAGAGCAATATGGCTTTCAATACTACCGCGCTCCCCACGCCGGGGTGGCCCTGCCGATAGCAGACGATAAAGAAGCCTGGCTCATGGAGATCTTTGGTCCGGGTGAGGAATGGACAGCTGACAGCGGTAAACCGGGTGGTGTCTGGTGTGCCCAGCACATACCGGAGGGGGAGATTGGCTGCAGTGCCAATCGCAGTCGTATCGGCAAAGTCGACCTGGAAAATCGCGACATGTTCATGACGTCCCCCAACATCCACTCCCTGGCAGAAGAACTCGGAATCTGGAAAAGGGGTGATCCCTTCGTATGGCACGATGTGTACGGCGATCCGGGCAACACCTATGACTCCTTGCGCGAATGGCGGGCCTTGAGTCTGGCTGCCCCGTCACTGGGGCTACAAGCCACTGGCGATCCCACGGTGGATCGCTACCCATTTTCCGTAAAACCAGACCAGCCGCTCACCGTCCAGAGACTCTTGGCTGTGATGCGAGACGGCTATGAGGGAACCGAGTTCGATCTTACGGAGCACCCAGCGTTCAATCCCCAAGGTAAAAAGAGTCCTTTGGCACGTCCCTGGGGACCAACGGAGCTATTTGACCTGTTGGACATCAAGCCAAAGCGTGCCCTTTGTACCCCTACAAGCGGATACGTTTTTGTAGCACAACTCAGAGATTGGCTGCCGGATGCGGTTGGGAACTGCCTGTGGTTCGCCTACGGACCGGCCTACACGAGCTGCTTTGTCCCCATCTATGCTGGAGTGACCGATCTGCCGGATGAGTGGGACCAGGCCCCGGACTATACCCGGATAAGCCAGAACCAGACACCGTGGAACTTCCGGTTAGTGTCCAGTCTGGCTAACAACCTTAGATATCAAGAGGCGGTGCAGGATATTCAACGCGTTTTTAGACCTGCAGAAGCAGCATTTTTCAAGATCCAAGCGCACGTGGAAAGGACAGCCGCCGAGGTTCTCAGGAAAGAGGGTGTCGGGGCTGTCGAACGTTTCTTAAACGCCTATGCGGAGCATTGTCTGACACAAGTAGGATATGCCTATCATGAACTGGTCGAGTATCTGATGTTTCGGTATTTACTGGACCATTCAGAGGTGGCACCGCCAAAATTACCTGCCATTTGTGCGCCTATGATCCCCGCGGTGCCAGATAATTGAACGGCTCGAGACTGTGTCGAAAAACTCACAACCGGCTTTAAATAAGGAGTTCAAGTGATGCATAAAGAACAACATCTGAGCCGTCGGCAGCTCATTGCTAAATCGGCGACACTGGCCGCGGTCAGTATTGTTCCGAGACATGTATTGGGCGGACCCGGGTACATATCACCGAGCAACCAATTGAATATCGCGGTCATTGGTACGGGCGGTCAGGGAATCGTCAATATCAAGAAGCTACTGACACACAGCGACGTGAAGATCACGGCGATATGTGATGTGGCCCGGTTTTGGGACAACAGCAATCTCTATTACCAGCACAATGGCGGTCGCGGACCCGCGATGAAGGCTATCGAGGACTACTATCGCCAAACCGGGTCCGAAGGATATCACGGCTGTAAGGTGTATATCGACTTTCGCTTGATGCTGGAGAGATCCAACAAAGATATCGACGCCGTCGTAGTGGCCACACCGAACCACGTGCATGCTGTGGCCAGCATGGCGGCGATCCGGGCGGGAAAGGGTGTGTACTGCGAGAAGCCTCTTACGCATTCCGTGTACGAGGCTCGCAGGATCGCCCAAGCAGCGCGTGAGGCCAAGGTTGCCACGCAATTGGGCAATCAAGGCCATTCCTCGGATGACATTCGGCGGGCCGTGGAATGGGTTCGTGACGGAGCCATCGGAAAGATAAGCCAGGTGTACGCATGGGCCGGCGAGAATCGTATACCGATGTTTACCGAACGTCCCAAGGAGACACCACCAGTGCCGGAGGGTTTGAATTGGGATCTCTGGCTGGGGCCTGCCAAAGAGCGGCCGTACCATCCCGCATACACGCCGCTGCTCTGGCACTACTGGTGGGATTTCGGCGGCGGTAAGCTCGGCAATTTCGGATGTCACACGCTGGATACCGCTGTATGGGCCCTAAATTTGGAACACCCCACCCTGGTCGAGGCCAGTTCAACACAACTCAGCAAGGAGACGACTCCCATAGCCGCCACGTGTCACTACAAGTTCCCGGCACGCGGCCCTCAGCCGCCGGTTGATTTTTTTTGGTACGACGGTGGGATACGGCCGCCGCGGCCCGATTGCCTGGAGCTTAGACGGAATCTGCCCCGTGACGGTGGATCACTGCTGGTTGGGGATCAGGGGGCCATTCTGTCGGGCGTGTGGAGCGGATCTCCGCGGATTATCCCAGAAAAAAAGATGCGGGACTATACGCAACCTCAGGCAACGATTCCTCGCTCCCTGGGTCATCATCGCGATTGGATCGACGCGTGCAAAGGAGGCCCACCGGCCAGCTCGAACTTCGAGTATGGCGCTCGCCTGACCGAGGTCGTCTTGCTCGGGGCAGTCGCCTTGCGAACCGGCACCACACTCCACTGGGACGGGCCCAACATGAAAGCAGCCAATGCACCCCAGGTGGAGCCGGTCATCCACGGCCATTTTCGAAAGGGATGGGAGATCTGATCCTATACCTTTCCATCTGATGCGATGAGAACCGGTCATCGGCCATCCAGGGCTACGGCTCCGGGTTTCTCACACAAACCGCCCCCCGGCTGTCGCGGCTCGGAGGTGGGGTGGTTTGGGGCTCGTGAACTTTTGTCGTTATATAGTCTCAAGCGAAGAGACCATCTATCTCTGGTGCAAAGCAGCCCGGTGCGGAGCCGTGGCTTGGATAATCTGTTCTCCTGACTCGAACGGCAGGTACATTGCCCGCATCACAAAGCGGTACCGTTGACCGACTTCGTATTGGGGGATGAACCATTGGAAATCCCAAGCCGGATTCCTCTTGCCTCCTCCCGAAGGAGACTGGCTGAATCGGACGTGATCACTTGGCCGAAACATGAAGACAAAGGCCATGCCGTGACTTACGCCATAGTACCAGGGTTCACTGTAGTGATAATTCGACGTGTTGAATACAAGTGTCAGTGGGAAATCTGCATCGTGGGCGAAATTGCGAGTATCATCAAGAGCCAGATGAGTCGACAATTCTCCGTGGGCAGGTGTCACACCTCGGATCCACTGCGGTTCTGTGTCATTCTCATCGGCTGGACGCCCCAGGAAATGGATATCCAGTGATTCCGGTTGGTCTATGTAGCTGGCAAAGAACAAACCGATATAGTCGTTCTTGAACGAGCGAGCGTATGGGATGCATTCCAGTGTCATCTCAATGGCACCATCCTCAAGTAACTGATAACGCAGCCAGCTCTCGAGTTGCCAGTGTGGTGTTGGTTTTTGGTAGAGTTCCACCGTACATTCATCAACCTGCCTCGTCTCCAATGGCGCCCGACGCGGTTCAAAAAGTATATCTCTCGGCATGATAGTGCCATCATGAATATGCTCGAAATTGAGGCCAGCATACAATGGAACGAATAGGTTCTTGTCTCTTGTACCGTGAGTGAGTGACGCAACACCGCTATACCCGCCACGATGCCCGGGCAATACTTCATCGCCGACCGGCTCATTGTTCACTATCACGGCCCTGATATCACCACGCTCCAGTATGACGTAGGGCTTGTCTGAAAGCACATGGCTGATGCTCCTTAAGGCACTTACTTCGGCCCCGTGCTTGCGTAGGAGTTCAAGGACTTCGTCGCGTCCTTTTTCCTTCGCTACAGCCATCGGGGTCCGCCCTAGCTGGTCTTTGACGTTGATATCAGCTCCTTTGTTAATAAGTAGTTCTGCAACATCATTGTACCCATAATAGGCAGCCCAGATTAAAGGAGTCTCTTCTCTGTCGGTAGTCTTGGCGTTCACGTCCGCTCCTTTGGCAAGCAGAAGCTCGGCCACATCCATATGGTGTTTTTCGGTTGCCCTATGCAGAGGGGTAATGCCCTCATTGTCCTCAGCATTGACATCGGCCCCATTGGCGATAAGGAGTTCTGCAACATCATTGTACCCATAGTAGGCAGCCCAGATTAAAGGAGTCTCTTCTTTGTCGGTAGTCTTGGCGTTCACGTCCGCTCCTTTGGCAAGCAGAAGCTCGGCCACATCCGTGTGGTGCTTTTCGGTTGCCCTGTGCAAAGGAGTAATGCCCTCATTGTCCTCAGCACTGACATCGGCCCCATTGGCGATAAGAAGTTCTGCAACATTCCTGTGGCCACGCAAAGCTGCGTAGTGCAACGGTGTCTGAAGAGTTTCGTCCCTTGCGTCTAAATCGGTACCGCTTGAAATGTGCAGCTGGACCTGGCCGATGTCGTCGTCGGCCACAGCTTGGTGGATTGACTTAGTTGTCTCGGTTGGTTTCATTGGTCCGATGGGTTCTATTAGCTCAGTTGATTCAGTCAGTTTCCTCTCACAGCTACCAATGAACATTACCATCAGAAGTAAGGAGAGTAATCTTGCCAGGTTCATTTCTGATTGCCTCCTGTTAGTACACAAAACTTTCGAAAAGTACGTTTTTCCCAAGACTCGTTGGTCAGTCCCTATTTGCATCATGACGCCAGGCTATCATACTAACAATTGCCGTTCTTAACTCAACCAAAAGATGCGGCCAAGCCAGGACAATTTGTGTTGGATTTTTATTCAGTCGTTTAACGGTCACCTATGAAGAGCTCAAAGTCAAATAATAAAATCTCTGTTGCCACAAATTTTTTTGAGGCATCCTCGTTACGACATCTCAGCCAACGTTCATAGCTTCTCTGAACAGCTTTTCGGCTTCACGATACAATCATAATAATGAACATCGTGAATCTGCTTATGTCATGGTCAATCGTAGTAAACCGCACCCAGGATCAGGACAGTAGTCTTTGCCCCTCATGAGGCCTGAAATCGTTTCGGCTCCAATCGGTGGGATTGACCACTGAGACATAGGTAATCTTACCCTCTTTCGCATAGACATATAATACCTGGTGGCGAATAATATTGGCATAGATCATCAGGATGTCTGCGTCAATAGATGGTGTGCCATCAATAGACCATAGACTATACTCACGGGCTGCTTCTCCTGCCAAATCCATTCGGGGTTCACCATATTTCTGCTTGAACTCTTCAACTGTCTTTGGGCATTTCTTCTTCAGAAAACGATGGATGGTTGGAGTCTTAGGCTTCTTGGTAAGTGTAGGCTTCGTGGGCTTCCAATTTGGATCCAGTGAAGTAATAATCCCAGCCACCTTTGCCTGCCGGTAGGACTCCCGAATACTACCCCTTATCCCACTTCCGAAGCTGATATTGTAAATGGTAAATAGACCGTCCCAAATTATCTGACCCTTCCAAGGCAAGAGCACTGCTTTGATAAGGAGGGGTAAGGTGGGAGGGAGCATGTCAGCTATCTTATCGGTCAGACCAAGAACTCCATACGCTTTAGCGGAATCACGGGCTGCCAGAAACACCGTGTATTTTTTCAGATCTTGGACAGCAAAAAAATCACCTTGCATAAAAAGAGACCAATCCGACATATATCCCAATTCTCGCTCACGAAAACCGTCAGGGTTCTCCTCCATGTAATCCTTGATGAGTTGAATGTTGTTAAGAAGATGGTTACGAGCCTGCGCTTTGCTTTCATTAGGAGCAGACTTGAAAGTCCCGGCGTCCCTGATACCCTCGATGCCCCCAGATCGACCAACTGCAAAACCAATCACCGAAGGATATAGGGCAAAAAACAGCTCCGCTTCTTCCGGAGATATTAGCATGATATGAAATTTCCTTTGTCTTTATTGACCTATTGAAAACAGGATGGCCCTTTATATATCAACTCCCATTACTTCTCAATGTCTCTTGGCTCATACACCTCACACATAAATTCTTCTTCTCCCTGCTGTTCAGCCCTTGTCAGGCTGCATAGGACTTCTTCTTCTCCAGACTCCCCGTCTTTCTTACAAGTGATGCATAGATCGGGCTTAGAGATTAGGTCGGGATTGACTTCTGTTCCATCCTCATCGAAATATTTGGGAGTATCTTGACCGATCATTAGACTATCGCTTTTGTAGTCGCCTGGGACTCTCATTTTCACCTTCGCGATACCATCCAGCGTGCACAAGTTCAAAATTCAGAACGTCTTTGAACACCAACATACGTTCTATTGTTTCACCTTGCGGCATTTTGTCTTTCTTGCCCTCCAGCCAATCCGCTCTTTCTGCAACACCCATCACAAGATAATTGTTCCCTATTATTTCTGGCTTCGATTCTTCAAAACAGGCTACCATTAAAGATTCCAGTTCGGACTTTTTGGCTATTATCAAATCGCATTTAACACAGTAGCGGCATTTCTTATTCAAGAGCAGAAGCTGCTGAGGGTCGATGTGAATAACCAGTGGAAATTTGCGTATTTTTATGTTGCTCTCACATTTTGGGCACTTAGTGAAGGCGGCATCTCCATAGGGATTCAGAAAAAAATAGTATCTCCTTTTCTCGGACTTTATGCCATCCAGTTCAATCATCCTTGCACCAAAATCTGACGCTTCAGCTAAAGTTTTCTTGGCCTCGCTAATAATTTACCACTGTGTGGGATCCCTGTCAAAACCAGTTTAGGAACTTCCGCTCTCAATCACCACGACATGCCCAAGAGGCTGCACCGGTCATTGAAAACGTTACCAATTTTTTTGATTTTTGTAAAGCCTTGCTGCTATAAGGCTTACGAATCGGAAATTTTCTATAATTGGCAGATAACGGGTTGTTTAGTTGTACACTGGTTGTAGGAGCCAACTCGCGAAAATGTGGCCATTTTTGGCGCATCCGTATGCGGCTCAGAGCGCTCTGGTTGGCTGGTGGGACCGGTCCGAAAGCTCCTGACGATCTGATACTCTCAGAACAAATATATGTTGTGCCATAAGGACAGTAAGAAGTGTGCTTACCAGTGTATTATCAAGGGATTTTCCTTGACGGGAAGGTAGATAATTTGGTATAGGTAGTATTAGTGAAGCTTGTGTCTGCGCAGTCGAGCATCTGTGGCTTTGAGTTCATACAGCGGGCAAAATTCTTCAGTTTTTCGATAGAGGAGGATCTACTATATATTATGAGAGGTACAGAGTTATAAGTGAGAACTTTTTGCTCCGCAGTTAAGATTTATACATTTCAACTAACGGCTCGATTGGTTTTTTTGAAGGAAGGAGGTAATCTTATGTCGGGAAAAATAATCCTGGGTAGACTTAAAATGTAGTGAAGGTGAAAATTATTATCCGTCGTTTTATTTGAGCTTGTTTGAGACAGGCACAAACTAAAAACACAAGATTATTGATGCTTGTCGAAGGCAAGGAGTGCTTTGGTGTGTGGCCAAAGCACAGTGAGTTATTACAGTAATTTTTTTAAGGAGGATTATTATGTGTAGAAAATTGATTTGTCTTGTTGATACTTCGGTGTGTGGCCGGAGCAAAATTTCATATCAGTT
>JBAQFY010000176.1:0-2753 GCA_049287505.1 Sedimentisphaerales bacterium | reverse complement strand
AGGCCACCATTAACTTCGCCGATGACGAAGAACTTCTGGCGTTGGCCGCAAAGGCCGGGTGCAGAGGCGTCTTCATCGGCTTTGAGTCCCCAACGCCGGAAGGGCTTCGGGAGGTCGGCAAGAAATTCAACCTTCTCAAAGGCCGGAACTTCCGCGCCTCCGTGCGGCGCATACAGCGACACAACATTCTGGTCGCGGGTTCCTTTATCATCGGTCTGGACATAGACGAACCGGGTATCGGCAAACGTATCGCCGAGGTGGCTTGCGGGTACGGCGTGGACAATCTCAACGTGCTGTTTCTGACGCCCTTGCCCGGGACGCGCCTGTGGGACCAGATGACATCGCAGGACCGCATCGCCCTCGATACCTTCCCGCAAGACTGGAAATATTACACGCTAACATTCCCCGTGGCCCGTTATAAGCATTTGTCTCTGGACGGCATCATCCAGGAAATGATCTCATGCAACCGGGACTTCTATTCCATGCAGCGCATTCTGCGCAGGGTGTGCAGCAGCTTGCGGCAGTACCGCCGGCTGCTGATCAGCCTGGTCAGCAATCTCTCATACAGGAACAACTTCCGTCTGGACTGCCGGGCATACGTGGACTTCAAGCGTTATTGGGGCAATAGGCACAATTGTCTAAAGCAGTCATGAACCCCGCCCCTCGGAGGGGCAGGGTGAAGGCCGAGGTGCTTGACTTTTTAAAACAACCGATTCGAGGATAATAGCCTAACCACACGCTACAAAAAAATAGGGACAGCCACGAATGGCATGAAGATAAGCAATTCTCATTGTAAGAGAGCCTCCCTCATCTCTGATCTGGGTTTGTTCAGCAGAGCATATTCTTTGGGCCTTCGTTTAACAGCTCGCGGTTCGATTCGATTGGGACGAAAAGGTAACTTGTCATGAGCAATCCAGCTTAGTAGGTACTGATAAAGTATCACGGCCTTTTGGGTTCCCGAAAACAGCCAAAGATAAGGAAGCACTACATTGACACGCTGCAACGTACCAGCAAAACTCAGACGGTGTAATGGCTGATCATGCGCTTCTGAGGCCTGCCACATCAGAACGCGGATCAAATTGTAAACCAACAAATGCATATAAATCTCTTTTCGAACCACATCTGCACTTTTACCCCGCAAAATATCCATTCCCAAGGTCGTCTTGACATCTCGTAAACGCAGTTCTGCTGTCCAACGGTCCCGGTGCAATTCGGCAATCTCCTCAAATGGATATGCCTTCGGATCCAACAGGGTCGTGGCCACGATAATTGTCTCACTGCGAAATCCTGGCACCATCGTGTGGAAGCGAAGTACCCGAATTGTTAAAGTCTCCGGCAAAGATGCAAAACATTCCAAAGACAGGCCTCGAGGACATTTTTTCGGCCGATGCCATGTTACCAGACGATCATTTTTGCCTAAGCGCTTGCCTTGCCGAAAATCCACGGTCCGTGAGCGGGCTCCGTGAAGGCGAAAAACGCCATCACATCCTTTTTGGAGTAATCCTGCCAGATAGCTATAAGCACAGAAAAAACGGTCTCCCAGCACAACGTCTCCGGTGTGTAACTGCCCCCACAGTTGATGCCACAGGTTGAGCTCCGAACTGCGATAGGCACCAATTGCCACATCCAGAACAGCCCCGGTTGCCCAACAGAACATGGCCACTATCCGAGCAACAGGGAATCCACAACCCGGTTTTTGTCCGTCCGGCTGTCCGAAGCTCTGTTGTAGAGAAGGGGTATCCGGCATGGAGCAAGCGGAACCATCCACGATCCAGACACGACGGCCACACCAGGAATACGCCGAGCCGACTTTCGCTTGAAGCCTTTGGCTGACCTGTCGCAATGCCGATTTGAACAATGACAGGGGTAATCGTTGTCGTCCCTGACAATATGCACTGGGATCCGGCGAGGCCGTTACTTGTTGTCCGCAGGCGGCTTGTTCGGCCAAGATACGAGCCACCGCCTCTCGGCAGGAACATTCGGGTTCCAAGACCTGGACAAGAAAGGCCCAGAGGATTTGAATGGGCGTCCAGATGCGATTTCGCCAGCGATATTTCTCCGTTGCAGCCGCATCTATAATATCCCTCGCCGAGAGGAACTCGCTAAAGAACTTGATCTTTTTGAAAAAATCATCCTTGAGAATTTTTCTGAAATGTGCAATCCTGGCCATCTGTAGCCTCCTTTCGTTTTAAGTGAATGTTTGATGACTACAACCCACTTAAAACATAGGAGGCCTTTTTTTCAAGTCTTTGCATTATAAAACGTTAACGCTTATCTTCATGCCATTCTGGACAGCCACATTTTCTATGGTAAGTTCTGTCTGCTCAGGTTCCCATCCGGCAAGCCCTGATGTTACCTGAGATTTTGGATCCCTCGGCTTTGCTCAGAGCCTGCCCTGAGCGTAGTTGAAGGGACAAGTTTTACCCCCCCTGTTTTCGTCGCTCGCCCCGCCCCTCCGAGGGGCTGGGCTCGTCGCTATCCTCTATATTCCTTCTTCTGCCTTCTGCTACAGGATTTTTGGTTGTTAGCTAATAACAAAGCCGATATATTGGGTCTTTAGAGCCGGCATGAAATAGGTAATGTTAAAAGACCGACTACGGCTTAATTTTCGTTTAAGGTTGTCGATGCTCGTAAAGACGCTCGTCCTGGAGACTCGAAACTCGAACTTCAAGCCTCCAGTTTCGATACCAGCTTCGACGACATTAAACCAAAAGTTAATGAACTTTCGCATTTTGATTATTTCTATAATTTTT
>JBAQFY010000175.1:0-20193 GCA_049287505.1 Sedimentisphaerales bacterium | reverse complement strand
TAAATATGCAGTGTAGGGCTCGTAGTCGTTGTAGTCATCAAAATCGTCTACAACAATAAAGTTGGCGGTTGTAAAGTTCCATACCTCGCCTTTCACCGGGCTATTTGGCTCAAGGCTGCTAACCTCGTCAATGCGCCAGTAATACGTCGTATCGTAATCAAGAGAAGCTGCATACTCGTTCGCATCCGTCACAGTTGCCGTCGATACTGTCGCTGAGCTCACGTTGTTGAAGTCGGTTCCGATGTAAACGTGGTGTTCATTGTACAGTTCGAATGTCTCATCGCTAAGAATCCCGGCATTCCAGAGGAGCTTTCGGTCGAGAAGCACGTCCACCTCACCATCAGCCGGTCCGGGCTTCCAGGCCTGCCTGAAATTCTCAACAGCGATGGCGTGAAGATCAATCTCCGAAAGCACATGGTTGTAGATGCGGAAATCATCCAAAGAGCCGTTAAAGTATGGATCTTCATATTGTGACCTGCCGAGCCAGTTTTGGGTCGTTTCGCCCAGGCCGCTGATGGAGTTTGTCATATCTTCCATTGAGCCGACAACCTCACCATCGAGGTACATGACCATAGTCCCGGAACTGACACTGATAGTCACCGCTATATGATGCCAGCCGGTGGCCAGTGTGCCCTCGCTCGAACTGAACTCATCCCATATACTATTGCCATTCGTAATGGCCACATGCAACGCGTCACCAAAGGCTCCAGCAATGGGAGTAACGTATATATAGTTCGATGTCCCTGTGCCAAAATCAATAATCCGCTGCCAGGCACCGCCCCCACCTGACCAGTTCACCCACAAAGTGAAGGTTGTTTCTTCCAGTGTAGGGATGAGTGAGCCGATGGGCAAATCGACATAGTCACCATTGCCGTCGAGCTCCAGCGCCCCGTCAATCCAACCGGCCACCCATTGGGGATCTCCTATGAGGGCGCCGTCGTTGCCACTTGCGGACGAATCCGCAGCATTAATGCCGGAAGTCTCATCGAACTTCCACCAGCCGACGAGATTTGGGTCTGCTGCGTTGGCTGCATTCGTCTGAACAAGACCAAGCACTAAACCAAAACAAGTTAAGTAAATAAATTTCTTATGCATGACAACCCTCCTAATCACAAAAGTGAAAGTCAAAATAACCGATAACGATTTTTTATCCTCACTACATGATAACATATATCTGCCCAGGATGTTGTCTTTTTAACCTTATAAGGCCTCCTTCCTTCAAAAAGCACCGATTAGAAAGTAAAAATTGATACTGCGGAGCATACTATTCCACCGGTCCTGCCTTATTCTATGTCTTTCGCAGAACTCTTAACAAAGATGCAAGAATTCCGCCCGCTTGAAGACGAAGATCCACAGATATCCTCCTACGCAGGCGTAAAACTACATCCTTATTTTTATACCATATTAGCTGCCTTCTCGTCAATAAAAAATTGCCGGGATTTTTGAAGCATATTATACATACCTTCTAACAAATATATACTTAATAACAGGCCTGTAAGTATCACTTCTGGAATTAGTTGAGATTGGGATAATACAGGTTATGCTTCTCTCTGATATAAGATCATCGGTCACCTATGAAGAGCTCAAAGTCAAATAATAAAATCTCTGTTGCCACAAATTTTTTTGAGGCATCCTCGTTACGATATTTCAGCCAGTGTTCGTAGCTTATCTTAATGCCTCGCAAGCACAAACAAGGAGGTTACAGAGGGTTGTCAGAAGGTTCTTTGTGGCATTCATGCCGCCAAGATTGTACAATTAGTTGCACAAAGCAAGTTTACGTAAGTTCTTTAATGACAATGTGGACCAGGTTATTCGGGTGGACAGGCGTGTATTAACTACATGACACCTTTGGGATTGCATCATATTATGCAGGCTGGTTTTCATTATGGGCCACAACCAGATTATGCAAAGTCATCACGATTAGACTGGACTTCCGTTTATTATCATCGCGCCGACAGTGCAGGTCTGGGATTTGACCGAAGTTCCTCCGGTAGTAATGCGACAAGTCAATATTTCCCTCCCTGGAGGGAACGGTTCGATAATATAGAGACATGTACCGAAAAATACCTGCTTTGGTTCCACCATGTTCCCTGGGACCGCAAAATGGAATCGGGCAGGACTTTGTGGGAGGAACTGTGCTATCGATACTATACTGGAGTTAATTACGTAAAAGCGATGAGGCGTAAGTGGGCTGCCTTGGAAAAGCATATTGACAAGGAAATATACCTGCACGTTCAGGAAAAACTGGCCACACAGGAAAAGGACGCCATCATCTGGCGAGATACATGTGTCAGCTATTTTCAGAAATTCGGTAAAAGGCCGGTGCCGGCCTTCTCCGACAAAGTCGTTATTGAGTAAAGATCAATCGTGCGGTATATACCGATGGAGCGTCGATGTCACCTTCTGCTGAGAATAGGCATACGTTTCAATTGTTGAAGCCGTATCAACAGGCGCACTCTGTGGTATAGAAAACACTGATACCCAACGGCATCGAACTCATGGCCTCGATATCATGTCACTTGTACATCTGTGGCATGTCCTCCATAAACAATGTGAGCGGATCTGCTTCAAAGGCCTTGAAGTTCTCGACAGTCACTGCACCGGGGAACGCAGCGTAGTTCTGGCGCTTGTCGGCGTTTCGCCAGACCAGAACCCAGGCAATCTTTTTAGTCGAGGGGCTGGACTTGAGGACTTCGAGCAGGACGTCGGTCCACCACGTTGCATTGGCAGAACGCTGACCGACGCCGGTTTCGGTCAAGGCCGCGATCTTGTTCCGCTCCTCAGCTAATGGGACTATGATTTCTAATGCCTGTACGGCCTGGTCTTTTGTCTGGATTGTTCTGAAGGCGCCGTAGTTGTCATGACCGATGATATCGATGTAGTCGTCGCCGGGATAGCGTTCGAGATACTCTTCGCGGTCTTTGAAACGGTCGGGGGAGTAGGCGGTAATAATGTTGTGCAGACCTTTTGTCTTTCTCAGATAATCCACTGTAAAGCGCCAAATCTGTTTGTATTCATCAGGCGTGCACCACTTCGCGCCCCACCAGAACCAGTTGCCGTTGTGCTCATGGAAAGGCCGAAAGATGACGGGCACCGGTTCGCCACCGGAACCTTTCAAATCGGCGAGAAATGCCGCTATCTGATCCAGCTTGACCAGATAGGCCTTGTGCATGTCCCCATCGGGCAAAAGGTTACTCACGACCTTTTTCTGAGTCCAGGCGCTTTGTTTTGTTCCGGGGATGCGGGCGTGCCAGCTAATTGTACTAATCCCTCCTTTTTCATAGCCTTTCGCAATCCAGAGCTTCATATTTTCAAACGGGACGCCATCGATGTTCGCATCTGTACCGATATGGCCAAGGTCCCAGCCGAAAACCGCAGGAAATTTGCCGCAGACCCTGTGAACGTCGCTATCAAAATCGTTCTCGGCAGACTTCCATCCTACCCCATAGGCCAGCGTATCCTCGTGGCCGAAGAGGATACCTTTCTGCGCCACCTTATGCAGGTTTCGATAGAGGGCCTTCGTCTCGGCTGTTGCGAGCGGATCGGTTAGCTTGAGCATCGTATTAGAACCGCTCTCAGCTCCGAAAGCGACACCCAACATCAGTAGCATAATCCAGCAAACGATTGACCTTTTCATGTCTTCTCTCCTTTCTTCAAAATTGTTCTTATTTGCAGAACGTCTCTACATAAGTGACTTCCACGAGGGATTGGTTAGATTTTTCTTAATCAATGTGCAGCGCTGTTTGACGCACCGGCTCGAGCGCAACCCGTCCGGCGGCGTGTTAGTGACATAGTCCAACAGTCTGTCCACAGTACTGGTCGCGACATGGGTTCTTGTGTCGGACGACCCGTAGTAGATAAACACTTCACCATTATCGCGGGCGACCCAGCCATTGGAAAAGAGCACGTTGGAAACATCGCCTACTCTCTCATCCCCCAGTGGCGACATAAAATACCCGCCTGGCTTGGCGAGCACCTTCCACGGCTCATTCAAATCGGTCAGGAACATATAGAGAACATAGCGGTACCCCGCCGCCGTGTCACGTACACCGTGGGCCAGATGAAGCCATCCTTTTTTTGTCTTTATTGGGGTCGGGCCCTGGCCGTTCTTGCCTTCGGTGATTGTATGATAAATGCAGCGGTCTATAATCACCTCCTCGGAAATCCTGGCCTGCTCGATATCCTCGCACAGACCCCAGCCAATCCCCTCACCGGTTCCGGTTGATTTGAAGTCGGCCATGGGCCGTGTGTAAAAGGCGTACTTGCCGTCGATGAACTCGGGGTGCAGCACACAGTTGCGTTGTTGGGCCGATGGGGTTTTTAAATCGGGCAGTCGCTGCCACGATTTTAAATCCTTCGTGCGTGCTATGCCACAGCGGGCAATGGCGGCCGAAGGGTCTTCCGGGTGATCCGGGTCATGAAGCTCGGCACAAAACGCCCCGTAGATCCAGCCGTCCTCGTGTTTGGTCAAGCGTATGTCATAGACGTTGGTCTCCTCAGCATCTGCCGGTGGCATCTCGACAGGGTAGTCCCAGAATCGAAAGCGGTCGATACCGGTGCGGCTCTCGGCGACGGCGAAGAACGACTTGCGATCGGCTCCTTCAACCCGCGCCACCAGATAGATATGGTCGTTTAATTCTATGGCACCGACGTTGAAGGTACTGTTGATTCCCATGCGTTCGCAGAGGAATGGATTTGTGGTGGGGTCGAGATCATATCGCCAGAAAACGGGGATGTGTGCCGCTGTAAGCACGGGGTAACGATAACGCTCGACAACACCGTTTGTGTCCCTCGTCTTTTCGTTAGGCCGCTCAATCAGGGCCTCATAGTCGGTTAAGAGATGCTTGACTCGTTCGTTGTATTCATTATCCTTCATTGGTTCCGTTCTCCTGCCATGTTATATTGGTTTCAGCTCGCCAAAGTTATCTGCGTCAGTCTTCTGATTACCTCCAAACATGCTCGCACGCTATGATACGGCCCCTTCCACTGCGATACCTTCGGCTCATTCGGATCGGGACGGCCGGTCGGGTCGATTCGCCAGAACCAATCCCCGTGCTCCCTGTCAACAAAATATTTTTCAATGAAGGCCCACGTATTTTGGGCCGCTTCTAAGAACGACCGCTCACCCGACAGCTCGCAGGCGTTCAGAAAGCCTACAACGCTCTCGGCCTGTGGCCACCATTCTCTGTTCCGGTCCGTAACCTGCCCGTCCTGTCCTTCGTAGCACAGACCTCCATCGTCTTCGAGCCCTTCGGACAGCGTGACCTGGGCCAGTCGCAGAGCCAAACGCTGAGCTCGTAATGTTACATTCGGGTCGCTTAGGACTTCGGCGGCCTCGCACAATAGCCAACCGGCCTCGATATCATGGCCAAACGTGTAGTTGGCCGACTTAGGTTGCCACGATTCGTCAAAAAAGTGATGCAGGTGACCGGTGGCTGGGTCCGCAATCCGCTGATCGAATATGTTGACGAGTTCTGTCAAACAGTCGCGGAGCCGGGTATCCGGCCGGATGCGATAAAGATTCGTATAAGCCTCCAGCAGGTGCAGGTGATTGTTCATTGACTTCTTCTCGTCCATGTCTTTGTCACTGAGCCGCAAATCCTCGGCAACGGACCAGTCCCTGTTGCAGACCTCGATATACCCCCCAAAGGTCTTATCCCGACTGTGCGTTTCGACCAGCTCGAACACCTGCTTGGCGCGTTGGAGTGCCGAAGGTTCTCCAAAGGCCTGGTAATACTCGGCCAACGCATAGATATAGAACGCCTGGCCGTAAATCTTCTTCTTGCCGTCCAGGAGGTGCCCCTGATAGTCCACTTGCCAAAAAGTCCCACCGTATGAACGATCCTTAAAGTAGGTCTCAAGATAATCGTATGCACGTCGGGCCATATTATGACACCGAGGATCTTTATTAAATCGATACAGGGCCGAAAAGGTCCAAAGTAATCTGGTGTGCAGGATTAAACCCTTGTGGGCTTTGGGGTCAATCCTTCCGTCATTGGACATCTGGCCGATAAATCCGCCGTGTTCCGGGTCCACCACCCTTTCAAGCCAGAACGGAACAAGGTTGTCCTCAAGCTCGTGCCTTACAGACTCACCGAATTGTCGCATTGTTTCATGTGACATTATTATCCCGCATGAGCCAGGGCTTCATTACTTTTCACTGGGAAGATGGTCAAACCAGCTCTTCTTTAGAATTAGCGTCGTAACAACCAATACCACCATTGCACTAACAATGCCTCGTGGTTTTTGAATCACGATATAGACCGGTAAAGCCACCAGGGAGGTTTGCCAGATGATGCCAACAATTACATTGAACCAGTGACGGCCACAATCAGTTTTAGGCTCAAAGCCGGGCTGCTCGGCCTTTATCTTGTCTGCGATTGGCTTCCAGAATCCCCAGGGACGAACGGACATATAAAATTTCTTGAGGATTTCTTCGTCCTCCGGCTTAGTCAGAAGCGTGCCGAGCAAACACCCAAGAACCGAAAAAAGAAAGATGGCAGGAAAGGCGTAAAGTGTATTGGTACCGGGCCAGAGGTGCTCCACTATTGGAGGGACTACCAGGGCCCCCAGGGTCCCGATGATCATTCCCCAGAAAAAGCCGAATCCGTTGAATCGCCACCAGTGCCATTTCAGTACATTGGCCGCTACATACCCCCCATACAGACCGCCTACAATCCAGAGCGTGACTTCAGTAATGGTCTCTGTCAAAAATCCGAAAACAATACCCACCGCTACCACCAATATAGTTGTAAGATAACTCATTCGTACCTGTACCTTGTTGGAGGCTGTCGGGTTGATAAAGCGTTTATAGATATCATTCACAATATAAGCTGGTCCGGCGTTAACCGTCGCTGCAAATGTGGACATAAACGCTGCCAGCAATCCAGCCAGCAACAGTCCGGTCAGGCCTACCGGGATGATAGCGCTTTGTATGACAACTGGGAGGATCTGTTCGAAATCCGGCTGTGTACCTTCTTGTATGGCGGTTGCCCACATTCCTTGAAGCGTTTCGCGGAGCGGGCCCAAAGCTAACATGGTCAAACCTGCTATCAACATATAGCGAGGAAAATACAGGACTACGTTGACCGTGCCGCTCATCAGACAAGCTTCCCTGGGGCTACGTGTGGCTAGGACACGCTGCATGTCGTAGTTAGGTGCCGGGCCGGCTATGCTGGCCAAAATCCCTTTGAACAGCATAAGCATCATAATCACTGTAAAAAGAGAAAACCCGTCCTTTGTGATACTGGATTGGACCATGTCAAACGCGCCGAACCAGTTTAAGTCGAGTCTCCACCCAAAAAAGAGGTTTTGCCATCCGGCCGGCACAACGGCATCTATCATCTCAGGTCTGACATGATAGATAGCAATCACACCTACGATAATGGAGGCGATAGTCATAATAGCGAATTGCAGGACTTCGGTCAGAACGACACTGAACATACCACCTTTGACTACATAGATAGTTGTGATGCTTAGTATTATAAGCGCATAGGTATTCTGGTTCAGGCCCCACGGCAGAAGGATCTGAGCAAATTTGCCGATACCTTTGAAGGCATAAGCGATCATGCCAATTACATTTATCAGGGCAAAGAGTACCACACTGATATGGGCCAGATTGGCCCCGGTGCCCCGGCCAAACCGGGTTTGTATCCACTCGGCGCCGGTGAGGACATTAGAACGCCTTAACCACATGCCGACATACACCATCAGAAAAATCTGGTTGAATGTCGGCCAGACCCAGGGAATCCATACGCTCTTCAGCCCATAGACGAAGCACAAATACACCAGCCACATAGTCCCTGTGATGTCAAACTGACCCGATGCATTCGAGATGCCGAGAATATACCACGGCAGGCTTTTCCCCCCGAGAAAATAAGAATCAAGGTCCTTGGAGGCTCGCCTGGAGACCCAAAAGCCTATCACAACTGTTATAGCCAGATAGGCAAAGATGATGACAATGTCAATACTATGTAAATCCATGTGTTATCTTCGCACAAGTATAAATAATCAGTCGTATTATGACAACACAGTAATGAAAAGAGTAATGAGTTTATCATCTTTGACGACATTTGCATAGAGAGAACTGATTATACCTTCGGAACCTTCGGAACACTGTGCATGGCGTCCTCTCTGGGTGAAAGACATTTTAAATTAAGAGCTTTGGCTATCAGAGGAAATTGTCAGTTGGTGGTTTTCTTTTTATTAGCTCTGTGCCTTGGATTTGCGGTTTTTTGTAACGAGAGATGCTAAAAAAAATGTCTTGATTTTGAGCCACTAAAACGTTATAAGTAGTTTGTGTCATCGATTTCCATATAGTCAGGATGCGAGGCTATTATGAACAGACGAATCGGATTCACGTTAATCGAGCTTCTCGTGGTCATCGCCATTATTGCCCTGTTGATGGCTATCTTGATGCCCACCTTGAATCAGGTCAAGAAGCAGGCCCGCACCGCCGCCTGCCAGGGCCAGCTCAAACAATGGGCCCTCATCCTTGCAATGTACACCAACGACAACGAGGGCTATTTCCATGATAGGCCTTTCGGGACCGATTATTCAAAGATGTGGCCGCAATTCTATCAACCATACTATAACGATCCAATGATGCGATGCTGCCCGGCGGCCAAGAATCCCGACGTTCACTTTGGACCGTACGGCACCTGGGGCTGGAAGGAGGGGCCGGCTGACTCGGACTGGGGTTGGGGTGGCTCATGGGTGCCGAAAGAAGGTTTCTTCGGCAGTTATGCCATGAACCGCTACATTCTCAACAAGTCCGGCCCGGAGTATTGGAGGAAGACCGGCGTTAAAGGTGCAGATAACGTACCTGTATTTGTGGATTGTATGTACGTGGCTATCAGCCCTGCTCCGACAGACGCACCTCCCGCTTATGACGGCGACCGCTCAAATCAAATGCAATTCTCGTGTATGAATCGGCACGTGGGGCATATCAATGGCCTTTTCTTAGATTGGTCTGCTCCCAAAATCGGCCTCAAGCAGTTATGGACCCTAAAGTGGCATCGGCAGTTCGACACGGCCGGCCCCTGGACCATAGCGGGCGATGTAAGAACGAGTGACTGGCCAAACTGGATGAGTAATTTTAAAGACTATTAGATACGAATGAAAGAGGAAGGACGACGGGGGACAGAGCCTGAAGCGTCAGCGAGTGGCAATTCCGGGCAGACGGAATGCCCAAGACAGTCCATACGCTGAACGCTACCTGCAACCCGTTATTCCGAGCGCAGCAAGCAGGGAGCAGAAATCCAATTAAAAGACACTTTTACAAGGAGATATAGATTTGACCAACACTTAATTTTATTTCGATATTATCCTTGACGGAAAGATAGTCAATTTGGTATATGTAAAAAAGGTAAAGTCTGTGGATATTTGGCTTTTTGGCAAGCGAAAGTGCTGTACTTTTCGTGTAAATTAGCGTAGCCGGAAGGTTCGTTAGTAAGGTATAGAGTTCTTCGTAAGAATTTTGTACTTCAACGCGAAGATTTTACATTTCAGTTAACGGCTCAGTTCATATTGGGTCTTTGCCTGTCTCGGCGTGGCCGAGCCACGACGGAAAGGAAGGAGGTTGTGTCAAATCGTACCAAATTATTCTGATCTGGGGGGAGATGCCGTACTTAGTGACGGTGAATTTTTTTCTGTTGTTTTCTTGAAAAACAACACGTGTTTTGGTGTGTGGCCAAGACACAGTAAGTCATTACTGTAACTTTTTTAAAGAAGGAGGATTATTATGTGTAAGAAATTGATTTATTTAATTCCTTTTGTTTTGGTGCTGGGCTCTGTCAGTAACGCTGAAGACATCCAGTGGACCGATCTTGGCGCCGACCACCTCTGGAGCACGCCGGAAAACTGGGACCTGGGTAGAGTCCCAACACTTGCCGACGACGTCAGGATCGATGTACCAGCTGCAGGGGCACCAAACGGTCCGGTTATTCAGGATGGTATCGATGCTAAGGCTAATGGCATCTTTACTGAAGCGCCTGGTGAGCCTACGCTGACGATGACCGGTGGAACCCTTGAGGTAGCAGAATGGATTTGGTGGGGCGATGGAGCGGACTCCTTCGGCATCTGGGAAATGAGTGGCGGCACCATAAGTGTTGTTAATGAATTCGAGCTTGGATGGGGCGGCGGCGCAGGTACTTTGATTATGACCGGCGGTACAATCAACGCCGGGGAGGCGGTAATTCCCACGGGTAGTGGAGCATTCGGGGAACTACTTCTTCAGGGTGGTACATATAACGTTACCAAGCCCGGCGAGCTGAAGGTGAACGCAACCGGCCTGATAGATGTCACCGAAGGTACGTTAGTGTTAGCAGGTGACGAGAGGACGAAAATCAATGACCTTATCGCAGCGGGCCTGATTACTGCCTATAGTGGCAGTGGCAAATTCGAACTGGACTATAATACCAGGAGTGGCAAGACTACGGTGACAGCCATTCCCGGGCCCAAGCCGGTTAATCCCGGCAAAGACGGTCTGGTGGCTTACTTTGCATTTGAGAATGACGTGAATGATAGTTCCGGCAACGAGAACCATGGTACTGTGTTTGGCGACCCAATCTATGTAGAAGGGCCAGCCAGCTACGGAATGGCGATGGAATTTGACGGTGACGGCGACTACGTGGACTGTGGGAACGATCCGAGTTTGAGTATTACAGATGCAGTTACGGTCTCGGCGTGGATCAAAGTTGCTGTTCAGGGTGCTGACCATAAGGTTGGGGGGAACCAGGACGGTGCCAATGGCGGCTACAAGATGAGCGTATACAATGACAAGATTGAATTTGAAATTCGAACTGCCAGTAACTCGTCCGTTCTCAACAGAAGTGTTGGTGGCGGGACAGTGATCGAGGTGGGTGTCTGGTATCACGTTGTAGGTGTCTATTCTCTCGCGGATGGCTACATCAGGACATACGTTAATGGAGTGCTGGACAGAGAATTGCTTACAACTCAGGCGCTTGGCGCTTCACCGGGGTCTTTTATGATTGGTTGTGAGCCCTTCTCAACTGGCGAGTACAATTTCAACGGAGTCATGGATGAAATTCGTATCTACAACAAGGCTCTGTCTGAGGGTGAGGTTCTTTACCTTTCCGGTAAACGGGCGACGCCGGTTGACCCCGGCACCGAAGGTCTGGTGGCTCACTACGCATTTGAGAACGACGCGAATGATAGTTCCGGCAACGAGCTCCATGGTACTTTGGTTGGCGATGCGAAATTTGCAGAAGGGCCGGCTGGCTACGGTATGGCGCTGGATCTCGATGGTGACGGTGACTACGTGGATTGTGGGGCTCCTCCGCAGTTCGATATCACCGAGCAGATCGCCATCACGTACTGGATAAAGGTTGTCGCATTTGACAAGGGCTGGAACACTGTCCTCTCCAGAGGTGACAGCTCCTGGCGGTCATCACGGGCAGGTGAGAATAACTTCATGGAGGCCGCTGTGAGCGGTACGACTGGGGACTGGACCTACGGGGTCACCCCCGTGGACGATGAACAGTGGCATCACGTCGGATGGGTGTACGATGGCACGATGAACTACATGTATGTAGATGGTGAGCTGGATGCATCCGAAGAGTCAACCGGACTGATCAATGTCACCACCTATCCTCTCTTTATCGGCAACAATTCTCAAAATACAGATCGCGAATGGACCGGCCTTATCGATGAGGTCGCGATATACAACAGAGCTTTGTCTGAGGGTGAGGTTATGTACCTTGCTGGTAAACGGGCGACGCCGGTTATCACGGTGAATCCAATCGAGACGATGGAGGCAACCGGTGACTTTGGGGATATACTGTCGATCAATGGTATCCCTGTGAGCGATCTAATCGTTGGGACGACGATGTTTCCCGATCCTCCCGCTTCGGAGCCACAGCCTGCAGAGAACGCCGACAATTTCAGTCTTGCTACGGCTGCAACCGCCGACAACCAGCCTTATATGCAGACAATGTTCGGTCAAGCGGTCACTACAATCTTCATCTTCGAGAAAAGCGGCAATGATAACGGCTCTATGCAGGCCTTGGACGCAATGGGCGATCCCGTAGGAAACGCCGTTGTGTTTTCACCCGCCGATTTTGCCAGTACAGGCTACACAGGCTACGGCGATCAAGTGGCATTCGGAACGGTCATAACCTCGGAATACCTATCTATGGCGTTATTTTGACGGCTTATAGACTGCCGGAAGAAGGAGGTCTTGGTATAGACCCGTTTTGCATCTCTGCTATCCCTGAGCCCTGAGCCCGCTACAGTCATCGCGGCGGCCCTTCCTCCCTGCTTATCGGCTCGGATGGATGGAGATGCGACTGGATTGGCGCAATTGATGAGGTCGCGATATACAACCGGGCTTTGTCTGATAGTGAGACTATGTACCTTGCAGGTAACTAACATTGCTGTTTTCGATTGAGTAAATCTTGAATTAATCCGGGGCCTATACCGATTGATTCGGTATAGGCCCATTGGTTCCGTCAAGAAACAGAGGCTCTGTGAGACAGGCCCCTTAAAAGATAAAGAAGGGGAAAGTTTCAAATCGTGTGGGTAAAAGTACATAGTCATAGCTGCTTTCTAACGTGTCATGCAGTCATTAAGATTTTTGGAGATAGAATAATGAGAAAGAATTTTGCAGAATTATTGCCCCTGTTACTTGTGGCGATAGTCACTATTGGTTTGACTGGATGGACGGCAAATGCCAGCTACCCCATCCTAAAGCTGGATATTAGCAACAGAAATGTTTCTTCACAGACAGAGACCGGCTTTACTTCTTTTACCCTCGCTGACAGTGGCTCGGAGGTAGAAGGTATTACAGTTGAACTTGCAGGCACTCTCGATGCACGCTGGCGCGGCGCACCAACTGGAATACCGTACGAGCTGATCTATCGTGATTTCATCTTTTCTCGGCCGGGTGGTATGACGGTTACATTATCGGGGCTCCAGGCCAATCAGACCTACGAGATAACTATTTATGCATATGACACAGGCAGCGCAGGCGATCGGGTCGGGGAATGGACAAGCAATGGGGAACATGTTCTCACGACCGCGTTCAACGGCGGTATAGCACCTCGGAATGAATATGACAACGCCTTTACCGGTACAGCTCAGTCAGATGGAACCGGCACAATCGTCCTGGAATGCGGTCCTGGAGAAGGCACCGTCGAAGAATCGGGTGCGAGTAATCCCTTCGGTTTTATGAACGCCTTAGTGGTATCTTCGATGACCCCTATAACAAAGGCCCGGCGTCCAGAGCCGGCTGATGGTGCCCTGCATTCCGGTACAGAGGTGAGTCTTGGGTGGTTACCGGGAGATTATGCCGCCTCGCACGATGTGTATTTCGGTGACAATTTTATCAAAGTAGACAGCGCCACGAAAGAAGATACGGACATATTCATCGGTTCCACAACCAATAGTTTCTTCCTTGTCGGCAGCGCCGGAAGTCCTTATCCGGAGGGACTACCTCCGGGAACGACATATTACTGGCGAATCGATGAGGTCGACGCCGATGGCACTGTACACAAAGGCGATGTCTGGAGCTTCACGGTCCCCTCAAAGACTGCCTTCAATCCCATTCCGGTCGATGGTGTCATGTTCGTTGACCCAAATATCACGCTGAGCTGGATTCCAGGCGCAGATTCGGTCATAAATCATTTGTATTTCGGCGATAACCTCCAGGATGTACAAGCCGGCACCGGGGGAACAGACAAAGGTTCCGTCACAACTGCTACCTTCAACCCCGACCTGCTCGAACTCGAGAAGACCTATTATTGGCGGATCGACGAGTTCGACGGTAGCCAAACACATACAGGCAATGTCTGGAGCTTCACTACTACTCTTGAAGGCCTTGGTACGGTCGTTCTTGATATGTGGGAGGGCATTGCCGGTTCCACTTTGAACCTCCTCCTGGAGAATCCGAGCTATCCGGACGACCCAACCTGGAGCGATGAGCTAACCGAGTTCGGCACCGCTGACAGCATTGGCAACAACTATGGAGCCCGAATTCATGGTTGGCTCTATGCGCCGCTGACCGGCGACTATACGTTCTGGTTCTCCAGTGCCGACCAAGGCGAATTGTGGCTGAGTACCGATGACGACCCCGCCAATGTACAACTACTCGCTTCTGAACCTGTCTGGGGATCCTACGATACTTTTTCTCGGAAGTCCGAACCTATCTCATTGACAGGCGGAAACAAATACTACATCATGACGTTGTGGAAGGAAGGTCCTGATTGGGACCACTGCCAGGTGGCCTGGCGAGGCGCCGGCATCCGCGAGCAAGAGATAATTCAAGGTAGCTACCTGTCGCCATACGAGCCAATAAATGCATTTGGTCCGGTCCCCACAGACGGTGGCATTGAAGTAGAGCAGACATCCGTTCTACGCTGGCAACCTGGAAATTACGCTGCTTCGCATGATGTGTACTTCGGCACCGACCAGGAGGCTGTGCGTAATGCCGGCACAGGCTCACCCGAGTACAAAGGCACTTACGACCTCGGTTCCGAAAGCCTTGACCCAGGGCAGCTTGAGCTGGAGACCGCCTACTACTGGCGTGTTGACGAGGTCAATAACCTCAATCCTGAAAGTCCGTGGGTAGGTAAAGTCTGGAGCTTTACAACAGGCAGCTTTCTTGTCGTGGATGACTTCGAGGACTACAATGACTATCCCCCCGATGAGCTATACAGTACGTGGATGGACGGATATGAGATTGAGACAAACGGTGCCCTTGTAGGTTATGACTTAGATCAGGCAGATTTTATTGAGGGAAAGCACATCGCCGAAACAACAATTGTTCACGGTGGCAGGCAGTCAATGCCGTATTTCTACAACAACATTGGCACGGCAACTTATTCGCAAGCTGAACGTCAGTTTAGCCCCGCGCAGGATTGGACCAGAGAAGGTGTTAAAGAATTGTCCCTGTGGTTTAGAGGTTATCCGGGGCTTGTCGGCAGCTTCTCAGAAGGCCCTGCTGGCACCTACACGATAACCGCTTCCGGCGCAGATATTACAGGTCAGTCCGACGAGTTCCACTATGCCTATAAGATGCTCACCGGTCCCGGCTCAATTATAGCGAGGGTCCTGAGCGTCGATAACACGGACCCATGGGCCAAGGCCGGTGTTATGATTCGTGATACACTGGAGCCGGGCTCCAAACACGCCTTAGCCTGTGTTACGCCCGGCAGCGGGGTGGCCTCCGAAGGCCGTACTAATACTGGCGGCGATAGTTTCAACACGGACCAGGCCGGGATCACTGCACCGCACTGGGTGAAATTGGAGCGTGACGTTGGCGGCAATTTTACAGCCTTCCATTCGGCCGACGGCTCCTCCTGGGTGCCGGTAGAGGGCGCCTTGAGCCAGGGCATCCAGATGAACGCGAGTGTCTATGTCGGTTTGGCAGTGACGTCACATAACACCGATGCAACGTGCCAGGCCCAATTCTCGAACGTAAGTATCACCGGAAACGTCAGTCAGCAGCAGTGGATGAATCAGGATATTGAGATAATAAGCAACGACCCTGAGCCGATGTATGTGGTTCTTAATGGCAGCGCTGTGGTCTATAACGAAAATCCGGATGCATCATTGTTAGATGAGTGGACCGAATGGAGAATCGACCTGCAGGCGTTTGCAGACCAAGGAGTGGATTTGACTAATGTCAATAGCATCGGTATCGGCATAGGCACCCAAGATAACACAACACCTGGCGATTCAGGGACTATGTATTTTGATGACATTCGGCTGTATCGACCTTGAGATTCAACTGTAGATTAAACATTATTTCTGCTGGAATGGCAGAAGGATTTGCATGAGAACGGGGCTTATACTGATTGATTCAGTATAGTTCTACTGTCCAACATTATTAAAGAATTCTAAGTCGTTTATACGATTTACTTTCCAGGGGAATAGTCCCCATGGAAAGGTAGAACGATGGAGCGACGATTTGAAATACGAAAACGCAAAATTCTTCGGCAAGCTAATATCAAGCAAGAAGTGGCCGGCGGTATGCTGAAACGTTTGGAACAGTTTGCTCAGCCCCTTATAGCTTCTTTGGGCAGGCGTGAGCCAAAGCAAAATGCTCAGACCTATATCTCTGGGTTGTTGTCGGACCTGAAGAGAAAAAATGTGGAGTCGATTGCCTACCGCTACGACCAGGATCGCCGAGCCCTGCAACGGTTCATAGGTGCGGCCCCATGGGATCATCAACCACTGTTGGAAGAACTGGCCAGGCAGGTTGGTGCTGAACTTGGTGAGGATGATGGGGTAATTGTCTTTGACCCATCGGCCCACAAAAAGTGTGGCCACGATTCGGTGGGGGTGCAGCGTCAGTGGCTGGGACGACTGGGCAAAGTGGACAATGGGCAAGTGGCTATCTACATGGGCTATGCTTCTGGTAAGCAGCATGGATTGGTGGATACGCGTTTGTATCTTCCTAAACAGTGGGCCAAAGACAAAGCTCGTCGAAACAAGTGTGGTGTTCCAAAACAGATTCGCTATCAAACGCGTCACGAACTGGCGTTGGATATGCTCAAGAACAACGGCAAATACTTGCCTCATAGCTGGATAGCCGGAGATGATGAAATGGGCCGTTCGAGCCGTTTTCGCAGGGATTTGCGGGCTTTGGACGAACGGTATCTTCTGGCTGTTCCATCCAATAGTGGTATTCGTGACCTTGAGAGTTTGCCTCCTGCCTATGGTGGTCGAGGTCAACGGCCAAGACAGCCTTTTCAACGTGTTGATGTATGGCGTAATTCGTTGACGGAGGATACCTGGACGCGCATCGATGTTCGAGATGGTGAAAAAGGTCCTTTGGTTTTGGAGATTGTTAAGAGGCGTGTTGTGGCCCGAACAGAACGCAGTTGGCATGATTTTACAGAAGAACTTTTGATAGTTACGCGTACGCCAGATGGAAACGGCAAAGTAAAGTACGATTACTATCTTTCCAATGCTCCTGTGGATACACCTTTGCAAGAGCTGGCACGTGTTATCAAGGCCGAACATCGTATAGAAGATAGTCTCAAGCGAGCCAAGAGTGAGGCAGGGCTTTCTGATTATGAAGTGCGTACCTGGACAGGTTGGTACCATCATCAAACGCTCTCGCTTGTTGCAACATGGTTTTTGATTTTGGAAACGCGCCGGGGGAAAAAAGTACACGCCAGCGCTGGCAGTTCCGCTGGTTCGCGCTCTGTTGTACTCGCTGTTGAGACAAGCCTGCGACCGCAGATATCCCGGCTGGGCAATGCGTTTTGTAAAACGCAGAAACAAACGGAGAGAGTCGGCTCGTTTCTATCATTACAAGCGACATAACTTATTGGCTCCGCTAAGGGTTAAAGAACGAAAATGAAATTAGCCAGTACAATTAGAACCAAGCAGATACGGCTCAGAAAGAGTAAACCGTGAGCACTTATAACCTTGAGTTAGAGTAGTGATGATTTTGCCAGTGTCTTTGTCTAACAGAAAACCGTTCCTGTATTGAGCATGCACAAATAGAAATTTTGGGCCTATCGTTACTACCTGTATAGCTTCTCGAACCGGTTCAGATTTCCAGATCATTGAACCATCCCGTGCATCTATGCACCACACGAAACTGTTGCCATCTTCAAGCTTATTGTATCCGCCCAAATAAAGTCGCCCATTCTCCCCGCTAATAGTACAACCGCCGTGAACAGAGTACTTTGTGGTCAACCAAATAACCTGCCCTGTCTGGGGTTCAATAGCCGCAGTAAGACCTTTGGCGATTGGAAGACCTCTTCTATTTTTTGCTGAATGGCCAAAATAGCATGAGTAGTAAAGCGTTCCATCCATAAGACATACCCCCGCATCATCACCACCAGAACCAAACTCGGAGAAGTAATTTGTCCAAACTTCCTTGCCGGTGTCTATATCATATGCACGTAGCAAGGATTTATGGCTTCTCGGAAAACCTGGATTGTCCTGGTGTCCGAACAGCCAATTTATTCTTTCCTCGGCTTCTTTCGGGGCATACTTGCCATATCTACCAGAACTAAACATGTAAATGGCAAGGTTCTTGTACACCACAGGAGGCAATTTCTGTTCCAGCTCGGCGATCCAGAGAAAGGAGCTTCCCAAAGAAGCTTCCCATTCGCTGTGTCCAGACAGCGCAAAAGGCATTGGCTGAGTCCAGCCTGAGGAACTAAGAGGCGTTCCTTGTAATAAAGAGGCGAAGTATAACAGATATGCACTCCGGGAAAATACCGACGCCATAACAAGCGTCCCGTTTCCTGCTCGACGGCGAAGATTTGCCCCTCGGCTGTGTGAGTGTACATTCTACCACCGCCAAAAGTAGAAAAATGTTTCGTAGTACCTTCATAACGACGAATCCAACTAATCTTAAATGGCGGCGCTATACCTTGAGTATCCAGGTTTGTATTTGCCCAGTTACCAAAGCTGGTAAATCGATCGTACTTAGCATCAGCGAGCTTGCTTGTGAGCCGACTCCGAACTTTCCAAACCTGAAGGTTTTTTGATGGTAGTGGGGCTTTACCCTCAGGGCCAAGGATATACAGGTAACCATCTTTACACCCAACGTAAATTTTACCATCACAAACTGCGGCAGGAGCTGATATCACTTTACCAAAAGCGGTCTTAAATGACCAGGCTTCGCCGTTTCCTGACAGCCGGACAATATAAAGATTTCCATCCAGACCACCATACACTGCTGTGTCTCGAAGAATAATTGGTGAAGCAATAGACGGATACCCACCCAAGTGTTGAGGCTGCTCCTGGCCAGGAGAATGCTTACAAAAACCAAAACCTTCTTCCGGTCTGCATCTGTAAACATCCTGGCCTCTCAAACTGACAGAACAGAAACTCAATAGTCCACCCCGAGTGCTCGTCTCAGTTCCACGAACATAGCCACTTTGTACCTTGTCGTCATCAAGCCGCAGAGTATCTACTCTACCACCATTGTCCAAGAGAGTCCATTGCCTATAGACCATTCCATCCTCGCCGATACTCAATCCGAGGGTGGTATTACGAGGCTCGTGTATTGTATGAACCTTAGCGCTATCTCCAGCATCTTTCAGCCATACCACCGAGCCACCAGCGGGGATGACTAACGTCTTGCCATATGCCACCAGGTTCTTCGTACAGCAGAACTGTTCATTCCGTGTCACTCGCGTTCCCTTGTGCTTAGGCCAATCGTGGCCGCTCCAACGGTTTGCATTAAAGCCGAGCCGTTCCTTGACGAAGTCCCAGATCCAGCAAATAGTGCCGTCTGGTTCAAGGGCATAAACTCGTGAGCCCAGCGTGGCAAAATAAACCCGGCCATTAGCTATGACAGGAGAACTAAAAATTGGCTCACCGCATGAGATTTCTTTCACAACTGTTCCACTGACCATATCCAGCACGTAATAGGAACCGGCCATCGTGCCGAAGTGAAGATAACCTTCTGCAACAGCCGGCGATGATACATTATTGCAATTAGATTTGCCACCAGCACTTGGAAATTTCCAATCAACACGCAATGTTTCGGCATCGAGACAAAAGGCAACTCCTGATCCATCAACTACATAGATATGTCCATCTGCTACTACCGGTGCTGTGAATATAGCATCGGTTAAAGGGACGGCTCCAACCAAACCCAGGGGAGCGTTCAAGCTCCTTTCAGGCACATTCCCCGAATTTCGACAATCGTATTTGAACTGTAGCCAATTCTCATCTGAATAAGCACAGATAGTTCCTATGAATAGATAAGCTGCGATAACTAAAAATCTTATATGTACCTGTTTCATCTGCTATGGCCCTCCATCTTAATCGGTTAATTCCTGAGCACATTCTAGGCCCAACGCATTCGGGCTATACCATAAGCGATCGCACAGATAATGATACACCAAGACCGTTATGGTTTAAACTATTTTACTGATATTCTCAGACAGTTTCAGAAGTTTGTCATAGTCACCAGATATGGAATAACTATTGGCAACGTAAAGACCGTCTTAAAAATAGTAAGTAGGTCATCACTTAAAGAATCTGTAAGAATCGATGTCAACTCAACGTCAACAACCATTTACGGTGATCGATAACTTTTGGGTAATTGTTACTTTTAAAAAGATACTCTCCTAGGCCTAAAACAAGCGAGTTTTTTCAGGCTTGTACGAGGTGAAACCGCTGGTTTTACCGGGACATAGCTTCCCTGTCCCAGCCGATTGGCCGGTTAAGTTTATTGCTTCAAGTTGTCGTTGTGTC
>JBAQFY010000174.1:0-1856 GCA_049287505.1 Sedimentisphaerales bacterium | reverse complement strand
CCTCGTCACTTGCTCGCTCCTAGTCTGCTTCTTCCGCCCTCACGCCCTCTCACACGCGGTGGCACGCTACCCAGTGGCCCCGGGAGACCTCTCGCCACTCCGGGATGTGCACCTGGCACTCCTCGATGGCGATGGGGCAGCGGGTGTGGAAGACGCAGCCCGGCGGCGGCCGCAGCGGGCTGGGCACGTCGCCGGTGAGGATGATGCGCTCTCGGCTGGCCTCCACCGCCGGGTCCGGGATGGGCACCGCCGACAGCAGTGCCTTCGTGTAGGGGTGCAGAGGGTTCTCGTAGAGCTCGTTGCGGTCCGAGAGCTCCATGAGCTTGCCCAGGTACATCACCGCCACCCGGTCGCTGATGTGGCGCACCACTGACAGGTCGTGGGCTATGAACAGGTAGGTGAGTGTGAACTGGTGCTGGAGGTCCATCAGCAGGTTGATGATCTGGGCCTGGATGGACACGTCCAGGGCGGAGACGGGCTCGTCGCAGACGATGAAGTCGGGCTCTACGGCCAGGGCGCGGGCCACGCCGATGCGCTGGCGCTGGCCGCCGCTGAACTCGTGAGGGTAGCGATTGGCGTAGAAGGGGTTGAGGCCAACGATGCGCATCAGCTCCGCCACCCGCTCCTTGCGGGCGCGGCCACGAGCCAGGCTGTGGATGGCCAGGGGCTCGCCAATGATGCTCCCCACCGACATGCGGGGATTGAGGGAGGCGTAGGGGTCCTGGAAGATCATCTGCATCTTGCGTCGGAAGGCGCGCAGATCCCCGCCCTTGACCTTCGTCAAGTCGCGGCCGCCGAAGAGTATCTGGCCGCCGGTGGGACGGTAGAGCTGGAGGATGCAGCGGCCGGTGGTAGACTTGCCACAGCCGCTCTCCCCCACCAGGCCCAGGGTCTCGCCGCGCCGGATGGAGAAGGTGATGCCGTCCACGGCCTTCACGTCCGCGATCTTGCGCTGGAAGATGATGCCCGCCGTGACGGGGAAGTACATCTTCAGGTCCCGGATGTCGAGCAAGACGTTATCCGTCTGGGTGGTGACCATGGTGCTGGCGACGTTTGCTTCACGAGTCATCGGCGTCGGGCCTCCCCTGCCTCACGTCCACCCAGCAGGCGGCGTAGTGCTTCTCGTCGACCAGCATCAGGGGCGGCTCCTCCTGCCGGCAGCGGTCGATGCGATATGAGCAGCGGGGGTAGAAAGAGCAGCCCGGGGGTATGTTCGCCAGGTCTGGAGGCAGACCCTCGATGGGCACCAGCTTGTCCCGTCGGGCCTCGTCCAGCCGCGGCACCGAGCGCAGCAGACCCAAAGTGTAGGGATGTCGCGGCCGGCCATAGATCTCGCGGGCGCTGCCTGACTCCACGATCTTGCCCGCGTACATCACGTTGACGCGGTCGGCGTACCGCGCCACCACGCCCAGGTTGTGGGTGATGATGATGACCGCGGTCTTGAACTCGCTGCTGAGGCGGGCCAGGATCTCGAGGATCTGCGCCTGAATCGTGACATCTAGGGCAGTGGTAGGCTCATCGGCCAGGAGGAGTTTGGGGTTGCAGGAGAGGGCCATGGCGATCATGACCCTCTGTCGCATGCCGCCGGAGAACTGGTGAGGGTAGTCGTTGAGGCGGGTGTGGCCCTCTGGGATACCCACCATCTCCAGGAGCTCGACGGCCCGGCGGTTGGCCGCGTTCCGGTTCATCTTCAGGTGAAGCTCCAGGGCTTCCGTGATCTGGCGCCCGATGGTAAGGACGGGGTTCAGGGAGGTCATGGGCTCCTGGAAGATCATGGCGATCAGGTTGCCCCGGACGTGCCGGATCTCCTCCTCGCCCACCTTCAGGAGGTCCCGGCCGTCGAACCAGACCTCCCC
>JBAQFY010000173.1:0-8458 GCA_049287505.1 Sedimentisphaerales bacterium | reverse complement strand
ACAGTAACCTGTGTGGCTGCTGACGAAGACCCTTTGATTCCCGGTCTTGCTCACCTCGCTGAGGCGATGCATCGTTACGGGGCAAAGTGTGCCGTTCAGATACAGCATCCGGGTCGCCAGGCGGCATGGCCACGTAAGAATTTGATGTCCGTCAGTGACCACGTGCTGGATGTCCCGGGCTCCGCCGGTCATGAGGTTATATATGCCGAGAGCATTGCCCAGGGCAAATCGATACGTGCTATGACCGTCGAGGAAATATACGACCTTATTGAGAAGTTCAGCGAAGCTGCCTGGCGGGTGCAGCAGGCGGGTTTTGACTCCGTGGAGCTTCACGCCGCCCATGGCTACCTGATTGCACAATTTATGAGCCCGTTTGTGAACAAGCGAAACGACCGTTTCGGCGGGAGTTTTATCAACAGGATGCGTTTCAAGATGGAGATTGTTAGTCGGATTCAAATGAAATGCGGGAAGGGCTATCCCCTCGGCATTCGCTATTCGGGCGATGAATGGATAGAAGGGGGAAGGACACTCGATGAGACCGTTAGGGTGGCTAAGCTTATGGAAGAAATGGGTTTGGCCTACGTTGATATCAGCGCAGGGATATTTGAGTCGCCCGGAGCAGTAATGGACCCGATGTATTATCCCGAAGGATGGAACACGTACACAGCCGAGGAAGTTAAGAAACACGTCAAGATTCCCGTTATTACCAGTCATTCCTTAAGAAATCCTGACTACTGCGAGAAGATTCTGGCCGAGGGAAAAGCCGATATGGTTGGCTTTAGCCGCCAGTTGATTGCCGACCCATATTGGGCCGACAAGGCCAGGATTGGCAAAAAGCAGGAGATACGACGTTGCATTTCCTGCCTTGTTGGCTGCTGGCAGGAATCGCTGATGATTAAGCGTGACATGCGATGTGCGATTAACCCTGCTGTTGGAGGAGCCATTCCCCACACGTAAGTGTGGGGTCTGCTCATCCAGTCCTCCACACATTTACATGTGTGGTATCCGTACTATATTATTTCGAATTTAGTGCCCGTATGGAGGCGGCCCGAATCTCGGCAATGCGCGGACACAAAGTCACGATTTTCGAGAAAACCGGTGAGCTGGGCGGGGCAATATTGTATTGTTGCACGGTGCCTGGTAAGAACAAAATGCGGTGGTACGCCGATTGGCTCAGGTCCCAGCTCGAAAAGTTGAGCGTAGAAGTGAAGTTCCGTACCGAGCCAAAGGTTAGAGACATGAAGGGATTCGACGTTGTTTTGCTCGCAGCAGGAGGCAGGGTTGCAAAGCCCGACATTCCTGGAATCGGCCTGCCCTTTGTTACCACGTTTGAAGATGTTTTGCGGTGTAAGAATACGAAGTGTGAGTACTATCCATCTATAAACAAGGCAAAGCCGGTCAAATGCGGTGATAACGTGCTAATCTGGGGAGACCACTTTGGCGCCGCTGATTCCGCTGAGATGCTCGGCTGTGCCGGTAAGAAGGCTACGATTGTCACTGAGAATCGCGACTTTGCCGAATGGATGGAGCCGTGCCATCGCGATGTGATGCTCAATCGCTTTGCATGCGGCAACGGCGAGGGCTTCGGAAGTTAAAATATCAGGAAATCAGGAAATCAGGAAATCAGAGAATCAGGAAATGAGGATGCAGAATATCAGAAAATCAGATTACCAGGAAATCAGGACAAATCTATCTTTTCCTGATAAACTGGTACCCTGATAACCTGGTACCCTGATAACCTGGTACCCTGGTAAACTGGTACCGCCAAGGTCGAACCTAATGACGGCGTATATGAGAGCCTTCTGGAGAGGGGTCTGGCCGTGGTCAGAATCGGCGATTCGAAGAAAGTCAGAAACGTACGGGCAGCGGTGACGGACGGTGCGAATGTTGCGCTTACCATCGAAGAAGGCGTAAGGCTGAATGCCAACAACGAGCTTATCTCGAATCTGCCGACAGGCATTGATTTGTCATAACCGGGATGAGCCCCGCCCATCGGATGGACGGGGTGAGCAAAAGCGTCCATACAGGATAATTTTCAGAACAGGTAAGGAAATAGGACAAAAAATAGAGGACAGAAGACAGAGGACAGAAGACAGAGGACAGAACTGACTTCTGATTTCTGACTTCTGTCTTCCGACTTCTGAGTAAGGAATCAGAGATATGGAAAGAATTAAGGTTGGTGTCATAGGCACGGGTTTCATTGGCCCGGCTCACATTGAGGCATTGAGGCGTTTAGGTGGTATCGACGTTGTCGCTTTGGCAGAATGCTCCGATGATGTTGCCGGGTCGAAGGCTAAAATGCTCGGCATTGACCGGTTTTACGGCGATTATAGAGAGCTTCTGAAAGATGGCAACATCCGGTCTGTTCACATCTGCTCGCCGAATTACCTCCATTACGAAATGGCCAGAGCGGCCTTGCAGGCCGGAAAGCACGTTATTTGTGAAAAGCCTCTTGCCATTAGCGTGGCTGAGGCACAGGAGCTTGTCGAGCTGGCGGATAAGCAAGGTCTTGTGAATGCTGTCAACTTTAATATCCGTTACTATCCCCTTATGAGGCAGCTTCGATTGATGGTTGACAAAGGCGATATAGGCAAGATATTTGCCGTTCAGGGTTCTTATTTGCAGGATTGGCTCTTTCACCCGACCGATTACAACTGGCGGCTGGAGCCGGAACAATCCGGGCAGTCCAGGGCCATCGCCGATATAGGCTCTCACTGGATGGACCTTATCGAATTTGTAACGGGCCTTAAGATTCGGGAGGTCTGCGCCGATTTCGCGACCTTTCACAAAGTCAGAAAAAAGCCCTTAAAGCCCGTCGAGACCTATGCCGGCAAGGTCCTCAAGCCGGAAGACTATCAGGACATGACCATAAATACGGAGGATTATGCAACGGTCCTCTTTAAATTCGAAAACAACGGCAGGGGTGTTATGACCGTCAACCAGGTTGCTGCGGGGAGGAAAAACAGGCTGTATTTCGAGATAGACGGCTCAAAACGGGCCGTTGCTTGGGAATCCGAGGCGCCGAACCAAATCTGGATAGGAAACCGTGACGGCAATAATGAAGTTATGATGAGAGACCCGTCCCTGGTCTATCCCGAATGTATGGATTTGATTGACTATCCGGGCGGTCATAATGAAGGATTCCCTGACACTTTCAAGCAGCTATTCAAGGAAGTGTACGGCTGCATATCTGGTAAAAAGTCAGGGCCTATTTCTTATCCGACTTTCCGAGATGGGCTGCGTGAGCTTGTTCTGTGTGAGAAGATTATGGAGAGTAATGAGAAAAAAACCTGGGTCGAAGTTATGTAATAGGAGTTATGAAAATGATTAAGCTCGGTTTTGTAAGTGCGATATTAGCGGATCAGACGTTCGAGGAAGTAATATCTTTTGCGGCTCAGACAGGATACTCTTGTGTCGAGATTATGTGCTGGCCTGTGGGCAAGGCCGAGAGGCGCTACGCCGGAGTAACTCACATTGATGTGGCGGACCTGTCCAAAAAGAAGGTAGATGAAATTCACAATCTTCTTGAGCAAAACGGTGTTACTATTTCGGGCCTTGGATATTACCCGAATCCGCTTGAATCCGAGGAGAAAAATGCCGGCCGTTACATTACGCACATTAAGAAGGTCATTGATGCCGCCGGGCGATTAGGCCTTGAGAACGTAAACACATTCATCGGCAGGGACCACCTCAGCAGCGTTGAAGACAATTTCGAGCGGTTCAGGAAGGTCTGGCCCGGCATCGTGAAATATGCCGAGAAACGAGGAGTGAAGATTGGCATCGAGAACTGCCCGATGTTCTTCACAAATGATGAATGGCCGGGCGGCAAAAACCTGGCATCGTCGCCTGCAATCTGGCGAAGAATGTTCGAGGAGATTCCCTCGCCCAATTTCGGCCTGAACTACGACCCTTCTCATCTCGTGTGGCAGTTTATGGACTACATAAGACCCATCTATGAGTTCAAGGAGCGTATATTTCACGTGCATATTAAAGATGCCAAAGTGTTACGCGAAGAGCTCAATGATGTGGGAATTTTGGCAACGCCGCTTTCCTTTCACCGGCCTAAGCTGCCGGGTTTGGGAGACGTGAATTGGGGCAAATTCTTCTCGGCCTTGACGGACATAGGATACGATGGTGCGGCTTGTGTCGAAGTTGAGGACCGCTCTTATGAAGGCTCTTTGCAGATGCGGAAGAAATCATTGATACAAGGCCGCGAGTATCTCAAGCAGTTCCTGACTTTATAGAGCTGTCTGCTTATGAGGGAAATAAGAAACAAGGTTCGGCGGTTTTTGAAAGACAACCAGATGTGCCATGAAGATATCGACATGGACGCGTGCTGCGATATCTTCATACAGGAAATGCAGGGAGGTCTTGCCGGTAAAGCCAGCTCACTGGCGATGATACCAACCTATATTGAGGTCGGCGGGGACATTCCGGCCGACAAGCCTGTCATTGTATTGGATGCGGGCGGTACGAACTTTCGCGTGGCCACAGTTTACTTTGATGACCCCCGCCGGCCACAAGCGGGGGCTGTTATTGAGAATTTTGTTCAGAAACCTATGCCCGGACTGAACAAGGATGCCGGTAAAGAAGAGTTCTTTGGGACCATAGTCGAGTATATGGCCGACGTCGTGGATGTAAGTAACGATATTGGCTTTTGCTTTTCGTACCCGACCGAGATACTGCCGAATAAGGACGGCAGATTGATTCGATTCTGCAAGGAAGTAAAGGCTAAACAGGTCGAAGGCGAATTGATAGGTGAGAATCTGGTCGCGGCCATCGAAGCAGCAGGTTACAAAGGCAGTAAGCGAATCGTGATACTGAACGATACTGTTGCGACATTGCTGGCCGGCCAGGCCGAAGGCCTGGTCAGGATCAAGCCGCCCTTCGGGCGGTCTGCTTTCCCGAACAGGGCTTTCGACAGTTACGTTGGATTCATTTTGGGTACCGGTTCCAATTGCTGTTACATAGAATCGAATCGCAATATCACAAAAATGGCAGACCTGGAACCTGACAGAGAGCAAATCATAAATGTGGAATCCGGTTCGTTCGGGAAAGCACCGAGAGGCAAAATTGACCTGAAGTTGGACGAATCGACCCTTGACCCCGGCAGATACACCTTTGAGAAGATGTTTTCGGGCGCCTATCTGGGAGCACTTTGTCTGAAAACCCTCCAGGAAGCAGGGCGGCAGGGGCTTTTTTCAAAGGCTGTAACTGAGGAGCTACTTGCCATAGAGGATTTGGAGACGAAAGATGTAAACAGCTTTATGTACTTTCCTGACGGTAACAATCCTTTGGCTGTTAGCTGCAGCCGTGGGCAAGAACAAGAGCGTATCGCCGTTTGGTATTTGCTTGACGGGCTTATAGAACGGGCGGCAAAATTGGTCGCCTTTTTGCTGTCTTCAGTCGTGCTTAAAACGGACAAGGGTAACAATCCCTGTACTCCGGTTTGCATTACGGCGGAAGGTACGACGTTTTATGAGTTGAAATCACTCAAGATGAAGGTTGAATATTATCTCAAAAATTTCTTGGAGGAAAGACATAATCGATTCGTCGAAATCGTTAGTGCGGAAAATGCAACGTTAATCGGCGCTGCTATCGCGGGTCTAACGAATTGATGCGAAACATTCGCTGTACCTTTCGGGATGGTCTCTGTGACTTCCCAGGTCATAAAAAAGTGTAACTATTATGAATCCCGCCCGTCCAAGACGGGACGGGATGAAGGAGGTCTGATTATGAAAACCTACTGTTACTTCCTGTTTGTATTGTTTGCAATAGCTCCTCTTGTCTTGCAGGCTGGTGAGCCCCGCCCACCAGCCCCCGCGTCTCCCGACGCGAGTCGGGGCGGCGGGTCGGATGGGCGGGGTGAGCCGATTTTCATTCCCGTCAAGATAGACGGCCCTGCTCACGACCCCGCCAATCACAGTTATTGGTTTGGTCCGTTTTGTGAATGCTGCAGCGTTCTGGATGTTGATGGTGACGGCGACCTCGATATTGCCTCTGGCCGAAACTGGTATGAGTCCCGCCCCTCGGGGGGGCGGGATGAGGCCCCTAATTGGGTCAAGCACGCGAACTTTCGTGACGGGGCAGAGACTAACGGCCCGGAGACCGACGACAACAGCGAGTTTGCCATGGATGTCAATTTTGACGGGCGACCGGATATCGTCAGCTCAGGGTGGATGTTTTTGAAGGGAGCATTTTGGTACGAGAACCCCGGCAAAAAAGACATTGTCTGGAAGTCCACAAGGATTCACATAGCTCTGAATATGGAAGGGGTAATCCACGGAGACATCGACGGTGACGGTGACGAGGATATCCTGTGCAACCACTGGTCTCTGGTTAAGGGCCAGGGTATGACTTGGCTTGAGCATATCAACAAAGAGCCATGGTTCGTAGAGCATGTCGTAGGCACACAGAGCGATGTTCACGGAAACGGTTTAGGTGATATCAACGGCGACGGCCGAATCGATATTGTTACGCCCGTAGGCTGGTATGAACAGCCTCGGCCCGGCAATTCTGCCGGGGACACGCCGTGGAAGTTTCATGCGGACTATCAATTCGAGCCTGCCAAAGGCAGGGGAGGCGCTGCATCGCACCCTATCCTTGTGTATGATGTCGATGAAGACGGTCTAAATGATATTATTATTGGCTCTGCTCATGCGTACGGATTAGCATGGTTGCAGCAGAATATCGACAATAGTGGCAAGCGCACCTTCAAAACGCATTGGGTTGAAACCGAGTTTAGCCAGTTTCATACAATGGCTCTTGGCGATTTGAACGGTGACGGCAAGGCGGACTTGGTTACCGGTAAGCGTCTGTTCGCCCATCACGGAGACGATATTGGGGCTTTTGAGCCCTTGTACGCCTTTTGGTACGATATCAAGGGCGGCCAGGCCGAAGGCCTGGATCGGATCAAGCCGCCCTTCGGGCGGTTTGAGCGGCACGTCCTTTCATTTAACCATTTGCCGTATTACCCGGATGAAGACCGAATCAATCCGCCGCCTAATTACGTGGTCAGCGTTGGAATGAAGCTCAATATTGCGGACATGAACAAGGACGGGCGTAATGACGTTGTCATCGCAGGTAAGGGCGGCCTCTATGTGTTTTTCAACCACGGCTTCCCCACCACACCGCCTCACGCCCACAAGCTTCCGCCACACGATACGTATCCTACGTGGAGGTCATGGCCGGAGTATGGCGTCCTGTTTAATGGCAAGGACTTTACAGGCTGGAAAGTCCCTGAAGGTGACAACGGTCATTGGAAGGTCATTGACGGCGTGATTGACTACGACGCAATGTCTGAGGCAAAAGGAAACAAAAGTCTCTGGACCGAGGAATCGTTTGGTGATTATGCTCTGCACATCGAATGGCGGTTCAAGCGCACCTCGGGCCTGTATCCGATGCCTACAATCCTGCCTGATGGCTCATATAAAACCGATGCTGATGGCAACGTAATTGAGACGCCAACGCCTAACGCCGACTCCGGCATCTTGCTTCGCGGCACAAGTGGAAGCCAGGTAAACCTGTGGTGCTGGCCGATAGGCTCAGGCGAGCTCTGGTCGGTCCGAAATAACAAAAAACTGGCGCCGGAGCTCCGCGCTGCGGCCGTACCCAAAGTGCCGGCCGATAATCCGGTAGGGCAGTGGAACTCGATGGATATCACAATGGCAGGCGACCGGGTAACGGTAATGCTTAACGGCAAAATCGTAATCGAGAATGTCCAAATACCCGGCATTGCAGAGGAAGGTCCCATAGGTTTGCAGCACCATGGTGGCATCGACAAGCGAACAGGCAAGCTCGTTCCGGCCTCCAGCCTGATTCAGTTCCGGAATGTCTGGATAAAGCGGCTGGATACAAGGAAACCACGTTCGGCAGATATGTATTAAGGCAGAAAATTACTATGCGAAGGACATTAATGACAATTATGACAGTGGCACTCTCTGCTGCCGTTTCGGGTTGCGCCGGTTCACCCCGCCCCCCTGACCTCTTTGAGGGTCGGGGTTCATTAGAGACTGTCGAGAAGGGGAAGGGCTGTTACATCCTGGCGCCGGACAAATATGGAGTTATTCTCAAGGCCCCGAGCGCCAAGACGGTATTTCGCTACATGACCGTAAAACCCAAGAAGACAAATCTGGCGGCCAATAGTGTCTGTTGTTTCCATCCGCTCAACACGCCTTCCGGAGAACGACTGACTGACCTGGCCCCGGGCGACCATCATCATCACAGAGGTGTTTTCCTTGCCTGGCACACGATGGACTTTCGGGAGAAAGCCGACTTCTCAAAGTTTGGCCCAACCGGCCCAGCTTACGGCTGGAACATCAGCCGGGCTGATTTCTGGGGCTGGGGAGAGTTCGCGCCTACCAAAGGCAGGGTCATAAAGAACCGCAAAGTTGATTTAGAGCCTCTGTCAAAATGAAAATAATCTCAGTTTTCAGTGCTGATATGGCCTATTTTGAGT
>JBAQFY010000172.1:0-17899 GCA_049287505.1 Sedimentisphaerales bacterium | reverse complement strand
TTCCTAACAGTCCATATTCTTTAGCTGCCCGAAGAGCAACTTTCGTATTTTCCAATGCAAGAGGGTACTCCTCTCTTACATAAATATATCCTTCATGCGAGCCAATAGCATAAGCGCCGATAAGTAGCCCCTCCAATACGCTGTGCGGATTGCCTTCCAATAAACTTCGGTCCATATAAGCTCCTGGGTCACCTTCGTCTGCGTTCACGATAACATACTTCGGCTCTCCTGGTGCATTACGCGTGCTTTCCCACTTTCTGCCAGTTGGAAAACCTCCGCCTCCTCTGCCCCTTAGATTAGCTTCTTTAACCTCCCTTAGCACTTGCTCAGGTGTCATTTGAAAAAGAGCTTTGCACAAGGCACCATAGCCCCCAAGGGCAATATAATCATCGATGTTCTTTGGGTCAATAGACCTGTTATTCCCAAAGATGATGCGATTCTGATGCTTATAGAAGGGAATTTCACTTTCGTGCACGATTTTTTGACCGTCAGCATCCTGGTACAACAGTCTGTCTATTGTCTTGTTTTCTACCAACGTCTTTTGGACAATCTCAGGTACATCATCCGGTTTTACATGAAGATAGCATATCTGGTCGGGAAAAATAACAACTACAGTGCCTCTTTCGCAAAAACCATGACATCCCGTCTTCCGCACGTCTACCTTCGCTTGTAAACCCTTGTTTCTAATCTCATTGACAAAAGCTTCTGCTACTCCCTCACAACCGTAAGCGTGACATCCTGTGCCTGAACAAACGGTTACGCACGGCTTGTTTGGGTCTCTCTTGGCTAATATGTCTTTTCTAAACCGTTCCAAGTCAGCGGCTGATTTCAACCTGGGCATAATTTTCTCCTTTCTCGCGGCTCATTCGTGCAACGGCGGCGATATCCTGGATTTGTTTTGTAGAAGGATTGCTGTAATACTCTCCGTCAACAATCATCACCGGCCCTAAAGCACAACACCCCAGACAATGAACTGTTTCCAGGGTGAATAATTGCTCTGAATCGGTCTGGCCCGGCTCAATACCCAGAATACTAGACACTCTATCAACTAAGCCGGCAGCTCCACGGACATGACAGGCAGTGCCGGTGCATATCTGAATCAAGTGAGCTCCACGAGGTTCCAAGCTCAGTGCCTCATAAAAGTTGGCGATAGTGTATGTGTTGGTATGCGGGATATTAAGCCGTGTTGAAACCCACTCCAAACAGTGTTTTGGAAGCCAGTTGAATTCCATTTGAATATCCAGAAGGATTTGGATTAGCGCATTCTTTTTATAGGCGTACTCTTGAATAATGCCATCAACCAATCGTAAATCCCGAACTGTGTCCAGTACAGCCTGCCCTTTTTCTTTAATTTGTCCGAGTCTGTCGGCATGATATTTCGCCTCTGATTCAAGGCTTCTTAACTCATCGAAAAACTGCCGCTCTTTGAAACCGAGCGAGTAATATTGGCCTAAGACTTCCAAGCCTTTCAAAACAACGTTTTGTTTATTTAATGGGACTTTTTCAGGTGCCTCCCATGGCGGTACTGCTCGCTCGGTTACTTCCGGCTCTCTGGCCGGTCTGCCCAGTTCCATCCCCCGCTTAACAGATTCAAGAAGTCTCTCCGGAGCAAACGGTTTAGTCAGAAAATCCGAAGCCCCAATTTTCATTGTCTCAACGGCAGAATCAATTGAGCCATAACCGGTTATAACTATAGTTACGATAGATGGATCATACTCCGAGATTTTGGCCAGTACTTCCATGCCGCTCATTCCCGGCATTTTAAGGTCTACCAGTACCACTTTCGGGTGAGATTGCTCGACGAGTCTCAAACCCTCAGTACCATCTTTTGCAATTGCAGCTCGAAAGCCTTCATCTTCGAGGGTCTGACGGCAGCCCTCACAAATTGATTCTTCATCATCGATAACAACCACATCCATCGTGCTTGCCTCTTGAAAATCCGTACGTGACGGCATCTCTTCTTTTGTATACATCGTAAACTCCTTCTTTTACTCGTAATGGATATTATTGCGCAATCACCCTAACTACTGTTAAATCATTGCAAAATCCTTGCCAATTCATTAACCGATAGAATGAAAATGGTGAACAGAAGCAGTAACTATTTATCTAAAAACAGGTTACGCTTAACACAAATATTATGGTAGTAATTATGGAAGGGGATATTGAGAGGTAAAGATGGTAGTTTTCGTACCGTTGGTACTGAGAAACGGTTACTATCGTACCATTGCTTATCTATGAACCGACCTTAATTTTGTATTTGCGGATTTTTTCACGCAGCGTTTTACGGTTAATACCCAGATACTCGGCTGCTTTGGTCTTATGGCCATCAAATTGCCTCAGAACCTTGCTAATCTTTTCTCTTTCCATGTCCTCAAGGTAGCTTGTCCCTGACGAACTAATATTGCCTTGAATCGTTGATTCATTGAATGACAAATCATCAAGCTCAATCACTTTCCCTTCACACGTCACAATCGCACGCTCAATTGTGTTTCTCAATTCCCTTACATTTCCCGGCCAATCGTACATTTCCAGGGAGCGCATTGCCTCTGCTGAAATACTTGTTACGGCCTTTTTCTTCTGCCGCCTGAATCTCTTTAGAAAGTACTTTGCTAACACGCCGATATCCTGCCTTCTCTCTCTAAGCGGCGGTATGTTGATAGGCACGACATTTAGACGGTAAAAAAGGTCTTCTCTGAATCTTCCTTCATATATCTCTTTTAACAGGCTCTTATTGGTAGCCGCGATAATTCTAACATCTACATTTATTTTCTCTAAGCCACCTACCTTGGAAATTTCTCGTTCCTCAATGACTCGCAACAACCGCGCCTGCATATTGATACTGATGTTTGCGACTTCATCAAGAAATACAGTTCCGCCGTTTGCCAGTTCAAACTTACCCTGTGTTGTTTCTATAGCGCCGGTAAAAGATCCTCTGGTATGACCAAACATCTCGCTTTCAAAAAGGCTTTCGACAAGTACACCACAATCAACCGTCACAAATGGCTTATCAGCTCTCCCGCTAAGCCGATGTATTGATTGTGCCACAAGCTCTTTGCCGACGCCGGTTTCGCCTGTAATAAGAACGGTCGAGTCGGTGGCAGCAACTTTCTTTATAAGCATACTAAGCTTTGCTATTGCATCTGATTGGCCAATAATGGTTTTTGATATCGTTTCTTTGTCAAGGACAAGTGAAACACAGGCCTCTTCTAAAGCACGCAATCTGCTATCTACAGCCCTTTTAACAATTGAGTTAAGTGTTTCAGGTGTGAATGGCTTGGTAAGAAAATCGTAAGCGCCTCTTTTCATAGCTTCGACGGCGGAGTCTATTGTCCCATACGCAGTAATAATTATCACCACCAAATTAGGGTCGTTTTCTTTGAGCTTCTTTAATACTTCCGTTCCCTGGATACCCGGCATTTTCAAATCCAGCAGAATGACATCAAAGGACTCTTTAGCAATTCTCTCTAATCCCATGCGGCCGTTTTCGACGGCCTGTACCCTATAACCGTTTTCTGTCAACGTTTGGATGCACCCAGCCCGCATCGATTCTTCATCATCTATGACCAGAATGTTTGCTGAAAAAACCATCAGACCTATTTCATTTTGTTTTTTGGCAGAGTAACTACAAAAGTACTTCCTTGGCCGACCTGGCTCGAAACTTTTATGGTTCCACCGTGCTTTTGTATTATACCATAGCTTATTGACAAGCCCAAACCTGTTCCATGGCCTACCCCTTTGGTGGTGAAAAACGGCTCGAACACACGGTCAAGCTCATCGGATGGGATTCCTCTGCCCGTATCGCTAAAACTGATTTCAACATAATTATCTCTATCACCCAACTTCGTGGCGATTGTCAAAATACCTTTGCTGCCCATAGCATCAGCTGCATTCATTATGATATTGACAAAAACCTGCTGTATCTGTGCCGGGTCGGCAGAGATTACAGGTAAATCCGCTTGGTATTGTTTAACTATCTCGATGTTATGGAACAAAGGCTGCTTTTCAAAAATATTGATGGTCTTTTCTAATACGTCATTTAGTTCTAATGTCTCAATTTTTGGCTCCCGCTGACGCGCAAAATCCAAGAGCCCTTGCACTATGTTCTGGCAGCGTTTAGCATCTTTTTCTATTCTCTCCAGATTATCTCTCATAAGTCCTTCAGAAGGGGCTTTCTGTAAAAGAAGCCGGCTGAACAGCAAAATCCCTCCCAGAGGGTTGTTTATTTCGTGTGCTATGCCAGCAGCTAACTGGCCAACCATCGCTAACCGTTCCGACTTCATAACTTCTTCTTGTGCTTGCTTTTGCAGTTGCTCATCTCGTTGCTTGATTGAGGAAACCATGTAATTAAATGCCTCTTCCAGTTTGGCTATTTCTTCTGGTGAATCGTTTATTTGCACATACTGTTCCATGTGGCCCTCAGCCAGGCTGCGTGTGGCAAGAAGTAACGAATTAACCGGTTTCATAATAGAATTTGTGAGGAACAAGCAGATGATTACAGAAACGGTGATTCCTGTAAAGGTTATTGCGAGAAATATCCACAATGCCTTTTGTTCCATGCTTTTGAATTTGCTTTCAAGTACACCAAGACCTAAAATACCAATAGTCTTGCCAGATATATTTTTGATTGGATCGTAGGCTGTTATATACCAATCGTATACTGCGAATTCTATTTTACTCAACGATTTGCCCTCAAGAAGAACGTTTTTATACGCGTCCTCAGAAACTAATGTTCCTATAGCCCTTTGGCCGGTTTCTGTTTTAACATTTGTAGAAATGCGCACGTCGTTCTGGAAAATCGTAACTACCCCAACGTCTTTGCCATTGTACTTCTCATGCTCATAAATCATATCCCTTATTCTGTCGACGATCTGGTTGTTATGATTTAAGAGTCTTCCTCCGTATAGCGCGCCCATGATTTCACCGTTGTTGTTTAGAATAGGTGCAGCAGCAATGATAAACATTCCAGAATCTTCGGCTTCTCTAAGGGTTGATTTCGAATTAGCCGTTACAATAATTTTCGTATAAACTCGATCAGCAAGCTTCTCGCCTTCTTTGGTTAAATCTTCTTTTGTTAACACTTCTACGGACGCTATCACCTTTTTCTCAGATAAAACACGCTTAATCAACTCATTAGATGCTTGGCTGTCTCCCTTTACCTTTGGATTTGTTGTTCTCAGCAGAATAATTCCGTTAGCGTCGGTCAAATTAAGAATATCCAAAGATTCTTCCTGCTTGACTTTTTGAATCTCTGCATTTAACCTCTCAATTTCATTAACTGAAATACTCTCCTTAAGAAAAAACCTGGCAGAAGTGAGACGGATAATATCTTGTATGTGGGTTACGCTCGCTTGAAACACCTCACGTGCAGAGTTCAAATCAACTCTGACTTTATCCTGAATTCTGGGCACAATACTTTTATCGATTAACTTTATACCGACAAATGTAGCAGCAAAACCAGTTATGCTTATAACCGTGAGAAAACTCAGTATTACTTTATTCCTGAACGTTATTTTCATTGTTGTAGTTTACCGGTGCCGAAAACACATACACTAAAATCGGGCCGAGAATCCCGAACTCCAACGACTATAATTTCTATTACCTGATGCTTATACGCATGATTAACACACGTATCGCTATCGCGTTATAATACATGATTTAGGGGGAGTATTCAACACCTGTTATTCAAACCTCCTTTCGCTGTTACAATTCTATAGTTGATTAATATTTATCCGGGGGGAATTTAAATCGTCAAGAAAGTATGAAGTGCATACGCCACAGTAAAAAACGTAGCACTCTTATAGAGTACTTCGCTGAGCTTTATCCATAATCTCCTATCTAACTCCCAGTAGCTGGTAGCTTCTGCCACATGTTGGAGTTAGATGCCCCAGCGGAGCAGGAGGGTTCCGTTCCCTTTCTGTCAAATCACGCTAAAAGCCCAAAAAACCGCCAAAAGACTGGTACAGCAGGTCATTTTACAGGCAACAGATGAACGCTATAGGGGCTACCATAAAGCAAAAACGGCTCAAACCGGAAATATCACAAGCTGCTTTGACCAAACGACTTAACGTTAGGGTTGAAAACGTTCAAAACTGGGAACACAGCCGTACAATACCTGATATTTGCTATTTGCCGAGGATTATTGATTTTCTTGAGTATGACCCTCTGAAAAAGGACAAAAAAAGCGTTTAACCCAGAGATTCGGAACCTGATCCGTACCCTTTCCGCCATTGGATATAAACCTTTCGAAGACTGCTGTGCGGGGGTTAAATATCTATTTTACAAATAAAAGAGAAACGAATGGTCAATCTGTTTGTTTTACCACTTCGTTAGTTTACACCCTCCCCATCTCTTCTACTCAGACCTGAATATGGTCACTCTTGCTGCTCAGTTAGCACAGCTACTTGTTGAGGAACTCGCCACCGCCCATGATGTCCAAAAGCTGTGCTGTGCCAAATGCTCGCTGGTAAGCTTCCGGGTCAAGCTTATTGCCCCGAATGGCCCCCAGCGCCTGAATAATATTTGTCACACCATAGTAGGGTTTCTGTTGAACTACGATTTCCTGCTTACCTTGACTTTGAGCTACATACAGCAACCTGATGATTCTCCGTATCTGGAACCTCACCAACTGGCACACGGCCCATTCAAACTTAGCAACAAAGAATTGTACACCTTTCTTCTCTCAGTACTATGAAATGCCATAGAAGCAATAGAATAGTATCCTTTTCTTACCTTCCTATCAAGTAAAAAAGTGGCCAGAATATTGCCTTTTAAGGCCACCACAGAACCCAGACCATCGAAGTGATAGTAGTACGCCGCGTTACTATCGGCCACGTCTATCATACAGACCGGCTCATCAACGCCTCTGGACAATAGGGTGTTCTTCTTCCTCTTCGTTGACAAAATCTCTGCATAACCGTCCGGGCGTATTATAGCCAATCGCAATCCGTTAGTATCAAAAGTAATGCTCGAGACCGGGTCCGGTTCGGACTGTCAACGAACTGTATCAACTCGAACAAAGACTCCACACGACCAGCGAACCTACATTGGTGTAAACACACGCTATCCCAGTTCAGGCAAACAAGGGTTATCTGCTCGCGCGACGAAACTGGGATTTTGAGCTGAAAAACGGGACTGAATATTGTCTCCAGGGGTTAATAGCGGGGGCAGGATTCGAACCTGCGACCTCCGGGTTATGGGCCCGACGAGCTACCAGACTGCTCTACCCCGCGATCATTAACATATTTATACTGCAAAAAAGTTTTTGTTCAAGAAGAACAAAAACAAATTACAAATTTTTTCGAATCTCCTCGGCTATTATTTCGATTTTCCCCTGCTCATATTCGTAAGCCGGCCATTGGCCAAATAGGCCGTCGCCAGTATTGCGACCGATTATATGAAAATGCAAATGCTCAATAAGCTGGCCGGCCGCCCTGTCATTATTGCACAACACATTATAGCCGTCGAAATTCATCGCTGTAGTTATAGCTACGGCGATTTTGCCCAGCTTTGAACTGACCTGGCCTAAAAGTTCTGGGGGACAATCGTGTAGCTTTTCAAAGTGCTTCTTCGATATTACCAAAGTATGGCCATCGCTTATTGGGCCAATATCCAAAAAAGCGAGGACAACTTCGTCTTCATAAACCTTCGTAACCGGAATCTCCCCGGCTACCATTTTACAAAAGAGGCAATCATCCACGCTCATTCTATCGTATCTCGTATTGCGTTTAGTGCAGCACTTTTTTTTTGCTTTTATACTTCTCGCTATTTTCTATCGGCTAACTACCAACCGCTGTTATTGGTCTGACTGGTCTGTCTGGTCGCCGTTTTCTGAAGTTTCCCGGGCTTCGTCAATCTCTTTAACTTCAATAGTTTCTTTTGCCTTCTTGCGTGAGCGTTTCTTGGCTGTAGTTTTGCCATGTTTTTTTGAGCTCTCATCGGCGCCTATTAGTTGAAGCAAAACAAGCTGGCCATTATCACCCAACCTTCTCAAAGATAGCCGAATAATTCTTGTATAACCGCCAGGCCTATCGAGGTATCTGGGGCCAAGCTCGCTGAACAATTTTCCAATTACCGTGCCGGCTTCGACTGCCTGGCCGTCCTCGTAATCTATTACGTCGCGGTTTCCAAGCAGGGCAATTGCCCGGCGTCTGGCTGACAATGTGCCTTTTTTAGCCAACGTGATCAATTTCTCAGCAAATGGTTTTACCTCTTTAGCCTTTTCTATCGTGGTCGAAATCGTCTCGTGCTGGATAAGTGAAGCGGCCAAATTCCGTCGCATAGCCAGACGATGCTCCTTTGTTCGACTTAACCGACGTCCTGCTACTTTATGACGCATATATTCATATTCCTCTTAATCCGGCACTACTGCCCGCAAATGTTATCAAACTAAACTATCAAAGTTAACTATCAATATCAGTCATTCCTAAAGACAAGCCAATGTCGGCGAGTTTTCTCTTGATTTCCCGCAGAGAAGTTTTGCCGAAGCTGCGAATCTTCAGCAAATCAGCTTCCGTCATCTTAACCATCTGGCCAACGGTTTCGGTCTTTACGGATTCAAGACAGTTGCTTGCTCTCACTGAGAGCTCCAGCTCCTGTATCGGCATACTGAGTTTCTGTGCCAGCTCCTCGTCCACAGCTTGTTCCTTGGTTTCTACCTCAATAATCTCAGAGGCGGCGATGGTCTGTTCTCCAAGCTCAAAATATTGCACGAATGGATTAACGTGCTTACGCAAAATTTTAGCGGCCTCCACCAGTGCCATTTCGGGTGTGATTGTTCCGTTGGTCCAAATTTCCATAATTAGCTTGTCATAATTAGTTCGCTGGCCAACGCGAGTATTTTCAGTTGTGTAGCGTACTCTTGTAACAGGTGAATATACGGCATCGAGCATTATTCTGCCTATCTCCTGGTCGAACCTATCTGCGTCAGCGATGCGTTCGGAAGCTGGCACATAACCACGGCCATTCTCAACCACCATTTCCATTTCAAAATTCACTTTTTTCGTCAAAGTGGCTATCGCCGTATCTCGACTTACCACTTCAATAGCCGGGTCAGCAACTATATCAGCCGCCGTTATAACGCCGGCCTTATTTGCCGAAACACTCATCGTTTTCGGCCCCTGGCCATGGAGCCGAATGACGAGACTCTTGACATTTAAAACAATATCGGTTGCATCCTCCATCACCCCATTTATCGAGCTGAATTCATGGCTGACACCCGCTATTTTGACGGATGTCACGGCACTACCTTCTAAAGAGGAAAGTAATATGCGTCTGAGACTGTTCCCAATAGTGGTGCCGAAACCCCTTTCAAAAGGCTCAATAAAGAATCGGCCATACTTATCGCTCGATACCATCGTGTCTCGTTCAACCCGAGTCGGCAATTCCAAACCACGCCATGTAACTCGCATATCGGTCTCCTAAGTAAGTTTTGAGTTTTGAATTTTTACCCCCTGCTTATTACCGGCAGGGCCAAAACTCGACACCAAAAACTAAAACTGCTTCGCAGCTATCTCGAGCAGAATTCCACAACCAACTGCTCTTCAACGGGAATCTGGACATCATCCCGGGCCGGCATTGCGACAATAGTTGCTTCGGGTTTTTCCCGAGCTAATTGCAGCCAGCCCTGTGTGGAAAAATTCGGGTTGCTTTCCAACTGCTCCTTCACTCTTTTGACGCTTTTTTCGGAACCTTTGATTGTTATTTTGTCTCCGATTTTCGTAGTATAATCGCTGACATTCACCTTGCGTCCGTTTACATAAATATGGCCGTGAGCAATTAACTGCCTCGCCGCCTTGCGAGACGGTGCAAAATTTAACTTATAGACCACATTATCCAAACGTCTTTCAAGCAATTGCAATAGAGCTTCGCCGGTATTGCCTTCCCCCCGCTCAGCCTCGTGAAAATACCTCATAAACTGTCGTTCGAGAAGTCCGTAATATCTTTTGACCTTTTGCTTTTCGCGCAGCCGAACACCGTATTCACTTAGTCTGCCTCTGCGCCACCCGTGCATCCCGGGAGCCAAATTTCGCTGTTTCTTTTCGATAGGACACTTAGCCGTCTCACATCTGATGCCCTTGAGCATAAGTTTCATTCCTTCACGACGGCAGTTTTTACATGATGAATCCAGATAACGTCCCATTCTTTTTATCTATCTCCAAAAGCTAAAAACTATAATTCAAAACTCAAACTCAAATATCGAAATCCGAAACAGGATAAGTTAATTGGTTAATTAGTGAGTAGTTAATTGGCCAGTTGAACACTCACCACCCACCACTCACCATTTACCAAGTTATCATCTTGTGCTTCGGATTTTATTTTTTAAACTCTCCTTCGCTTCGGCGGCCTGCAGCCATTGTGCGGAAGTGGGGTAACGTCCTCTATCGAAGCGATACGCAATCCCGCTTGCTGAAGGGCTGATATCGCGGATTCACGACCTGAACCAGGCCCCTTAACCCTGATTTCGACCTCGCGTACACCATTACGCATAGCGGCACTGGCACAACGTTGAGCCGCCCTTTGTGCCGCAAAAGGTGTACTTTTACGAGAACCTTTGAAGCCAACACAGCCGGTTGAGCTCGAGCAAACCGTATTACCGTCCAAATCCGTAATCGTAATCAACGTATTATTGAATGTCGCTTTTATGTGCACAATAGCCCGGACGACATTTTTCTTTACCCTTCGCTTTGTCTTTTTTGCCATTATTCAGAAAAATCCTCTAATCAGTGTATAACGTATATGTTATTTTCTCTTAGCGTTTTTCTTTTACACCCTTTTTGCCCGCGACTGTTTTTCTTGGGCCTTTACGGGTGCGTGCATTGCTTTGGGTGCACTGGCCCCGAACGGGCAAACCCCTTTTGTGGCGAACGCCTCTGTAACAATTTATATCGCGCAAGCGAGCTATATTTTGTGCTACCTGCCTGCGAAGCTGACCTTCCACGATGTAATTGCGGTCGATTATCTGCGTTATGCGGCTAAGCTCATCTTCACTGAGCTTGCCGGACTTTGTCACTCTTTCGATACCAGCCTCTTTCAAAATCTGTCCCGATGTATATTTACCTATACCAACAATATATGTCAGCGAAATCCATATAGATTTGTCATTTGGAATATCAACACCAACTATACGTGGCATTTCAGCTCCTTTTCGTATCCGGTTATTGGTTAATTACCACTGGCCGCTCACGATAAAATCAACCCTGGCGTTGTTTATGCCGCGGGTTCGTACAAATCACCCTCACAACACCTTTGCGACGAATAATCTTGCAATTCTCACATATACGCTTTACAGAACTTCTAACTTTCATTTTACATACCTGCTTTTTCGGCTGTAGTCTGCGACTAATGCCTGAGAACTATTCGGCCTCTGTTTAAATCATACGGCGACATTTCAACCAGGACCGTGTCGCCCGGCAAAATCCGAATATAATGCATCCGCATTTTGCCCGAAACATGCGCCAAAATCTTGTGGCCGTTCTCCAATTCCACTTTAAACATCGCATTCGGCAAAGCTTCGGTCACTTTGGCTTGCAATCTTATTGTGTCCTTCTTTGCCATTTTTCCTGTTTCATATTTCTTTATATTGTGGCCCGTAACTCCTGATTCATTCGAGATACTACTCACGACCTTTCCAAAGTCAAAACCTCACAACCGTTTTCCACTATCGCAATTGTATGCTCAAAATGAGCCGAGCATTTCCCGTCCTTTGTTACCACTGTCCATCCGTTCCTCAGTGTTCGCACGGCACTGGAGCCGGCGTTTATCATCGGCTCAACAGCCAAAACCATCCCTTCGGCCAAAACAATGTCATTGGCTAACAAGTCATCATTGACAAAGTTGGGCACTCTCGGCTCTTCATGCATCTTCCTGCCAATACCGTGCCCGACAAAATCTTTTACCACCGAAAACCCGGCAGACTCAGCATATTGCTGCATCTCGGCGGCTACCTGACTCCATTTAACAGCCGGTACAGATTTTGCTATTGCTATGTCAAGAACATGTTTTGTTACGTCCATCAGCCTTCGTTTAGCCTTGGAAATCTCACCGATGGCAATCGTAACCGCTGCATCTGCACAATAACCATCAAGTCTAACGCCGAAATCAATGCTGAGGATATCGCCGACCTTAAGCTTTGCATTCTCCGAAGGAATCCCGTGAACGACCTGCTCATTTATCGAGGCGCAAATTGCGCCCGGAAACGGGATTTTGGAAGTCGGGGTACGAACACCCTTGAACAAAGCTTGTGCTCTGGCATCAGCAGTCATTTGCATAGCTACGTTATCCAGTTGCCCGGTGGTTACTCCCGGCTCTGCAATCTCTTTTAGTTTTAAAAGAACATCTGCTAAAACAGCCCCTGCTTTACGCATTAAGTCAATTTCTCTTCGGCTGCGAAGCGTTATAGCCATTTAATTTCGTATCTCGTCCGGTGTTTCGATACTCGACGAGCGACTCACGTTTTGACCAGGGCGTCCAGTTTCTCAAATATCGAGGCCCTTATCTCGTCGGGGCTTCTGTCAGCATCGAAGTCATAAACAGTGCCGTTATTTCTATAGTAATCCACCAGCGGTTCTGTCTGCTGATGGTATGTTTTAAGGCGATTAGCCACAATCTCCGGGCTGTCATCAGGCCGCTGAACAAGCTTGACGCCATCGTTATCGCATAGACCTTCTGCTTTCGGCTTCAAGTTTTCAATATGGTAAACCGCCCCACACTTTGGACAGCTTCTTCTTCCGGTCATTCGCTTTGCCACTACCTCGTCATCTATCTGGAGGTTCAAAACAACGTCAATTTTCATCTCATCACAGGCCAATGATTCAGCAAGCTTGACCGCCTGGTTAACGGTTCTTGGAAAACCATCCAGCAAGAAACCGGCTTCAGGGGCCTTTCTTATCGCTTTGGTCATCATCTCAATTATAATTTCATCCGGCACAAGAGCACCTGAATCCATATAATCCTGGGCCTTTTTTCCTAATTCAGTGCCTGCGGCTCTTTCCCGTCGCAAGATATCCCCGCTGGATAAATGGAGCAGACCATATTGGGCAACGATATTCTTACACTGTGTTCCCTTGCCTGCGCCCGGTGCGCCCAACAAAACTATTCTCATGCATACGCCCCTTTTATCCTGCCGGCTCCACTGAAACCCTCATAGCTGCGCATCAAAAGGTTGGCTTCAATCTTCTGAACCAGGTCCAGTGACACACTAACAACTATCAACAATCCCGTGCCCCCTAAGAACGTCGCTATACGCCAATCAATTCCTAATGACATTGAAACCACTGTCGGCACAATCGCAATTATGGCTAAAAATGCGGCTCCAAAATAAGTGATTCTCGTCATTACCGTTTCCAGATATTCAGCAGTCCTTCGTCCCGGGCGAAGGCCGGGGACGAAGCTTCCCGAATCCCGCAGGTTCTTGGCCATCTCTTTAGGCTGAAACTGAACCGTTACCCAAAAATAAGCAAACAAAAATATCAACAGCATGTACAGAACATTGTAGGTATAACCATCGTGGGCCAGTGCATCCTTCAGAGTCAACAGTATTGCCGAATTACCGAGCCCCGGGATTTTTGTCAACTGTTCAATTATGATTGGCGGGAACATCATAAAGCTCGATGCGAAGATTAGAGGCATCACTCCTCCATGATTGACGCGGAGCGGCAAATAATGTCTCTGGCCCCCATACATCCGTCGGCCTCGCATTTGTTTTGCCTGCTGAATAGGTATTCGACGCTGGCCCTGAGTTATTAGTATCGCACCGGCAACAACGAATATGAACGCTGCTACCAGGAACAATATCTTTGCCGGCCCAACAGAGCCGGTCGCTGCGCCGACTCTTAAGTCAACATTCTGCCAAAGCGTCCGGATTGCCCAGGGCATTCTGGAGATAATGCCAGCCATAATTATCAAACTAATACCGTTGCCTATGCCGTATTCATCTATCTGCTCGCCGAGCCACATCAAAAAGATGGTGCCGGCCGTCATGCCAATCATACCCATCATCATGGCCTGACGGTACATACCCGCATAGGTTAATCCCTGTCCCCCTAACAACTTCATAAACATTATCGACTGAACAACGCATATCAGCACGGTCAGATAGCGCGTGTACTCCTGTATCTTTTTGTGACCGGTTTGTCCTTCCTGGCGCAGCTTCTTCAAAGCGGGAACAACCTCGCCCAATAGCATAAGGATAATCGATGAAGTAATATAAGGCATAATTCCCAGGCCGAACAAGCTGCTTCTTTCCAGGGTCCCACCGGTGAACATCTGCATGTATTCAGCAGCTCTACCCAAGGGACTCTCCGTGTCTCTTGATTTGGTGATATCAGCTATCTTCCTCTGGTCGAAGCCGGGAACAGGGATATGGAAACCTACCCTGTATATTATCAGCAGCGCAAGAGTAAAAAGAATCTTATTGCGCAGGTCCGGGATTCTGAATATATTAATTACCGTTCCAAGCATTATCTCGTACCTCGTATTTCGTATTTAGTATTTCGCATTTTTTTCGCGTGATACACATTACCAGACAATCAAATCACTTTTGCTGCACCGCCGGAAGCCACAATCTTCTGCTCTGCTGTTTTGCTGAATTTGTGAGCTGTTACCTGCAGCTTTTTTGTCAGGTCTCCCTTGCCGAGAATCTTGATTTTGCTTTTGGTGCTGTCAATCAGTCCGACGCCGGATAATTGCTCTACACCAACATCAGCGCCATCCTCGAATCTTTCCAATTGTGAGACATTTACGATTTCACAGCGTATTGCGAATTTATAATTACTAAAACCACGTTTAGGCAGCCGGCGAAATAAAGGCATCTGGCCGCCTTCATAGAGCGTAACGGAAGTTGAGCCGGCCCTGCTGCCGCTACCTTTGTGGCCTCGGCCACAAGTCTTACCGTGACCGGTGCCGGCGCCCCTGCCAACACGGCGACGACGCTTGTGTTTACCCGCAACAGAAGTTATTTCATGATTCAACATTCAAATCACCCAATTGTTAATCAGCAATCATTAAGCGTTAATTGCCACGCCACGAAGAGATTCAACCTCTTCTTTGCTGCGCAATTTCAACAATCCATCCAGCGTAGCTTTGACCACGTTTTTAGCGGAAGTGCTTCCGTACACTTTTGTAAGAACATCCTGCACGCCGGCATATTCGAGCACTGCTCGAGCGCTGGAACCGGCGATAACACCGGTGCCGGGGCTGGCTGGAACCAGCGCTATCTTTGTAGCTCTATATTTACCGTTTATCGAGTGTGGAATCGTACGGTCAACTAAAGCTATCTTGTGCAAAGATTTCTTGGCATCTTTTATACCTTTCTCGACCGCCTGTGGGACCTCATTTGCCTTGCCATAACCAACACCAACCGTGCCTGCCCGGTCACCAACCACAACCAATGCGGCAAAGCTGAAACGCCGGCCTCCTTTGACCACTTTGGAACAGCGAAATACCTTTACGACCGTATCTTCTAACGGCTTTTCTTCCTGGTCTGAGAGTTTAATCCCGTTAGAAGTCCGCAACAAAGGTGCTGCACTTCCTTCCGGGGCCTTGCTTCTAACGGGGTTAACGGGTTCTACTGCCAATTTTTTCTCCAAAAAATCTCTTATTTATTATCGTGTTTGTTAAAAAGCCAGCCCGGTTTTTCTTGCCGCTTCAGCAAGAGCCCTGACTCTGCCATGAAACTTACATCGATTTCTATCAAAGCAAACACACTTTATGCCGACACTAAGAGCCTGTTTTGCGACCGCTTCACCTACAATTTCAGCGGCTTTTTTATTGCCGGCACGGGGCAATTGGTCCTGCAGCCCTTTTGTCCTTGTACTTGCCGATGCAAGTGTCGCTCCTGCAACATCATCTATAATCTGGGCGTAAATATGCCTGTTCGAGCGAAATACCGACAGTCGAGGTCTGTCCGATGTTCCCAGGACCTTTTTCCGCACGTGATACTTACGCCTCAGCGCCGCTTTTTTTAACATCTTAGTTTCCATAAGAACCAAATCTCAATTACGCCGCTCCCGTAGCAAACGCTTTGCCGACCTTGCGCCGCACATGTTCGTCGGCATAACGGATACCCTTTCCTTTATAAGGCTCAGGCGGCCTTATCTTCCGTATATCTGAAGCGAACCGTCCCAGCAGACATTTGTCTGTCCCGGAAAGCGTAAACCTTGCCGGTACTTCATCGCCCCTGGTAGCACCGACTTCAATATTTACCTTTATACCCTTCGGCACTACCCGCGATACCGGATGACAAAAACCAACCTGAACAACCAGCTTTCCGCCCTGCTCTTTGACATTATAGCCCGTGCCGTATATTTCCATCTTCTTTTCAAAACCTTTGCTGACACCGGCAACCATATTAGCAATCAAGGCACGCATTGTGCCGTGCAGCTGCCTATTCTGACGGTCCTGGGGACGTTCATTTTCGACTAATATTTTCCCAGCAGCATCGTCTATTTGTACCTTTATCCGCGGATGACAGTCCATCTGGAGCTCGCCGAGCGGGCCTGAGACCTTGATACACAGGCCTTTCTGCTCAACCTTTACGCCTCCAGGAATATCAATATGTTTTTTCCCAATACGACTCATCAGCTTACCGTACAAAGTATCTCGCCGCCAACGTTTGCCTCGCGGCAGCTTTTATCACTCATTACACCTTTACTTGTCGAAACGATTGCTATACCCATACCGGCTAAAACGCGCGGCAATTCATCAACAGATGAATAAACTCTGCGGCCGGGTTTGCTCGCTCTCGTTATTTCATTAATAATGGGACAACCGCCCCGGCCAAACTTTAATATAATCCTCAGTATTCCCTGCTTGCCGTCGTCAATTCGGTCAAAATCCTCAATGTAACCCTCTTTCTTCAAAACAGCCGCTATGCCTTCGCAGATATTTGATGCCTTAACATTGACCTGGTTCCTGTTTATCCGCACTGCATTGCGGATTCTCGTCAACATATCAGCTATTGGGTCACTCAAACTCATAATTTCGTGCCTCGTGTTTTAGGGCCTTTTAGTGATAAGATTTCCAACTTACCAGCTGGCTTTTCTTACTCCCGGTATTTTTCCTTCGTTAGCTAATGTTCTAAAACAGATACGACAAACCTTGAACTTGCGATATACTGCCTTGGACCTGCCACAAAGCTGGCACCGTGTATATTGTCTGACGCGAAATTTCTGTTTTTGGCCTGCCTTGTTTTCCAATGCTTTAGTTGACATTCATACGCTCCAATTTCTCGTATTCGAGCCTAAGCTTTATTCTTTACCTACCGCGGTTAAGCCTTTGAACGGCATACCAAAAAGCTGAAGCAATTTTCTCGCTTCTTCGTCGGTCTTTGCCGTCGTTACAAAAGTTATATTCATACCCTGCTGAAATTCCATCTTCGCAGGATTGATTTCCGGAAAAACGCTCTGCTCAGCCAGGCCCATTGAGTAATTCCCCCTGCCGTCAAAACTCCTCGAGTCAAGTCCTCGAAAGTCTCTTACCCGCGGGATTGCAAGACTAATGAGCCTGTCCATAAATTCATACATTCTCACGCCGCGAACCGTAACCTTCAAACCCGTTTCCATACCTTCACGAACCTTGAAATTCGAGACACTCTTTTTAGCTTTACAGGTTACAGGCATTTGGCCGGTAATCATCATCAAATCCTTTTGGGCTGATTCCAAAAATTTCTTGTCCTGCGACGCTTTGCCTACACCCATAGAAATAACGACCTTTTCCATGTGCGGTACGGCCATAGGATTTTTATAACCGAATTCTCTGGTCAGCTCCGGAATTATCTTTGACTTATACAAATCTTTTAAACGTGCCATCCCATATCCCTAATCGGCTCACTAATTAGTTCCTGTTGCGGATAGAGTATTTGTCATTCCCGCCCCGCATCGTGTGCGGGATAAACTCCAGCGGG
>JBAQFY010000171.1:0-5588 GCA_049287505.1 Sedimentisphaerales bacterium | reverse complement strand
TACCAATTGTAATTAAAAGCTGCGCTTTATATAAAGAGCAGCGAGCCATCCCCAAGCTGCGCTTGAGGCTGCCACCCTTTTGTGCTAAACACAAGGAGCGCAGTAATTAAATGCAATTGGTATAATTGTACTGTCTAATGTTTATAAGATTATGTAAGGCGTTATGGGTTAACCAGTTAAAACAAACTTGAATTCAATCTATTACACATATGAAAAAAGGCAGAAAACGATAATTTGGCCCCGAACACTTTATAACAGGCATCTGACAAATTTGGCTTGACTTTACCGATAGATAACATAGAGAGCTTCTTAATTGTAAGTGTTGTTTAAAAAAGAGCTTATGCGCGTTCTTAAAGTAAGACAGTACAGATAATACCGGTTCTATTTATTAATTGCCGATAACTTCAAACTGTCATTCCCGCGAAAGCGGGAATCCAGTTCGTTATGTTCATATTATATGACCTACTTTCGGCAACTTTTAACTCAAAGTGGTATAACCACCACGTTCTTATCGTATTACAGACCCCTCGTACCGAAAATTTCCCCCGATACAGGTTCGTGTTATTTTTTTGGGATGGGTGATTTGCTGTAAAGCCAGGATGTATTGCTCAGTGTATAATTGATTATTTCATTTGGTTTGAAAAATATCTCGATTTCCTGTTGAGCCGATTCCGGGCTGTCTGAGCCGTGAACCAGATTATATCTTTCAGAACAGCTAAAATCCCCCCTGATGGAGCCAGGTTCAGCGTAAAAGCCGAATGTAGCCCCCATTATCTTGCGAGTCATTTCTATTACACCCTCGCCCTCCCAGACCGTTACAAGTATCGGTGCTGATGACAGAAACTTTACCAGTGGCTTAAAAAACGCTTTTTCGCGATGAGCTGCATAGACTTGACCTGCCTGTTTTTCAGTTAGCTGAATAAATTTTGCGGCAGCAAGCTTGAGGCCTTTTTTCTCGAATCGTCCGATTATCTCACCGACCAGATGTCGATGCAAAGCATCTGGCTTGATGATAATTAAAGTGCGTTCTGACATTTAAAAATATTTTCAATTTCTGTTCTTAAAGCCGAAAGTGAATCTTGGAAATTATACTCCCTTGGCAACTATGTAAATCTCAACTCTTCTGTTTTGCGGATTGCCTTCTTTGTTGGGCTTATTTTCCACGACCGGCCGATATTCACCGAAACCTCGTATGCTTAATCGCTCAGACCCAATATTGTTACTGGCCATCACGTTCAGCACAGATATTGCCCTGTGCGCAGAAAGGTGCCAGTTGGTCGGATGCTTTGCACGCGTCTCAGGCTTTTGAATGGGAATATCATCCGTGTGCCCGGCGATTATAACGTCGAATTGCTTGGCTGTTTCGGTATTCAAAATTTTACAAAGTGATTTAATAGCTTCAACGGCCGAAGATGCGACATTGTCACTGCCCTTATCAAAAAGTAAATCGCTCCGGAACTTTACTATCCCCCGGCTCGCATCGTACGTTACCATATCAGAACCTTTGGCAAAGTCCTCTAACATTGTGCTTAGCTCCACCGGCAGTGCCGCTCCGCCCAAAAGCAGTTTGCCCTGCATCGAAGCTATCAGCTCTTTCTTTTTAGCCAGGTCTTCCTCAAGGGCGGCTATCTCTTGTTTCAGAGACTCTATCTCAATATTACCCTTTTCCTGAGCCGAGGCAAGTTGTCGTTTCAGCTGCTCAAGTTGAAGCACGCCGACTTGAAGCTCGCTCTCAAGCTTTGATATTTGTGCTCGCTGTGTGTCGTTCTGGATTCGAAGGTCCTGCAGTTCCGAGTTACAACCGCTCACCGCTAAAACACAAGCACAAAAGAGATAAATCAATGAAAGTTTGACAGTTCGCATCGTTCAATCCTTTCCAAGAAAATTAAGACTCTTCTTTTCGACCATCCTTAAATTACACAAACTCTTTATTTATAAACACTTACAGCCCAACGGATTTTACCTCCACCACCCTTGACCATAAATAAAACCGATTTGTCTTTACTCGTCAAGAATAAACTTCACAAAATATCTCTACCACCATCAAATTTATTGTGGGTTTCTCTTTATACACAATACGCATCTCTGTCCTGGGCGAAAGAAAGCCTGCCCTGAATTAGCCATTGCCCTGAGCGCACCTGTCTTGAACATAGTCGAAAGAGCCGAAGGGTCGAAAATCCGCCCATAGAGGAATCGATTTAAAAAGAGACCTATACCGAATCAATCGGTATAGGTCCCGAATTGATGCAAATCTGCGATATAAGCCACGCAATTTTAATTACCGGCCAAATCACACGCCTTAAGGTGCCGCCTCTGGTGGCGGAGGATACAAACGAATATCGTCAAAATACATCGTACCTAAACCACCGACTACCGGATTATTCCTGTTGCCAAGACCAATGCCAATCGTATCGACATCGGCAAGGTTTACACCCTGGTTCGCAAACTCCTGCAGCTCGATTCTCCACTCCATCCAATCAATTGTCATAACTGCGTCCGTATCGTCGTAATAGACTACAGCACTGCCGTTGAGAACCACATACATCTGTTCAGGAGAATTAAATATTTCGCCTCTGAACCACAGTGACAATGTTTCAACGCTCTTCTCCGTCCAATCACGCGGATATTCCAGTGTGTGAGTTGCCTCAGAGTTCTTAGCAACACTGTTGTCGTAGATATACGGCATCGACTGGATGCCGCTGTGGACAATACCTTGCTCGGCATAAGGAGGAAGGTCATTACCAACGAGAGCTCCGTTTGTCGGGATATCATAACCGTCCAGCCACGCTTCAAATATCCTGTCGCTTGCCGGGTCAGGGGGGTCAATGTCGTTGTAGGACTCAAAATCATCCACGACAAGGAAGTCGGCTGTCGTAAACTTCCAGAGAGGGCCTAACCACGGACTGTTGGAATTGACATTATTTACCTCATCAATACGCCAATAGTAAGTTGTAAACCACTCGAGTTTTCCGGGGTCATAGCTCTCAGAATCAAGGTCCTTGGTGCCTTTATATTCAGGTGAGCCTGTATTGGCCTTGCGCACGGCGTCTTTATCCGTGCCTAAATAGACCTGGTACGATGAGGCGTTATCTCCCGCCGACCATTTAAGAATCTGTGTGTGCTTTACACCAACAGCACCATGAGCTGGATTCGGGCTGCCAACGGCGCCCAGAGTCGCGAAGCTCCAGACATCACCTTTATACGTGTTGACGGCATCAAACTCATCGACACGCCAGTAATAAACCTTCTCTGATTTAAGCGCGCCGGGAGTATAGGTTGCAAGTCCCGAGGGTAGAGCAACTGTGGCATTATTCACATCGTCAAAATTATCGCCGAAATACACGTAGTGCAATTTCGCACCGAAACCGGGCTGCCAGCTAAGCCGCGCATCCGTGGCCACAGAACCTGCACCATCAGCAGGGTTGGGACTAAAGGCGGTCGTGGGAGCTACCGTAAAGCTCCAGACATTGCCTTTGTGTATTGTCTCATCTGCCTCATGCTCGTCTATCCGCCAATAGTATGTCGTGCCTATAGTAAGACCGTCTGGAAAAGGAAACCCTACGAAGCCGGCGATAAGATTCGTCGAGGCCTGGTTGCCACGGAACGTCTCCCCCGTGCCGGCATTCACATAGTCAGAATTATCGCCGATATAAACGTCGTGTGAGACTGCAGCTTCTCCAGCCGTCCACCCAATGTTCACCCATGTATCCCTGATTACGGCACCGTCAGCAGGGACGGGCTTACTGGCCAGAAAATCCTTCGGTTTGATCGTCGGGTACAATACACGCTGTGGAACAACTTGCCTTGGCGTCGATTGACTTCGCCAGTATAACTCCCATTCCGCTTCTCCACCATTCTCATAGCCCTCAACTACTATCGGATATCTCTTACCCGCAACAAGTTCTACCGGCTGGCTTGTAGACTCAATACGGTCTTGGTCGGCCCAGGCATCAATTATCAGCTCACCATTAAAGTACATGCGTACGCCGTCATCGCTGCCGGTTATAAAAGTATAGGCCTCGGAGGAAGGTGCCTCCAGTTCACCCGTCCATCTTACCGAGAAGCCATCAGCTCTTAACCCTGGCGGCGGGGGGATTTCAAAGTTTGGGGTAAGACCATCCGGATGAACGGCTACAAATCCCGGATTCCAGTAGCAGTATATTTGCGGTTCTATCCGGGTGAACACCAGATCTCGAAAAGCATCCGCTCGAGAGGGAGGGGCAGACCCGGACCAGAGAAAGTACTCCGCTCGCAAACCTGTGCCGGCCTGGCCCCAGGCGGTACAAAACAGACCCAGCAACAAAACGAAAGAAAACGGATAAATCATTTTCCTACACATAATAATCCTCCTTCTTTTAAAAATTCACAATAACTATGCTTTGGCCACACACCAAAACACTCGTTATTTTCAACAAACACCTGTGCCTTCGTTACTCCCTTTGCTCTCTGCTGCAGCAGACAAGGGCGTGAACGCAGCTTCAAAAAAAACAGCATAAAATATTTTTCACACTCACTACCACTTATTTCAATCCGCCGGGGATTTGTTTGAAGTTATATTACCTCCTTCCTTCACCCCGTCCCGTCTTTGCCGCAAGGCATCCTGCGGACGACGGGCGGGGTTCAAAAGACCCAATATGGGCTGTTAATTGAGATGTAATAATCTTTTCTCACGAAGCACAAAGTACTATTACAACTCTGTGCCTCGTGCAATTCATAATAGCTCTTCTTCCCTTCGGAAAACTATACGAATTGCACCTGCTGGATGACCTCAAAGCCAAAGATGCCCGGCTGAGCAGGCACAAGCTTCACTAACCTTATCTATACCAAATTATCTACCTTCCCGTCAAGCAAAATCTCCCAAATTATGCATCCTTTTTTAACACCCCCAAAAATATGTAGTTTTTATATTTAGACCCACGTTTCACGTGGGGTCCTGTTTATATCAATTTATTATGGGCTTTACGCCATTATGTTTAGCCCCCGCCCCGCGCGGTCGGGGTTTATTTTTTTTCTTAACCCCGAAGCTCGCTTTGGGGTTCTTATTTCCCTTGTAATCGTAACAACCTGCGGCATAATGCTTCCTCACAGGAACATTACAGTCGATTCACCTTTGAATAAAACAGAGGTGCGAAATGGCAGAGAACGTTTTGTATTACGGCGATAACCTGGAAATACTTCGCCGCTATATCGAAGATGAATCGGTTGACCTTATCTATATCGACCCGCCTTTTAACTCGGTCAACGACCAGTTAAAAACAAACACCGCCCGGCAGATGGAGGCAGAAAAGATAGAGTTTAAGGTTATATAGATTAGCCACAGAGTACACAGAGAGCGCAGAGATTTCTTTAAACACAGATTTCTCAGATTATATAAAGACAAGGATATTAAAAATGCTTAGCCTTAAGAAAGAACAAAAGGAAATAATTAAAAAATCTATCTGGTATTTAGCAAAACCAAGCCCAATCACTAGCATAATTTCAATATCGCTTAATTTGCTTACTATTGCTACAGGGATTGTGGTGACAGTAATGCTATGCGAGCTTGTGAATAATCAATCGGTTGCGAATAAAAATCTTAAGCTGATAAG
>JBAQFY010000170.1:0-5857 GCA_049287505.1 Sedimentisphaerales bacterium | reverse complement strand
GGCTGCATCGTCTGCGCTCTGAATGGTTATTGCTTTGCCATCCACAAATACAGCTTCACGATAGGTTCCCGGCCAGACCATTATAGTATCGCCATCTATAGCCCATTCAACTGCTTCCTGGATTTTTGCAAATGCTTCATTCCTGGTCAGGCCGGAGTTATACTTACTTCCCCTGGAACCATCAACGTGAAAGATAAGAGGACCGATGCTTTTGCTTGCCTCGGGGGTTCCGCCATACGCTCCCATGTTGATACGATTGCCATTTGGGAAGGGCTCTGAGCCAACCGGGTCCTGGGGGTCGCCGGCATCTATACAAGGGCTATGATTACTCCAGTCCGTGATTTGGCCCGAATTGAAGCCAGACCGAAGATGATAGTCATTTCCTGATGCTGATGCGAACAGAGGATTAGTATCGATGTTACCTTGTCCTGGGTAATATCCCTGGATATTTGAGTATAGAACGGGACTGCTCGAGGCTGGATTATTTAGCACAACGGCAGCGCCGTCATTATACCACACGATACTGTTCCTGATGGCAATATTGCTACCGTCCGAGTGAATCCCTCCCCCAATTGACATCCGAGGATTTGACAGGCTGTTGTCAGCAATCGTGCAATTTGTCAGGCGTACATAGGCGGGAGAGTTCGCGAAGGCGCCGCCACCGGCCTCTGCAGTGTTGTTCGAGATAATACATCGCTCTAATACGACGTTTGTAGAAGACCCTGCGCAGTAGATACCGCCGCCATTGATATTCCCCAGTGCCCTGTTAAAGGAAATGTCGCAATTCGCTAACAGAGCTCCGCTTTGCCAACAATATACACCCGCCCCATAACTGTTATAATAACCGACGTTCCAGTTGATAGTACAATTGACGATTTTGGCGTCGGAGCCCCTTATCAAGCCGATGCCAGCCCCATATCCGCCGGATTTGGCTGTGCCGAGACCTCCGGCCTGGCACTGTTCGATTGTACAGTCGATAATTTCCGGTGCACCGCCAACAGAGCCGATGCCCCCTCCCAGCTCCGCCGAACACTTTTTAATTACACAGTCAATGATACTTGGACTGCTGAACTCGCAGTATATGCCGCCACCGACCGGATTTGCAGGACTTGAGCTCCAGCTCCCATAGTCCAGCAGAACCTCGGAGCCCGGCACAACAGCTCCGATGATTGTGAAACCACGCAGAACAGAGTTCTGTCCTTCTCCTCGATTGAAGTAGAAGCCTCTGTGGCCCTCGTGGCCTGTACAGTCGATAATCGTACGACCTGGCCCAGACTCACTACGCACCGTGATTGCCTTGCCCCAGAAGTCGATATCCCAGTTGCCATTGCCCGTGTAGGTACCTGAAGAAACCTCCACGATGTCACCGTTAGCCGCAGAATCGATAGCCTTTTGTATCGTGGCAAAGTCGCGGGGTACATAAATCGTAGCGGGGGACGAGCTCAAATGCACCTCGATATTATCAATAAGGACATCAATTCCCCGGAATTTGACGTAACAGGTGCCCCGGACCGACTCGATGGGGATGTAATGGCTTCCTGACCCGAGTTGCCGTGCCGGTGACCAAATGACACCATCGGCCGAGAGGGAGTATTCTAAAGAGCCTGACACCATGTCGGTGCTCTCCAGGAACCGTACGTCAATCTGCAGGTATCCGCTAACGGCCCTCTGCGGCTGAACCAGGCCGGCGGGGAAGCAATAACCCAGAAGGGCTGGGTCTTTGTTGTAGTCTCCGAATCCTAATTCGCGCTGCGGTCCTGTATCAAGATAGTACAGATGCGTCTGAGGGGGAGGAAAGGCGCCTTTGGGCCAGAAAATCGAGTGAAGGAAGCTGTCTCTTTCTACGCTATTGGTGCTGAAGTTTTCCCGATATTCGTAGGTCCAGTCGGCCTCAACCCGACTGGGAGTCAGGCAAACTGCTGCACCCACAAAAATTATGACAGTAATCCAGAAAAACCAACCTGTCCTTAGCCGTTTCATTTACTTTGCCCCTGTTGGACGAGATATAATATATCCTGTCCATTAATGCCGTCCTCCTTGGTTTGGGATAACCATATATGCGTACAATCCCGCTGGTCTATCCGAGTGAACCTTCCACCAACTGCACAAGCCATAACATATCCGGGCCGCTCTTAGAGGCCCTCCGTCGTGGTGGTCCTGGAGGTGCAAACTCCTCGCTATCTCCAGCTCCTTCAATGGACTGAAGATATGAAAACTTCATATTCCCCGTGTTGCCTTGGTCGGTGGAGAAGGTGATTTCGTCAATGACGTCCATTTCGAGGTTGATATTGTAAATTAGTCTGAGACCTTTATAGATTAGCTCCACCTGCGCAAACTGGCTTCCTGGCTTATACTTTGTCTCAAACAAGATACGCTGTTCAGCCGCATCTCGTCGCACCGTATCGATTGTATGAAGTCCCATCCAAGGTCTGGCCAGCCCTTTGAAGAAGCTGCCGCCGGGGTATGTCTCGGGCTGATCAGATTGTAAACGGTACAGATAAGCATCATTGTAGGTATCAACTATCATCAGGGGACCCACCTGCAGTTTCAGCCAGGGACTGTATTGTTCACTGGCGGCATAAACAAATGGTACTCTTCCCGTCCCAAAAACGTTCTGGCCGTTTACTTTACCACTGACTCGAAAGTATGTCCAGCCTCGTTTATGCATAGCATCGCGGTTATCAAAGACCTTGGCAGTGGCCGGCCAGTCAGACTGAAAGTAATCCTCGTCCAAGACGTTGTAATGACGGACAGCCCACTGCCGATTGGTGTCTTCGGTTTTACTGTGGGCTGCGATGAGCAGCAGACCTCTGCCCTTGGCTGCTATGTGCTTCGTGGCCTTTGTGCCTGGCTCGACTTGACAAAGAAAATCGGTCAGTTGAGGGTCGTCCGTGGGGACCGTTAGCACGCTGAGGTCTCTGGCCCACATTCGGTAGTTGTTAATATGGACACTATTGTTGCTGTAGTAGTAATTTGCTCGGTCGTTTTGCAGTATCTGCCAGTATGCCTTTTCACCGACAATACCGGACTTTGCCCGCAGCATCATTGGTTTTGCCGGACCTTGCGGAAAATAGTACCAATACTCTTCCTCGGCGTTCTGGTCGAACTGGCCGATAGCTTGGGGACTGGCCGGCGAGGTGCGAGAACCTTCAGTACCTTGTTTCCAGGGTCCTGATGTCGAAACTATCGTGCCGGCAGTCAAGGCGCCAGCCGCAGTGAATGTTATAATCGCCGTTTTCGTGGTTGCCAGGCCGATGATTCCTGTTAGTAACCCAACCTTAATTGTGGAGGCAGCGACTGAAACTTGTGCGGCTGCGGCCTTACTTGGTGCTGTCATCTTTCCGAACAGCACGAGAGCAGCTAACAGAGAGCCCTTGCCAAAGCCGTTGCGCGAAAGCTCTCGCTGCAAGGCCTTTTTCGCGCGCAAAAACAGCATACGCGTGCTAAACTCGCTACAACCCATCGATTCGGCAATCTCCGAGTGCGACATCCCATCATAGCAGCGCATAATTAAAACGGCTTTGTGCTGCGTCCTGAGCTTTTGCATTGCCGCCGAGATAATTTGTTTCAATTCTTCGCTGACGAGGTTCTCCAGCCCATCCTGCCGGTCTTTCAGTGTGCCCTTCGGTTTTAGGGTTGAGGTCGCCAGTTTTCGTTGTTTTTGCTCGGTTCGATAATGGCGCCGGAGCTTGTTAACGGCTATGCCATAGAGCCAGGGCCAGAATCGATCGGCTTTTTTCAGTTTACCTAACACTTTACACATCTCCAACAAACTCTCCTGTACGATTTCTTGTGCCAAGTCATCCCGTTGAGTGAGACGGTAGACATACGTGCGCAGGCGTTCTCCTACCTGCTGAACTAACTGATCGAGGCATTGCTTATCGCCGAGCTGAGCCCGCCTGATCAGTTCGATTTGGCACAACTGTTGATACATACAGGGATCCTGTTATCGTTATCGCACAAACCAAAACTGTAATTAAGTGCCACCAAAGATGTTAAATATAACGCTTTTTCTACAATTTTACCAGGAACCACCGCTTTTAGAACCTTGCTGGCTTTTGCCTGGCCCTACATAGGGCCTGCAGTAACCCTTAGGCTTATCTCACTATATCATAAGCCCTTATCAACAAAAGAATTAGTGGAACTCTTCCGGGAAGCAGGTCTTTTCACAAAGGACACCCCAGCCCCAGCCGAATATTATCTTACGCAATCGGCGAGAACCTATTTAGTTGAGAACGACTTGATATAGTTCAGCTATCCACTGCTCCTTTCTTCTTTTGTCTTTTGGAATCTTGGGCACCCGACAATCGAGGTGCACAAATAAAAAATGGGCACTACTACACCGTGCCCGACTGATGTCCGCCAGAGCCTACAAGGAACATGCAAGCAATGCCCCTACGCCCACAGGCAAAGAGGCTCTTTGTCTGTAGAAACGGAGGTCTCAGTTGGGACGCTCTTGCCTGAATACATATAGCAAAGGACAAAAGCGCAGAGACACGACAATATATTGGATGACTCTTGTCCTCTTGCAATACTCTCGTACTTCTGGGGATTATTTGACGATTTTAGCAATTTTCCAGGCGCAAATCAAGTAAAACTTTTGCGGATTTTTGGGAAAATTTATGGGAAAGACGTGTTCCTGCCGAACATCCATCCTTGTTTATTTGCAAAGACTGCTGTGATGGATAATGAATTTGACAGTACCCGATTTTACTGGTTCCAAACAAAAATAAAATGTGTTGGGAACCATAAAATGACTCTAAAAGCCCGTTTTTTTCCTTGATGGGAAAGTGGCTGATTTGGTATAAATCAAATTGATTAAGCTTCTGCTGGCACATACCGATATTTTTTAGATTTTCGTCCTACGAGGTGCAAGCTCTTTGTTGTTTTTCGGGAGAGAGTTCGGTGGTCTATCATGGTAATGCTAATGCAGCGCAGGTATAACCTGGACGGCAGGGATATCGACCTGTCCGCCCCAAGCGGATTTGCAGACCAGGGCGTGAACCTGGCCAATGTCAATACGATTGCCCCGGATTAGGCAATAAGAAAACCTCGCAGGCTGGCGGTTCAGGTACAATATACTTTGATGATATTCGGCTGTATCCTCCACCACCAGAGCCGGCACCTTAAGTCGAGATTTAGCCGGCAATTAAGATTGTGTCGTTGACCCCGTTAGATAACGTCGTATTTTTCATATCTAACGGGGTTGATATAGCAGATTTGTGTCAGTTCGGGCTTTATGCCGAGTTACTTGGCATAAGCCCCTTTTAAGCGACTTCGCCATGGGCAGATTTTGCCCGGAGCGAATCCTCGACTGCGATAATGATTACTTGAAAGTTCATTGGTAATTAGAGTAAGAACATAAGAGCACAAATGAACCAGTTTCGCACTTTTAGATAATATTAAAAAAAAGTGGTCAGGCACGTGAAATTCTTAAAAAATTTTACTTGACGTGAAGGTAGATAATCTGGTATAAGTGTAAATGGTTAAAACGTGGATTTTAGCCTTTTAGCGGGTGAAATACTTGTAATTTTCAGGTAAATTAGCTTGGCTGGAAAATTGAGGAAGGGACAAGGCTTAAAACTTTGTGCTCCGCAGGTAAAATCTATTCAATTATTAACTCATTTTGGGCTTTTGAAGGAAGGAGGTATTGGCAAATCGTAAAACTTATCCTGGGCAGAAATAAACAATTTACGATTTGTGATTTTTAAATTTTCGATGTTTGGAAACATCGAGTGTTTTGGTGTGTGGCCAAAACATGATTCACAATTATTTTAATTTTTTTGAAGGAGGACTATTATGTTTAGGAAATTTTATCTTTTAACTTCTTTTGTTTTGGTGCTGGGTCTGGTGGGTA
>JBAQFY010000169.1:0-24849 GCA_049287505.1 Sedimentisphaerales bacterium | reverse complement strand
GCGGGGCGAATGCTCATCACCGACAGCAAGAAGGCTTACAGCAGAGCCGTGGGAATCATGCATCTGGAGAGGACAGTCCTGGGGGCCTTGAAATGTCTCGATAAAGAGCCGGCCACTTTGTCCGAATTTATAGAATTATTATGCCCGGAGTGCCTTGAGCGAATAAGCGCTTATCCGTGGTACCAGGGTGCCGGAAGCTATCGCCTTTCGGCTGATGCTGCCGACAGGGCAATTGCCTCGGCGGTTCTGGCCGACGATATGGCCTCAAACGGCATCGAATTGCTGGAGCTGAAAAGCTATTGTCTGGACGTTGGGTACTACAATAAGATGGTGGCTTCGGTGAAGAACAAAGCTGATGTGCTTTTCACCGCTACCTCGCGACTTATCAAGCGGGCTTTTGATAATTTTGCGGGGGACGATTTGCAAATTATAGCAGACAGGCAAGGGGGACGGGTCCACTATCGGAAAAACCTTCAGCGGATGTTCGAAGATATGGAATTGAGGATTATCCGTGAGAGCCCGGCGGTCAGCAGTTATGAATTGCGAGGCGGAGGTAAAGGTATGCGTTTGCATTTTGTAGTCGGTGCAGATGAGCGGTTTTTGCCTGTGTCGTTGGCGTCAATGGTAAGCAAATATCTGCGGGAACTTTTAGTCCAGAATATAAACCGTTATTTTGCCGGTTTTCACGCAGATTTGAGACCTACGGCGGGATACTGGAAGGATGGTTTGCGTTTTATCGAGGATTTGAAGACAAATATTCCTCATCTTCAGGTAGATATGGACCAGCTTGTTCGCTGCCGATGATGGAATCAATTAAAATAAAGCTTTGACAATGTGAGCTGCTGAAGATAAATAATATGGTGTGAATGATAAATTTTTTTAAGGAGTAAAAAAATGTCAATTCAAAGAATCTGTACAGTTTGTGTGCTTGCCGGTCTTATGTTAGCTATGTGCGGCTGTGGCAGACCCACAATCATAGGCAGCGATGCTGCTGTTTATTCAGGCGGCAAACTTTACGCTGTGGCCGGCCAGGATTTGAACAGCGTGTATTTGGCGACACTGGCGGCTCTAAAACAATTAGAGTTGGAGGTTACTGAGCAGGCCAAAGATATCTTTGTTGCTAAAGTTGTCGCCAAAGCCGCGGATGGTAAGAAAATCACGATATGGATTGAGCCGGGGCCGGACAATAGCAGCAACCTTAGCATTAAAACAGGCAAAATACTCGGCGAAGAGGACAGGTCACGAGTTATCTACAAGCAGATACAGCAAAACCTCGCGGCTAGTGCGGGCACGCGCAAAGGTAAGTAACAAAACCGGCACTCCGATTTCTTAGTGTTGGCTGAACGGTCGATTACCGCTGCTCTGATTGTTCGCTGAGGAGGCGGATGTGGCGGTTTTCTTCTTTAATAATCTTGTCAAGTGTATCTTTGCTGGCCGGGCCGCGGGCAAAGCCCTTTAATCCATTATAGAAAATGATAGCTTCCTTTGCTCTTCTGATAGCATCTTTAAGTATCTGCTCTCTGCTTTCGGCTCCGGTCAGCCTTGCTGATAAGTCTGGTTTGTGGGCGAACACAGTAAGACCTGCCATAACGTGTGGATTTGACAGGACGTAATTATCAGGGTCGAAAGTGCCGAATTCACCGGTCTTTTCAGAAAACCGCTTTCTCCTCTGTGCGAGGATTTTTTCGTGCCTGGCTCTCCAGTTGGCCAGCTTGTAATACATATTACGAAGTTCGGGGTCGTTGAATAGCTCGGCCGTTTTAAGGTAAAACTTGGCCCCGTTATGGTCGATTTTTTCGGCTATTTGGAGAATCTCGAAGACGTTAAATTTAGTCTCCATTATGCCAGCCTCTCAAAAAAGCCTTACTCCTCTTCTCCTAAACCTGTATTTTCCATTTAAGCTTAGCATAACTATTAGTCTGTCACACATGCTTTGAGTAGTTGTCATTCCGCACTTGATGCGGAATCCATTGTTTCAATTCTGGATTCCTGCTTCCGCAGGAATGACAACCCATCAATTGAACTGTGACAAATTACTATACTGCTAAGCTTTTCTGATATTATACAAAATTCTTTTGATAAATTCAACTGCCCCCGGACAGGTTTTTGCCCGATTCTATTTCTTTCGCGCTCACACAACAGCAGTTTGCTATTTCGTTTTCCAAGCTGGCTGTACAAGAATTTCGACTTTAGCCTCAACATCAGCGCATCTACGCACCCAAGCTGCAGTTGACTAAATTCAAGCTCTTTATCCGGAGACCCTTAGGACGGCGGCGGCACGAAGTTTGGAATTTTTAATCGAGCAGAGCACTTCGTTGGCCTGGCTTAGCGGGAATTCTTCGATTGTAGGTACGATAGGTATTCGGGCTGCCAAAGGTAAAAATTCCTGTGCATCCTGACGCGTAACGTTGGCAACAGACTTTATTTCTTTTTCGAGCCAGAGATATTTTTCATATTCCAGCGGTGGGACAGGTGTTTCTTTACGAATGGCGTTTATAATCAATCGACCGCCTCTTTCCAGAACACTCAGGGCATCCCGGATACATTCCCCTACCGGCGTAAAATCCATAATCTTGTTTAGCTTCTCAGGCGGCTTGTCGCCTGAGCGGCCTGTCCAGACGGCGCCGAGGCCTACGGCTAACTCAGCGTGCTGGGCTGTCTTCGTAAAGACATAGACCGGACTATTCGGAAACTTATGTTTGATTATCTGAATCACAATGTGGGCCGATGCTCCAAAACCGAACAGGCCGATCTTTTGGCCATCCGTTATATCCGCAAGTCTAAGTGTACGATAACCAATTACACCGGCACATAAAAGCGGAGCTGCTTGTGAGTCTGAAAACTGCTCAGGGATTGGATAGGCGAAATCCTCACCGATGACAGTAAATTCGGCGTAGCCGCCATTGGCGTCTTTGCCGGTCCATTTTGCCTGGTTACAGAGATTCTCATTGCCCATTCGGCAAAAATCGCATTTGCCACAAGCTGAATAAAGCCAGGTAATTCCGACGCGGTCGCCGATTTTAAATTTTGTTACATCCTTTCCCCTACCAGCTACTTTTCCAACCACCTGATGGCCAAGAACGATTGGCGACTTTGTCGGCCTCAGCCGGCCTTCAGCTTCATCGAGGTCAGTATGGCAGGCACCACAAACAGAGACCTTAACAAGAATTTGGTCGTCGTCGGGTGTTGGTATGGGCAAATCGGCGGCCTTTAAGGGTTTTCCCTCGATTGGCGATTGCGTGTCTAATACCATTGCCCTCATTCGGAGATTTCCTGCTTAAGCTGATTTGCAAAGACCTGATAACTGTCCCGTCCGAAGAGACAAAAGACAACCTTTTTCAGGCCGGTTTTGCCTTTAAGATAATTGATGGTTGTTTTGAGCATTATTTCGGCGCACCTTTCAATAGGGAAGCCGAAGATGCCGGTGCTGATTGCAGGGAAAGAAATGCTCGTTAGATTATTTTCGTCGGCCAATTTAAGTGAGTTCAGCGTTGCATTTTTTAACTTTTGGTCCTCGTTTCCCTCTCCCTTCTGAGGCCCTACGGCGTGAATGACGTGTTTTGCCTTCAAATTTCCGGCGGTTGTTATTACAGCGCCGCCAACAAATGTTCCGCCTATTTTGTTGCATTCCTGCTGGATTTCGGGTCCGCCTTTTCTTCTGATTGCCCCTGCAACACCGCCGCCCAAAATCAATCGGGCATTGGCGGCATTGACGATGGCATCGGTCTGCATTTCGGTAATATCGCCATCGAGGAGCTCCAGAATGCAATTTTCGATATTTACTTTCATAGTATGCCTAACCTCGATTTTGCAAAAGTATTAGTTGAAGATAAGAAAAAACAGGCGGCGGCCGGATTCGAACCGGCGAATAACGGTTTTGCAAACCGTCGCCTTGGGCCTCTTGGCTACGCCGCCGGCTTTGAGCAACCTGTGATTTTACACTTACTTGCCCCGTTTTGCAACAAAATCAGATGTTATTTTGTTATATAGTGAAGATTATGGGATTTTTGCAATATTTTTATAGACCAGAGCGTCTGTACTTTTGTGATGAAGGACTAAAAATTGGCAATGGAATTGCCTGATGTTTTTATTATAGGCATATAAATTGATAAAAGTGTAGATTTTACCGGAATCTGTGGTGTGAAACTCACGATGAAACATCCAAAATTGGAAGCACTTGCGGAGGCGGTTTTTACTTTTTTTCCCCAACCTCTTATTATATAATGAGCTAAACTTGAACAAATATATAGTTAGGCAAGTGTGAACTGTATTGGAGAAGAATTTTATGTACTTCAAGTTTCGACCTGTAACGTTGTTATGCTGGGTGCTCGGTGCTGCTGTTATCCTTGGTTTTGCCGGTGCGTGCAGTCCCGAGTATCATAAAGCCGATGCCGATAAGGAAGTTTATAAGATTATCGACAGCAAATGGCAGGATGACTTCGGTATAAAAGCTAATTATACAATCAGTGATTCTAATGACCCAGCATCTGACCCGGCATCACCAAATGACGTGGAAATCGCAGAAATGATACCAGAGTCACATATCATAAATCTTCAACAGACCGTTGAAATTGCTACTAAATTTAATCGGGATTACCAGTTTCAAAAAGAATCCCTTTACACTTCAGCACTCAGATTAACAGGAATCCGTCATCAATACGCACTTCAATGGCTTGGAACCATTGACGCCACGTACACAAATGAAGGCGAAAATGCAAGTGGCGTCATTGAAGAAGGAAGGGTTGACTCGCAACTCGCAGTCAGTAAAGATTACCTTTTAGCCGATGGAATTCAGGTTAGTACCAACCTGGCGCTTAACTGGATACGGTATCTTACCGGCGACCCTCATACTTCGTTAGGTTCGGTTCTAAGTGCCACTGTGACCGTTCCTTTATTAGGCGCCGGTGCCGGCAGGCAAGCCAGAGAAGACCTGACGCAGGAAGAGCGACAGGTTTTATACGACATACGCACATTCAACCGCTATCGTAAGACATTTGTGGTTGGTATTATAAGTGATTACTATCGCGTTTTGCAGCAAAAGAACTCGGTAACCATCGCCGAAGCAAGCTATAAAAGACTGATTGACTCAACAAACCAGTTGAAAATGGAGGTTGAAGTTGGCCAAAGACCCCCATCCGATGCGGATGAGGCCATGCAGAGACTGCTTAGTGCAGAAAACAACCTTGTGACAACCCAACAAAGATATGAACAGCTTCTTGACAGTTTCAAAATAAGGTTGTCTTTACCGACGGATGCCAACATCGTGCTGGACCAGAATGAGCTGACAGCGCTGGAAGAAATCGGCGTAAGCCAGCCTGAATATACGGAAGCCGAAGCGATTGAGATGGCGTTGGCCCGGCGTCTGGACCTGGCTAACAGCAGAGATAAAGTTGACGATGCGGTACGACAGCTTGCATTGGCCGCTGACGGTCTTGGCATTCAGTTAAATCTGACCGGCGGTGCCGAAAATATTGAGTCACCTACGGGAACCGACTTTAGCAGGTTACTGTTTCACCAAGGCGATTACTCGGTGGGTCTTGGAGCCGACTTACCATTCGATACGAAAAGTAAACGCAATAATTACATGAATAAACTTATATCATTCCAGCGGCAACGGCGCGGATATGATAATGAATCTGAGAATGTCAAATTGGGCGTGCGTCAGGCTTATCGCGACCTGGCCGAGACCGGAGAAACTTACCGTATTCAAAAAATCGGCCTGGGATTGGCCAGAAGGCGCGTGGAAGAGCAGAAATTGCTTTTAGAATACGGGCGAGGTACGATACGGCTTTTGCTGGAAACAAATGACGCCTTGGTTCTAGCTCAAAATGACCTTACGGGAGCTTTAGTCAATCATACAATTGCTAAAATGAGCTTCTTTCGTGATGTTGGTATTTTGCAGGTTAAACCGGATGGAATGTGGGAGCAAAGAGCACAATGAAAAATAACAAAGACAAACAAAATCAAAACGCATCGGAAAGTCAACGTCAGCGTGTTGGGAGACGCATTAAGCGGCGGTGGTTGATTCTGCTGCTTCTTATTGTAGCGGCGGTGCTGGTCTCGGGATTAGTGGCGGCAGCGATAAAAAGGGATGCAATCATAGGCACTTCGAGCGGCGGAACCTTCACCGTGCGCCGCGATAATTTGACCATCACCGTTACCGAAGGCGGCAGCATCAGGGCCCATAAATCAATAGAATACAAATGCAAGGTCGAAAGAGGAAGGGAGACGGGAGAGTTAACAATACTCAGTGTCGTCCCTGCGGGCACCTATATTACCCAAAAAGATGTGGATAACAGCATGGTGCTTGTACAATTGGATTCTTCGGCCCTGGCAGAGCGATTAATACAAGAGGAAAAGGAGCTTACCAGCGACACGGAAAGCGTTACCTCAGCAACAGAGGCACGTGACATTCAGATAATACAAAATGAAAGTGACGTTGCGGACGGTCAATTGAGAGTAAGGTTTGCTCTGTTGGACCTTCAGAAATATTTGGGTTCAAATATAGCAAATAGGCTGATAAAGGATGTAAACGAAGTTTTAAACATTAAGCGAAACGGCGTAAGCAAAGTGAGCAACCTGCCGAATAAGGGTGAAAATGGAGTCATTAACCTGATGAGTAATAACTTAGACAGGGCCAACGATAAGCCGATTAATGACGTCAACGAAACATTAAGACTGACCGAAATTATAGCACCATTTCTTGAGGAGGTAAGGAGTGACCCGAATTTGTTAGATGGGTCGGCTGCCGGGGAAGAGCTGAAAAGATTGGAAGATAACATTACCATGGCCGAAGGTAACTTAAAAAACGCAGAAGACACATTGGCAGGGACCATAAAACTTCACGATGCAAATTACGTTTCCGACCTTGACCTTCAAAGAGACGAGCTGACTGTGCAAAATCGTAAGTTTGCAAAAGAAAGTGCTGAGGTTTCTCTGGATTTATTTAAAGAATACGATTTTCCGAAAAATGCTGAGCAAAACCTCAGTGACTATGTTGAGGCCGGTCGCCAATTGCAGCGGGTTTATGCCCAGTGCCGTTCAAGGCTGGCCCAGGCCCAGGTGAGGCTAAGTGCGCAAAAAGAAGACCTTTACAGGCAAACAGCACAAGTCAAAAAAGTAAAAGAGCAGATAGAGTTTTGCACAATTAAAGCGCAGGCTCCGGGTCTGGTAGTATATGGTACAGGCGGCAGCGACGACATGTTTAGGGCTATGCGATATAGAGGCGGAATGAGCAGCGGAGTTATTGCTGAAGGCGAAACCGTTTCCGAGGGGCAGACGATTCTATCGATGCCCGATACTGCTATAATGGTTGCTGAAATCAGCGTCCACGAGACCGAGGTTGATAAGGTACGGGCGGGTCAGCCTGCAACGATAGTTATGGATGCTTTCCCCGACAGAGTATTGGAGGGCGAAGTGACTGAGGTGGCGCCGCTTCCAGACCAGCAGCGTGGCTTTATGAATCCCGACCTTAAGGTTTACAAAACCCTGGTTAAGATAGATGGTACCCACGATTTTCTCAAAAGTCGAATGTCCTGCAAGGTACAGGTTCTCGTAGAGCAATTACAAAACGTTATAATTGTTCCTATTCAGGTAGTGTCTAATCGCGCCGGCAAAAAAGTCTGTTACGTTATGGCCTCACAGAGTCCTCAGGAACGTGTAGTGCGAACGGGGCTTTTTAATGATACATTTGTGGAAGTGATTGAAGGTTTGGAGGTCGGTGAAGAGGTGATGCTCAATCCTCCGCTTTTCAGTGAATTGACCGGCCCAGCCTCATTCCAACAGCAACAACCAATCCCACAGAGCAGAGCAAGGCCGGGTGCTACTGATGTGAATGATACGGAAACTCGGGGCCAGCCTGACGGCCAGACCCGAGGGCGGAGAGCCGAACGGTCTGGGGATGGGCAAAGCACACGTAGGGGAAGAACATCGGAGGGTGGGGAAAAACCGCAGGGTGAACCTTCACAAGATATGAGACCATCGGAGACTGGAGAAAGACCGCAGGATGGAAGACAGCAACAGGGCAGACAGTTTCAGCTAACAGACGAAATGATTGGTCGTATAATGGAGCGTCTGGCAGAGGCCGACCCGGAAAAGGCCAAAGAGCTGGAACAACTACGTAAGAGTGACCCGGAAAAGTTCAAAACAGAACTTACGAAGAGTATGCAAAGTATGCGGAATAGAACGAGACAAGGTGGAAGTGGTACGAGGCAGAGACAAGGCGATGCAGGAAGTGAACAAAACCGTTGATTTAAAAAGTGATACTCCGATATTAAAGATGAAGCAGTTGTGCAAGAATTACCAGCTTGGGACAGTGGAGCTGCGGGTATTGCGCGAAATTGACCTGACCATCGCCAGCGGTGAATATGTAGCAATCATGGGTCCCAGCGGTTCAGGCAAATCCACGCTGCTCAATATGATAGGCTGCCTCGACCGTCCCACGAGCGGAGACTACGTGCTTGGTGGTCAGAATGTTTCCGAGCTTGATGATGACCAGCTATCCTTAATACGTGGTGCCCGTATTGGTTTCGTGTTTCAGTCATTCAATCTGATTAACCAGCTCAATGTCATAGAAAATATAGAGGTTCCGATGTATTACCAGGGCTATACCGAGGAGGAAAGCGCCGAACGCGCCAAGGAATTGGCCACAATGGTAGGGCTTGGTGACAGGTTCAAGCATCGTCCTTCAGAATTAAGTGGTGGTCAGCAGCAGCGAGTGGCAATAGCCAGGTCATTAGCAAACGACCCTCTTATTATTTTAGCCGACGAGCCAACGGGCAATCTTGACTCGGAAAGCGGTATGGAGATTTTGGAAATTCTTGAAAATTTGCATGAACAGGGTAAGACCCTGATAGCCGTTACCCACGATGAGGGTATCGCATCTGGTGCCGAAAGAATCATACGTCTCTTGGACGGATACATAAAAAAACAGGAATATAATAAGCGGTAAACACGTTATGTTCTTATTTCGTTTTAAACGTACAGTTAAATTGGGTGTAAAAAGCCTGTGGATGCACAAGCTGCGTTCGACCCTGACCGCATTAGGAATTATCTTCGGCGTCTCCTCAGTTATTGCAATGCTCGCCATAGGTGAAGGGGCCAGTCGCGACGCACAGGAAAAGATTGCCCAGCTTGGCAGCCACAATATTATTATAAAAACGGTTGATCCCCCCGAAGACCAATCAGCCGGTGGTCAACAGCAAACCCTGAAAGAATATGGTCTGACCTATGCCGATGCCGAGCGTTTCCGTAACGGCATACCGGATGTCCAGGTTATAGTACCGAATCGCCGTCTCTCCCAACAAGCCCAGTATCGCACTCGCAGGGTGGCTATAGAAGTAATCGGTACAGTGCCGTGGTATCCTGAAATATCAAATATCCGGTTAAAATTCGGGCGGTTTCTCAGCAGCACGGATATGCACTACAAACGGGGCATCTGCGTTGTTGATGAAAAGCTGGTCAAAGAACTGTTTGCCTTTGACGCTCCATTAGGCCAGGATGTTAAAATAGCCAGTGATTACTATCGAGTAGTAGGTGTTATCACTGAACAGGCCGGTGCAAAAGGGGCAAATGTTCTTGAAAATAAAGATGCCACAGGAGCAAAGAAGGCCGGTGCGAACTTAGGCTGCATCTATATTCCTCTGAATACCGTTCGGAACCGTTTTGGTGAGATGTCGATGCAGATTACAGCAGGCAGCCGCAATATAGAAAAAGTTGAGCTGCAGGAAATAATCGTCAAAGTTCGCGAGATAGACCAGGTGATGGGGACACGCCAGAGTGTGCAGACGCTTATGAGCCGATTCCACAAAAAAAGCGACTACGAAATAACCGTTCCGCTGGAACTAATGAGGCGGGCGAAGGAATTTCAGCGCATTTTCACCATCGTTCTCGGGTCAATCGCTGCGATTTCACTTTTGGTTGGCGGTATTGGAATTATGAATATTATGTTAGCCACCGTGAGTGAACGCACGCGAGAGATAGGAATTCGCCGGGCACTCGGAGCCAAGAAGAGAGATATTATCTTTCAATTCCTATCAGAAACGTTAATTTTGACGTTGTTCGGAGGTATCCTTGGAATTATTTTAGGGTCTCTAATACCATTTTTTGTAACCCATTTTGGTCAGATGCGCACGGTGATTACGACAAGCTCATTAGTGTTGGCCTTTGGAATCAGTGCCGGGGTTGGGATAATCTTTGGTTTGTATCCGGCCTATCGTGCAGCCAATATGGACCCAATTGAATCGCTGCGACACGAATAGCGAATAGGTCTGCGTTTCGTGAATATCTGCATAACGGGATGTGAGGTGCGTCAAAACGGTCAAGCCTGCCAGTTCTCGGAACTCCTTGCGGAGAAGCGTGCGTATCCGCATCAAAACTCTTATGCTGCAGGATTATTTAGTAATTGCTTCAGCAACAAGCGGAGCCATAGAGCTTTGGTCGAGCTGCTTTTGTGAATCCAGCAAATCCTCCGGCGTGAGCTGAGCTACCCCCAGCTGGCTGCGAACTTTCTGGACCCATTCGACCATACCATTAACAGCTCTGGGGTCATAATCGTATCCGGAAGAATCGACAAGAATTTCGATTGCTTTGTTAAGAGACCTTGAATTATGGTAGGGTCGATTTGAGGTAAGAGCGTCGAATGTATCAGCCACAGCCATAATGCGGGCACCGAGCGGTATTGAAGTATTAGACAGCCCGTCCGGATAGCCTTGACCGTTCCATTTCTCGTGGTGATGTCGAACGATAGCTATCTCCTGTTCCAGAAAAGTCATCTTATCAAGGATTCGGACGGCTACAAGCGGATGCTGCTCAATGATGGCGCGTTCACGAGGTGTTAGCTTACCTGGTTTTGATAAAATTGCATCGGGTATCCCAATCTTTCCGATGTCGTGAATCATTGCAGCACGGCGAATTGTCTTTAATTGTTTCGGAGCGATTTTCATTGTCTGGGCAATGCCGACGGCGTAGTGCATTACGTTTTCGGAATGCTCCTTTGTATAAGGGTCTTTCGCCTCAAGTGCCTGGACCAATCCCCAGATGCTTTGAATAAAGACCTTCTCCGCCTGCACTGACAGACCGGCAATACGTCTTTGGAGCTGTTTAATCTTCTCGGTCTCAATGTCGTTATCGTTTAGAGTCTTTGACATACTTTTGTCCCAGACCTTAACACAGTTTCGTCCGGCACTTTTGGCTTCGTACAGAGCCATGTCTGCTCTTCGAATTATCTCTCTGGAAGAATCGGGGGCGTCAAATAGGCTTTGTGCTATCCCGCAGCTGATTGTCATCGCGAAGTTTTCGACGACCTTTATTCCCTGGACCTTGTCTCGAATCCTTTCCAATAATGTAACAGCATCTTCTGCTTTTGTTTCCGGCATTAGTATGACAAATTCGTCGCCGCCGTAGCGTGTGAGCACATCCGATATTCTTTTCTGGCCTTTCATACATTGGGCAAGTTTTCTGAGCGTATCGTCACCGGTGGCATGACCCAATATATCATTGATTGTTTTGAAGTTGTCGAGGTCAATAATTGCAACGGAGAATTGACGTTTGTAGCGTTTTGCGCGGGCGCACTCGGCTTGAAGCTTATCCTCAAGAAGCTTCCTTGAGCCTACTCCGGTTAGGGCATCGGTCAGGGAAGTCAGCCTTGCCTCCTGATACAGCTTTGCATTAGTCAGATGGGAGTTCAGGATTTCTCTTGCTAATTTTGCCTTATAGGATGTTAGCTCCCTGTTTGTGGCGGTCGAAGCAGCTAAACAGCACATACACAAATAGCAGCCCCTGCCGCCGCCGCCATTTTGATTCGCCAAGGCGGTTTTGCTTCGTAAAAGCGAAGATTCAGGGGAAAACCGGTGAGTGGAGATATTCAGCGGAATGACAAGTCGGGGAGATTGCCCCCCCAGCTTTTCACAAACGCACGGGATGCTGTCATAATGAAATTCAGCTCCATTAAAAAATTGTGGTATGTCTTTTATTTGACACAGTGATTCTTTGGGGCAGGAACAATTGTTGTAGCTTATCAGTGTAGAGGCTTTAGTCGTAGAATCATATCGGCGAATAAACAGTACACATTTCTCGGCGCCGAAGAGTTTGGGTACCTCACGAGTAACTATGTCGGCGACTTCATTTAAGTCGATGCTTTTCAGACAGGTCGAGAGCATTGCGACTTCCTCGGCTGCCGCTCGGTCTTCAAGAAGCTGTCGTGCCATAAGGTCGCGAGTTGAGAGTATGCCGACCACAACTTTGTTATCAACAATCGGTAAATGGCGAATCTGATGAGAAGTCATAATCTCCCGGACCTTGCTGCTCGCAGTATTAGGAGAACAGGAGATAACCTTGGTTGTCATAATCTCGTCTATGGTGGTTCTCTCAATGTCAATCGAGGAGGCAGCCACCCGGTTGATAATATCTCTCTCTGTCACGACGCCGATAAAATCCCCATTATCATTATTTACGATAAGACAACCGACTTTATTAGTAAACATCTTAACCGCGGCTGCTTTAATGGTGGCGTTATGGCTGATAGATATAATCTCGGCAGGCCGTTCGACAATTCCGTCTATTTTTTGGTGCTCTAAGTCCATAAATTATAATCCGTCCCCCCAACTGAATTTCCATTCATCCCGTCCCGTCCTCGACGGGCGGGATTCAACAGTTTTCAACCCAATATCGGGCTGCCTGAAAGCAGTTTATCGGCATTAATCATCTGCTACTTCTGGGGTTTTTTGTAGTTAGTTCCTGTCGCGGAAAGCAAAAACAGATGATGTCACCGCTGCCCCTGCTTCCGCAGGGGTAAACTTGTCCCCGCGAAAGCGGGGAACAGGCGCCCAAAGCGAAAAAACTGGATTCCCGCTGGAGTTTATCCCGCACACGATGCGGGGCGGGAACGACAAACACTGTTTGGGCAACAGATAATAATTAACAGAGAAATAAAGTTCCTAAAAAGGTTGTTATCGGTCTGGTGAATGGTATGTGTTTAGCCAGGGAGAAACCATCCCCAAAGCCTTCGGCTTTGAGGCTGCCACCCAATAAAATTAATAAAGAATGTGTGGCAGCCTCAAGCGAGTCTTGAGCAGACTCGAAGGACGAGCTTGGGGATGGCCATTTAAGCCACACTTGGCTAAACACATACGGTGAATGAAAGTGTCGATTCTAAGATGCACCGAAGTTTATTTGCCTTTAATTGCGCACTTTATAATATGCTTTATGAATACCTGCAAACAAGGAAACGAGCTGTTGAGAATATGAGATTGGTTAAATCTGTTAAAAGCATTGACTCGACTATTGTTTATATGTTAAAATAAGTACAGTTAAGACTTTACAAAGATTGTACCGCAATTAGTGGTCCAAACAATCAGTGAGGAAGGGGTCGGAAGATGCTCAGGTCTTTCAGAATCCCATTGTTTGCTCTGATAATAATCGTATCATCAGCCGGTTCTCCTATGGAGTCCTTACGGACTGTGAAGGCCGATGCTGCCCTGCGAAGCGGCTCGCCCCCGCCCCTGCCGCAGGGGCGGGGCTCGCTCCATAGCACGAGTGTCCCAATAGAGATTGCTCCTTCCGTTGTGATTAATGAGATTCACTACAACCCTGATGTCAAAACCGAACTGGTGGAGTTTGTCGAGCTTTATAATTTCGGCTCAACAGATGTTAACCTTGCCGGCTGGTATTTCAGTAATGGTATCTCTTACCGGTTTCCAGCCGGGGCAATACTGCCGGCAGGCGGCTACGTTATCGTGGCTCAAAATCCGGCTCATATTCACGCCAAATGGAGTAGAGGCAGGTTCGTCATACCACTGACTTCGCTCTTTGGGCCGTTCGAGCTCGAAAGCAAGCTCGATAATGACGGAGAGAAGATAGAGCTTTGCAACGCCGAGGGCGAGGAAATCGACCAGGTCGATTATCAGCTTGGATTCCCCTGGCCTACTGTGGGTGATGCAGTGCCGGAAGACCAACCCGGCAGCGGCCATTCTATCCAATTGGTTAATCCGTTATTTGATAATGACCTTGGTGGCAGCTGGTGTTCTGCTTACCCCACGCCGGCGGCGCAAAACATAGAGGTTTATGCCGACAACATCCCACCTCATATCCGCCAGGTAAAACATTATCCCGAACAGCCCAAATCGGGCGAAGCGGTAATCATCACAGCCAAGGTAACCGACCCCGATGGCGTCGCCGGTGTATTGCTGAATTACCAGGTTGTCGAACCCGGCAGCTATATCAACATCAACGACTGGCAGTACGGCTCGAATTGGATTGGCATTGCGATGCACGATGACGGACTTAACGGCGATGAAGCTGCTGGTGATAATATTTACACGGTACAAATGCCAGGCTCTTTGCAGGTCCACCGTCGGCTGATACGGTATCGTATTGCAGTTACGGATACCGGCGGACGCAGTCTTGTAGTGCCGTATAGCGATGACCCACAGCCGAATTTTGCATATTTCGTTTATGACGGCGTGCCGGCCTGGCGTGGTGCTATCCAGCCAGGCGTTACTCCCGTGGTCGAGTACGGGACCGACGTTATGCGGAGTCTGCCGGTTTACCATCTTATCAGTAAGAAATCAGACGTTGAAGGAGCCACCTGGCTTGAGCGCCACGAGCAGGGCGACCCTCAACGAAAGGATTTCAAATGGCGCGGAACGCTGATTTACGATGAGAAAGTCTATGACCACATCCGGTATCGCATGCGCGGCGGCGTCTGGCGTTATGCAATGGGCAAGAATATGTGGAAGTTCGATTTCAATCGGGGACATTACTTCCAGGCTCGCGATGACTACGGCATAAAGTATAAAACCAAGTGGAACAGATTTAACTTCTCGGCCTGCATTCAGCAAGGCGACTACTGGCACCGCGGCGAACATGGTATGTTTGAAGCGCTCACTTTCAAGCTCTTCAATTTGGCTGGTGTCCCCGCTCCAAAAACAAACTGGGTGCATTTCAGAATCATTGATGAGCAGTACGAAGATGGGACACTCAACGCTGCACATACCCCGATAACCAGAAGTGGGACGCAGTATGACGGTGATTTCTGGGGGCTTCACTTAGTTATTGAACAGATGGATGGTCACTTTTTGGATGAGCATGACCTGCCGGATGGCAACCTTTACAAGATGGATGGCAATATAGAAGAACTGAATAATCAGGGTCTCACGGGGGTTACTGATGGGTCTGACCTCGCAATATTCAAGCAGGGCTACTACTATGACCCCGACCCGAGCGAGCAGTGGTGGCGGGAGAATGTCGAACTGGATTGTTATTACTCATACCGGGCCGTCATCGAGGGTGTCCATCACGGTGATGTTGGGTACGGGAAAAACTATTTCTTCTACCTCAATCCCCAATCCAATATCTGGTCACAGTTACCCTGGGATGTCGATTTGACCTGGGCTGATAACATGTATGGTGACGGCGAAGACCCCTTCAGGAAACAAGGTAAAATCCACGAGCGTCCTGTCCTTTTTTTGGAATTTCTGAATCGCCTCCGCGAGTTTCACGACCTGCTCTACAATCCCGCACAGATGAACCAGTTGATTGATGAGTTTGCATCTATTATAGATGACCCCGGCGGTGAACTTTCAATCGTGGACGCAGACCGGGCAATGTGGGACTATCATTGGGTTATGGGTAATGCGGCCTACCCGACATACCTTTCCCGCCCAGCCTCGTCTAAGGCAGGACAGGGCCGGTTTTATCAGATGGCCGCAACTAAAGACTTTCCCGGAATGGTCCAGATTATGAAAGATTACGTTGCGTCCAGCCATAGGGAGTTTGATACTCCCACCGATGACCCCGATATCCCGCGCAAGCCTGACATAACAGCAACATGTGGACCCGATTTTCCGAGCAATGCGCTTACATTTGAGACAACCCCTTTCAGTGACGCTCAGGGCGGCGGTACCTTCGCCGCGATGAAATGGCGTATCGCTGAGGTGTCCCCCGGTTCTCAAGTCGTATCCGAGCGTCAAGGTATCGTCTTGATAGAGGACGGCGCCGAGTGGAAATATTTCAAAGGTACGCGGGAGCCGCCGTTGTCGCGAAGCGTGTCATGGCGCCACGTCGGTTTTAACGATTCAAGCTGGCCCAGCGGCAAAACACCTATCGGTTACGGTGAGTCATTCATCGTAACAAATCTAAGCGATATGAGAGGCAGGTACACGACGGTCTATCTGCGCAAGACATTTGAGATAACGGACCTCGATGCCATCGGAGCGCTGGTGCTGGAAGCTAAGTACGATGATGGCGTCAACATTTGGATTAATGATGTCCATGTTGTTTCTGGTAACACACCCTCGACTGAGCTGCCTTTTAATGCTGTTGTCAATAACCGTTCAGAGAACCATGATTTTACCGCTTATACTTTAGCTGACCCTCAAAATTATCTCCTTTCCGGCACAAACGTTATCGCAGTGCAGGTAATCAATTCTTACCTGAGCGACAGTTCCGATTGTTTTGTTGACATCCGTTTGACCGCAGAGCCGGTCAATCCAAGCAGTATCCCGTCGAGTTATCAAACCAAACCGGGCAAATATGAGATAGACGCCGTCTGGGAAAGTGAAGAGATTACCGACTTTAGCAGTAACATACAAATACCTGCAAGTGTAGTTAATGTCGGAGGAACCTATCGAGCTCGCTGCCGGATGAAGGACAATACCGGTCGATGGAGTCATTGGTCTGACCCTGTTCAGTTCATAGCAGGTGAGCCGCTGTCGGCCGGTATCCTGGAGAACCTGCGTATCACCGAGATAATGTACAATCCTGCCGGCGCACCTGCAGGGGATTTAACCGACAGCGATGAATTTGAATTCGTAGAATTGAAAAATATCGGCGACGAAACAATCGACTTGTCTTTTGTTTTCTTCGTAGAAGGTATCGCATTTGATTTTGGTAGTGGCAGGATTACGAGCCTTTGGCCCGGCGAGTTTGTCCTTGTAGTTGGGAATGAAGCTGCTTTCAAGTTTCGTTATGGATTTGATTTAACCGATAAAATTGCCGGTGAGTACTCAGGGAAGCTGTCAAACAATGGTGAAAATATAAGTTTGGTAGATTTCTGGAATGGCACTGTCGCTAAGTTCGAATACAATGATAGTCGCGGTTGGCCACTCTCAGCCGATGGCGGGGGGCATTCTTTGGTGGCCTTGAATTCCGCCCTATTGGGTGAGCCTGAAGGCTCGTTGAACTACGGCGGCAACTGGCGCGCGAGCGCCTACATCGGCGGTTCCCCAGGTCGAGATGACCCTGAACCCTCAAACACCATTGTCCTCAATGAGATTATGTCGCATACTAATTATAGTAATCCTCAGCATCCGGAATACGAATCCAACGACTGGATAGAGCTTTATAATACGACCGGAACGAGTTTGAATCTGCATGACTGGTATCTCAGCGATGACGTTACTGACCTAAAGAAATGGGCCGTTCCTGCGATTGATATTGCCGGCTATGGCTGGATTAGCTTTGACGAGGTTACCGGCTTCCATAATCCTATCAGCAGTGGGTTTGGCCTGAACAAGGCAGGGGAAGAAGTGATTTTGTCATATCTGCCCGGCACATCGGAAGACCGTGTAGTTGACTATATCAGATTTAAAGGCCAGGACAACGATATATCTCTGGGCCGTTACCCGGACGGCGGGACGTACTGGCTTGCTATGTCACCATCGTGGGATTCGGCCAATGGAAATACGTTTTTGGACGTGGTAATTGATGAGCTGATGTATCATCCTGTAGAGCTTAACGAAGAGTACATTGAGTTATACAACCCGACGGCGGCCCGGATTTACCTTGAAAATGCCGAAGGCGCCTGGCGTCTCGATGGTGCCGTGGATTATACGTTCGGCGCGGGGACTTCGATTCGGAGCCGCGGCAGATTGATAGTTGTAGGCTTCGACCCGGTTACGGAAACGACTCGTCTGAATAACTTCATTACAGCATATAATGCTCAATCTTTAACTGCGGGTGTGGAGATAGTAGGACCCTGGTCAGGCAATCTTTCTAATTCCGGTGAACGGCTTGCCCTGGAACGACCCTTGGCACCGGACCAGCCGGGACAATCGGTTTGTTGGGTGATTGTGGATGAGGTGATTTACGCTGACGTAGAGCCCTGGCCTGAGACTGCGGATGGTACCGGTGATGTCCTCCAGAGAGTTTCTGCAGAGCAGTATTATTCAGGTAATGACCCGGCGAGCTGGCAGGTGGCTTTACCCACGCCCGGCAGTCCGCTTGGGGACGCCTTTCGGCGCAAACCATTAACAATTGAAAATTGACTATTGACAATAGAAAATAATCAATAGAAAATAGTCAATTGACAGTTGGTTTTTCGTTGTTTGGCTTTTCGGGGATGAGCGTTGAGCGGGAAAAGCAAATTATTTCCGATAGGTGCAGCCGCAAAAAAAGCTGGCATTTCCCGGCAATCTCTGCAATATTACCTTATGGTCGGGCTGCTTGAGCCGACGGAAGTGACGACGACCGGCAGACGGATGTTTGATGAAAAAGCTATTGAGCGAATTAAACTGATAAAAAAACTTAACGATAGCGGCTATCCTTTGCGTGCTATAAGGGAGCTGTTTCTGGAAGGCCGTAATGATTTGAAAAGGAGTGAACAGTGAGTGACTATGAGACCACCCAAAGAAGACGCAATATGATTGTGGGCATTTTTGTTGTAGTCGGTATATGTGCGCTCGTGTGGCTGATATTTAAGTTCGGTGATTTGCCATCTGTTGTTACCAAGATGGGTTCTTTTCAGGTGTTCGTTCAGTTCCCGACAGCGCCGGGAGTGCAGACGGATACGCCTGTGCGCTTTTGCGGCTATCAAATCGGTCGAGTAACAAAGGTTATGTCTCCGGAGATACGAAGGGATATGGTTAACGGCTTAGAGTATTATCAAACAGTGGTTGTTCTTAGTATTGATAAGAAGTACGTCAATATTCCCTCCAATATCGAGGTAAAACTAATGACGCGAGGGTTAGGCAGTAGTTATATCGAACTTAAACAGCACCCTGAAAAGCCTGAAGCACCGCTCGACCCCAAGCGGCCGGAAACACAATTTTTAGTGGACAAAATATGGCTGCAGGGCTCGACCGGTATGACCAGCGAGTTTTTTCCGGAAGAAAGCCAGAAAAAACTGGATGAGGTGGCTGAGGGCCTCAGAACTTTTATTAGTAACGCCAACGACGTCATCGGCAGCCCCGATAGCAAAGAAAATCTTCAGAAAATATTGGCTAATTTGGCCGATGCGTCACAGCAGGCTACGGAGGCGATGCAGCAGGTCAAGCAGACGATAGAAGAATTCCGACAATTTGCAGCTGCAGGGACATCAACTATGGAAAATGCTGATGCCAAAGCCGAAGAGCTCGTCGTTGCGATGGTCGATACGAGCGAAGAAATAGGTAAAGCGGCGGCGGGATTGCGGCAAATCCTGGAGAAGGTAAACAACGGCCAGGGCAGTGCTGCCAAGCTCGTTAACGATGGACGATTTTACGAAAGTTTGCTTGAAAATACTCAGCAATTGCAGCTGCTTCTGGAAGAGATAAAGTCATTCGTAACAGTAGCTCGCGATAAAGGCGTACCTCTCAAGTTAAAGTGAAACTAATCATTTCTCGTATTTCCCCGTGCGCCTCACGTCTATCGCTTGACAAATGATAATTCTTTTTTTTGAGATATTTGAATGTTTGATGGCTGCGATTCTTTAATTGAAAATATATCAGGAAACTTTGCGGATGTTTATGCCGGCCAGAGGCCTGCCTTTATTAGTCGAGCTTGTGGGAGGGTTGAGCTGCTCGGCGGTCATACGGATTACAATGAGGGTTTTATAATCGCTGCTGAAATAGACAAATCCTGCCTGGTGGCGGTGTCGAAACGTGATGATGACAAGGTCTGTCTTTATTCGGAATGGGCCAAAGAGAAACACGAATTCGAGCTAACAAATGATTTGGAACCTGCAGATGACTGCCGATGGGCTAATTACACCAGGGGAGCGGCAGCTTTACTGCTGCAGGAGGGTCTGCCGATGAAAGGTGCAAATCTTTACATTGCCGGCGACGTACCTGTCGGGGGCAGGATTAAGCAGCTCGGCGGCCCTGGATGTATCAATAGGAAAAGCAATGATGCATCTGTCGGAGCCCGGATGCGAGATAGAGCCGATACGGCTTGCTCAAATATGCCAAAAAGCGGAGAATACTTATGCGAACAGCCCGTGCGGTATAATGGACCAGATTGTTTCGGTAATGGGCAGAAAAGACAAGGCTGTATTCCTGGACTGCCGTGACCTTGGCATAGAGTGGTTACCTTTCGAAAGCAGCATCAGCAGCATAATGATTTTCGATAGTAAAGTTAAGCACGAGGTTGGAGGCGGCGAATACGGTAAGCGCCGTCAGCAGTGCGAGTCAGCCTGTGCTGTTCTGGCGAAGAAGTATCCACAGGTCAAGGCGCTTCGCGATGCGGATGAATCTATGCTGGACTCGGTAAAAGACGAATTGGATTCAGTGGTATTTTCTCGTGCCGGTCATGTAATAGGCGAAAATGCCAGAGTTTTAGCTGCTGCTGTTGCTCTGAGCCGAAACGATATAGCCAAGTTCGGCAAGCTGATGTCCGGGTCTCATTGCTCAGCGAGAAATTTGTACCAGATATCGTGCGAGCAGACGGATTTTCTGGTTGAGCAGATTTGTTATTATGACGGGTCATACGGTGCAAGAATTTGCGGCGGTGGTTTCGGCGGGTCGGTTGTAGCAATGGCCAGGCCTGAGACAACAGAAAAGATTGGTCAAGGCGTGCGCAAGGCCTACAAAGACAGGTTTGGTCTGGATTGTGATATTTATGTAGCCCGACCCTGGCAGGAAACCGAAATCATAAGGCTGTCCCGCACAAAAAAATAATACAATGGAGTGCGTTTCTTCGTGCTGGATTCTTCATTAGGTTCCCGCAATGCGGAATTATTCTCCATATATTCTTTTTCTGTCTTGCGGTGTTATGGAACTGGGCTTTTCCGGAAATTGGCCCATGTCAGAAGTGTCTTCTATCCACTTTTCCAGGATTCTCCGCATTTTTTTCAGCGTCTGTTGATGTTTCGGCGAGGCTGCAAGGTTTTGTATCTCATACGGGTCCTTTTGGATGTCGTAGAGCTCCTCATCCGGTTTTCGCGGCGCCATAAAGAGGGCCTGAACAGGGGTAAGCTTGCCCTCGGCGTAAAGCTCCTTCATAAGATTTAACATCGGGTAAGAGCGTTCTTTATAGGCATTTGTCTGTGTATATGGCCGCTCGGGCATAAAGTTGCGGATATATTTATATTGTTTTGTCCGTACACAGCGGATGCGGTCAATGGTTTCATCGCAGCGGTCGCGGGCGGCAATGATATAGTCTCTTTTATTTACGGGTTTCCAGACGCCCTTTAGGCCCTGGGTATCAGGTGATAAAAAGACCTTTCCTTCCATATACTTTGGTGGCTTGACGCCGGCGATTTTCAGTGCCGTCGCCGAGATGTCGATTGCGCTGACGAAGTTGTCGCAGACCTGCCCGGCTTTGAGTTTTCCTGGCCAGCGAATAATCAACGGGATATGGATGCCGCCGTCGTAAAGCCACTGCTTGCCTCGGACGTGGCATCGGCCGTGGTCGCCAATGAAAATGACAACGGTGTTATTCGCCAAATTCTCATCATCGAGACGTTTTAGAATTTTGCCGACATATTGGTCCATCATCTGGATGGAGTTCAGATATGTAGCCCAGTCTTGGCGTGCGATGGGATGGTCGGGGTAGTAAGGCGGCAGCTTGACTTTTGTTGGGTCAACCGGATTGTTGAGTTTTTTGTCTAAGTCTTTCCAGTGTCCGCCGCGGTGTGTCATACTGATTGATAGCTGTGCGAAGAACGGCTGGCCGGGCTTGCGCTGGTTCCAGTCGCTGCCGTCAAAGGCATTACTAAACTTGAAGTTGAAATCTGTCTTGCCTGAGCCGCTCACACCAGGGGCGGCAGTCTTGACATTGGCCGTAAAGTACCCTGCTTCACGAAAGTACTCCGTTATCAGCTTGACCGGTTCAGGCAGTGTGTAGCCATCGTCACGATGACTGCGGTGATTGTGGGCGCCGATGGATGTCTGGTACATTCCCGTAATCATCGCCGAGCGGCTGGCCGAGCAGACCGGGCCGGTAGTATATGCGTTGGTAAAGCGGATACCTTGACGGGCCAGCTCGTCAAGGTTCGGAGTCTGCACCGCTGCTGTGCCATAGCAGCTCAGGTCGGGGCTGATATCCTCGGACAAAATCCAAAGGATGTTGGGCTGAGTGCCCTTACCGGCAACCTGCCCAGATGCGTTCGTATATCTCGGCAGCGTTAGAGAGACGGCGCTCATACCAATAGCTTTTAGAAAATCGCGTCGATTCACAATATAATCTCCTTTCGCTGAGGTCTTGTTCGGTTTTTTGCGTTCACCTGTTTGTTTTTTCGCTTTTCTTCAAACCGGTATCGGGTTCATAGTCTGGATTCGGCCTGGGCAGCTTAGCACTGGAAAGCTTCAGCCATCTTGTCAATTTAGCATTGAGCCGTCTGACTTTTTCCGGCAGTATCTCTGCGAGGTCGTTGCTTTCGGACAAATCTCCGTTCAGGTTATACAGCTCAAAAGTTTTGCCCGGCTCGACCGAGCTCGCAGAAGTCTCATATCTTTTGATAAGTTTCCAGTCACCCTCTCGAATGATGCTGTAAGGCACAATGTTGCCGCGATAGTGTGGGAAGTGCCAGAAGATGGCATCACGGTTCAGCTTTTGGATGGCGGAGGATTTTAGGTGTCCGAGAATAGAGACGCCGTCGATGTCACGGTCGCGCGGCAGCGTAACGCCTGCGGCCTGACAAATGGTTGGAAAGTAATCGACACTGGTTACAGGTTCGTGACTGACCGTGCCGGGTTTTATAACTTTCGGCCAACGTACAATCAGCGGCTCGCGGATACCGCCTTCGTATGGATAGCCCTTGCCGGCACGCAAGGGGGCGTTGTTTGTTATACCCATAAGGCCGCCGTTGTCACTTGTGAAGAAAATGATTGTATTCTCGGCCAGGTCAAGCTCGTCGAGCACGGAACAAATTTTGCCCACAGCATCATCCACGCTTTCAATCATCGCCGCGTATGTCGGGTTTTTCTGATTTGTGGGCTTTTTAGCTTTATATTTGTCAACGAGGTCAGCCTTGCCCTGGATGGGTGTATGTACGGCATAGTGGGCCATATAGAGAAAAAATGGTTTATCTTTATGTTGGCGGATAAATTGGACTGCTTCATCAGCTTCGCGGTCGGTTAGATACTCGCCTTTACAACGAGGACTCAACGTTGGTATTGGCCCCTGCCCCTCTCGTGAATACGGGTCGAAATAACTTGGGGGCTGTCCAAAGTCGTAGCCGCCGATGTTGAAATCGAATCCCTGCTTTTCCGGGTACCAGTCGTCTGCACCCAAATGCCACTTTCCGACATGGCACGAAGTATATCCTGCCGATTTGAGAGCTTCGGCAATGGTGATTTCTTCAAGCTCCATCCACAGTGCGTTGGGCGGGCACAGCAGTTTATTGTTTTTGCCGCCGACATATTCAGTCGGATTCTTTTTGTTTTCGGGAATTTTGCCTCCCTGGAAGCGGGCGCGAATCCAGTCGGTAACGCCGAGCCGGGCCGGATAGCGTCCTGTCATTACGGCCGCCCTGGTCGGCGAGCAGACTGCACAGGCGGCGTAAGCATCAGTGAAGCGCATACCCTCAGCGGCAAGTCTGTCGATATTCGGCGTTTCGTAGAATTTGCTGGGTTCCCGCAAGGCGGGGTCCCTGCCGTAACAACCGGTATCCATCCAGCCTAAGTCGTCAACTAAGATGAAAACGAAGTTGGGTTTCGTATCTATTGTCTCGTTGGCAAAGAGCTTTGTAGTGTCCCTGGCGGCTTGAATAGTATAAGCCACAGCTCCCCAGCCTATGGCTTTTAGAAAATAACGGCGCGTGTAATCGAATTTGCTCATCATAATTTCTCTTTTTTAATAATACCGGTTAATCGGTTAGACTGCCACTACTGACCACTACTGTTTGATTGATTTGTGGTGCGGCGGCAGGGAAAGTAACCGCCGCAAGGCGTCCCTTTCGGGACTGCCGGCCGTCTGTTGAGCTTACTCTGATATAGTACTCCAGGTCGGTTTTAATCTTGTCGGCAGGAATCTTAACAGAATACACTCCACGCGCGATATGTGTGAGAGCAATTTTATTGAATCTGCCTTTGCCCATTGGTCTCCAGAAAAACGCCGCATCTTCGGGCTGGTTCTGAGTTAGGATGATTACCTTGAGCTTTAAGTCCTCGCCGGCTGCCAGGCTGGTGCGCACTGTCGGTACAAACATTCGCAACGAGCCATCGTAGTATTTCGAAGGCATAGCGTCAGCCGGCAGGTCTTCTCCGAGAATTTTAGCCAGTTCCTGGCCGGGTTCGGTAAGCAACGTCGGCATAATGTGCTGCTGCCAGTTGGTTACATTGCCCATTGCACCGTTTGTGGTAACAGTTGCCAACAGATACCGGTGCACATCGGCAACCTGAGCGACTAACTCCCTTCTTGGCGGCAGAGCGAGCTGCCGGGCAAATCGCTTCTGCTCATCAGTACTCTTCTGGCCTTTGACCTTCTTCATCGCTGCGTTGAACTTTGCCCAGGTGCAGTTGACCTGTCCAATCGCCCGCAGATAGCGGAAGTTATTCAGCCAGTAATCGAACCGCTCCAGATTGCCTTGCCCTTCGACCTGCGGGCGCAGCTCGGCCATTTTCTCGACAAAAGCATATTCCTTGCTTACCTCTTCCCAGGGTCTCTCATCAGGTTTGATGCCTCCGGGGCCATTCACCCAGGTAGATGGTCGCG
>JBAQFY010000168.1:0-30528 GCA_049287505.1 Sedimentisphaerales bacterium | reverse complement strand
CTTTAGTAGTGGGCGCTTTAGGGTAGGTAAAGTCGAATCTCAAATAGTCTGGGCCGACGTAGCTGCCCTGCTGGACTACCGATTTGCCGAGCACCTGCTGTAATGCCCACTGCAGGAGGTGCGTGGCGGTGTGATTGTTCTTTATAGCGTTTCGGTCTTTGCTGACGATGGCTTTTACCTTATCGCCGACATTAAGCGACCCTTCCGCGAGTTTACCCTGGTGAATTACACAGTTACCGACTTTAGTAGTATTTTCAACAATGAATTTTCCGGTTTTTGACTCCAGTCGCCCGCAGTCACCTACCTGCCCGCCTGCCTCAGCATAAAAGCAGGTTTTATCGAGAACGACTCCCTTGGCGTCAGATTCGATACTGCCTTGTTCCTTGGAACCTCCTTCCTTATCGATATATCCTATTATCTTACTCTCACACTCGTCAGTATTATATTTATGCAGGTCATCAGTTTTGGGAAGAAAGGTCACGGTAACTCTGTCGGATACCGATATGGAATCCGCAACTTGTGCTGCTCGTGCCCGCTGGCGCTGCTGGTCCATCAGCTCTTCAAACCCGGCTTTATCGACTTTGAGGCCGCGTTCCTCGGCCATAAGCTCGGTCAGGTCCACAGGAAAGCCATAAGTATCGTAAAGCTGGAAGGTATCTTCACCGGAGATAATTTTGCCGGTGGTTTTTGCCGCACGTTCCGTGGCGTCGGCGAAGATTTCAATTCCTCTATCAAGCGTTTTCACGAAGCTCGTCTCTTCGGATTCAATGACGGTTGAGACGTAGTTGGCCCTTTCTTTTATCTCGCCGAACGCATCGCCTAGACAATCGACAACTACCGGCACGAGCTTGTAAATGAACGGCTCGTGCATTCCCAGCTCTCTGCCGAACCTCGAGGCCCGACGAAGTATTCGGCGAATTACGTATCCCCGCCCTTCGTTGGAGGGAATCGCTCCATCGGTTATCGCAAAGACAAGTGAGCGAATATGGTCGGCTATTACCCTAAAAGCATTGTCGGTTTTGCTGCCGAGCTTTGAGGTATATTTGTAGCCGGTGATATCGCCGGTGCGATTGATTATAGGCATAAATAAATCGGTATCGTAGTTGCTCTTTTTGTTCTGCAGCACCGCTGCTATTCTTTCCAGACCTGCACCGGTGTCAACGTATCTGGCCGAAAGCGGTACCAGATCGTCCTCAGGCAGACGATTGAACTGTATGAAGACAAGATTCCATAGCTCAATGTATCTTGCGCAGCCGGCGTTGACCCGGCACTTATGGCCCGGGACGTTTTTCATATCACACATCTTGGGGCCAAGGTCGATATGTATTTCACTGCAGGGCCCACAGGGGCCGGTCTCGCCCATTTCCCAGAAATTATCTTTTTTACCAAAAGCAAGAATCCTGTCGGCGGGTATTGGAGTAACTTTGGCCCATAAGTTTGCGGCTTCATCGTCTTTCGGCAGACCGTCGGCCTCGTCGCCTCCAAAAACCGTTGCCCACAATCGGTCCGGCTCGATGCCCCAAACGTTCGTAAGAAGCTCCCAGGCCCATTGGATTGTCTCGGCCTTGAAGTAATCATCGAACGACCAGTTGCCCAGCATTTCAAAAAAGGTGTGGTGGTAGGTGTCTTTGCCCACCTCCTCAAGGTCGTTGTGTTTGCCGCTTACCCGCAGGCATTTTTGAGTGTTGGCCACCCGGGGATACTGGGGGGGGACCAAGCCGAGAAAAATATCCTTGAATTGGTTCATTCCCGCATTGGCAAAAAGCAGCGTCTCGTCACCGATGGGGACTATGGGTGAGCTGGGGACAAATTCATGGCCTTTGCTTTTGAAAAAATCTATAAAGTCGTTTCTTACTTGCTTTGCGGTCAACATAGTATTTTGTTTAGTCTTTCGAGAGTTACTTAGCAGTTATTTTTCGGTAAACGGCCATCCTCAAGCTCGTCCTTCGGCTCCTCTCAGGACTCGCTTGAGGCTGCCACGCATTCTTTATCAATTTTATTGGGTGGCAACCTCGAAGCCGAAGGCTTTGGGGATGGTGGATGTGGGAAAACCCATCACCAAGCTTGTGCTCGCGAAAGCGGGTGCTGCGCTTGAGGCTGCCGCCCCTCGTATCAAGTTTCTGCCTGTGGTAGAAGAACCTATCAAATCAAAATTGACAGACTACTAATTAGTATCTGTTGCGGAAAACAAAAACAGACGATGTCACCCCTGCGAAAGCAGGGGTCCAGAGCGAAAAAGCTGGATTCCCGCTGGAGTTTATCCCGCACACGATGCGGGGCGGGGATGACAAATACTCTATCTGCAACAGGAACTAATTATACAAAGCCTTTGGCGACGAGGATTTTGTTTTTTATTTCCTCGCATAAATCCTTGTTTTCGGTCAGGAATTTTTTGGCATTTTCTCTGCCCTGGCCGAGCCGCATATCGCCGTAGTTTAGCCAGGCGCCGCTTTTTTCGACAACATTACAGTTAGCTGCCAAATCGAGCAGGTCGCCCTCGTAGCTGATTCCGCTGTCGAACATAATATCGAACTCACTGTCGCGGAAGGGCGGTGCGATTTTGTTCTTTACGACCCTGGCCCTGACCCTGGAGCCGATGGCGCCGGTGCCGTCCTTTATGGTTGTTATTCGTCTCAGGTCGATTCGGATGGAGCTGTAAAATTTCAACGCCCTTCCGCCGGGTGTGGTTTCCGGATTGCCGAACATAACGCCGATTTTCATACGGATTTGATTTATGAAGATAAGGGCGGTTTTGCTCTTGTTGATGATGCTGGTGAGCTTTCGCATTGCCTGGCTCATTAACCTTGCCTGAAGCCCCATGTGGGTGTCACCCATCTCGCCTTCAATTTCTGCTTTCGGTGTCAGAGCGGCGACCGAGTCAATGACGATGACATCGACGGAATTGGAGCTTATTAACATCTCGGTAATATCGAGTGCCTGCTCTCCGGTGTCGGGCTGGCTGACCAGCAGACTGCTGACATCGACACCGAGTCTTTTGGCCCAGGTTGTATCCAGGGCGTGTTCGGCGTCGATGAACGCAGCTATGCCGCCTGCTCGCTGGGCGTTGGCAATGACGTGGAGTGCCAGGGTCGTTTTGCCGGACGACTCCGGCCCGAACAATTCGGAGACCCTGCCTCGCGGGATGCCTGCAACGCCGAGGGCTATATCCAGTGATAATGAGCCGGTGGGTATCCCCTCAATCCTGGCGTAACTGTGCTCGTCCATCTGCATAATAGCGCCCTGGCCGTATTGCTTTTCTATCTGTGCGATTACCCGCTGCAGAGCGTTTTCTTTGCTGGTCGCCTCGGGTTTCAAACGCTCGAGCTTGCCTTTGGATGATGTCTGAATTCTTTTTGTCTTTGCCATTTTTTCTTTTCTCCTATTTCGTATCTTGCTTCAGGCCTTATTTTCCTGGCCTTATTGCAATCCGTAATTTCCCAGCACGGTATAAATGGGGCCTGTTGGCGTTAGCTGGCTCTGGTAAACTGAAATTGAGTCAGCCGATATGGTACCAAGCTTAAAATCCTTGTATCCTTCGGTTGCTTGTGCCAGTTTGACGCCCGCCTTTGAGTTTCTCACCCTGCAGAGGGTCAGATGGCCTGAGAACTTTCTTGTTTCCTTGGGCCAGCCGGCCAGTGCCAATTGCTCATCAAGGTCGTTCTGTAATTGTAGCAGATTTTCGTAATTTTGTCCCGCGCCAACCCATAAAACCCTGGCACTTCTGCCGCCGAAATAGCCGACTGATTCTACGCCCAGCTCGAAGCTCTTGTGTCGGCTCGCGACGTCCATGGTTATATTACAGACGTCCACGACCTGCTGGTCATTAATCTCGCCCAGAAATTTCAGCGTCAGGTGTATCGCCTCTGGCCTTACCCATTTTACATCGCTTTTTTTAATATTAACTTTGCTTCGCAGCTCGTTTTGCAGGCTGCCCAGGGCCTTTCTGATTTGCTCGTCGATACCTATTGCTATGAATACTCGCATCTCTTGTAAATCCGACACAGGTCGTCAGGTACCAGGTTATCAGATAGTTGGCATCAGGTTATCAGAGCATCAGGCTCGCGCTCCGTAGCCTTCGCAATAGCATTGGTTCTTCCTGATACCCTGATTTCCTGGTATCCTATTAACCAATCTCTAATTAACTGATTCGCTAGTTAACCGCTAACTATTTCGTGCTTCGTATTTCGATATTTTAAAATTGTGTCAGCTTTCGCAGCATTACAAGTCTGCTGTCAATGTCATTTCTGCTTATGGCGGTCAATCCGTTGAGCGAAAAATCTGCAATGGTAAATGAGGCGACCACTGTACCATAGGCGACTGCTGTTTTCAATGTGGCGAAGTCAGTATTATTGCTTTGTGCCAGATAACCCATGAATCCGCCTGCGAAGCTGTCGCCGGCACCTGTCGGGTCTTTGACCTCGGCGGCTGGATAGGCTGGCAGAATAAATTTGTCGCCTTCGGCACTGTACATTATTGAGCCGGATTCGCCTTTTTTGATAATCACGACACTCGGCCCCATATCCAGAATTTTTTCTCCCGCTCTTATCAAATTGCTGTCAGCCGCCAACATTCTTGCTTCGTCTTCGTTGATTATCAGGCAATTGATTTTTTTCAAAAGAATTTCTAAGTCGTCAAGGTGGCCTTCAATCCAGCAGTTCATCGTGTCGGCAGCGACGAATACAGGCTCTTGTAATTGTTCGAGCAATTGGCATTGAAGGGCGGGCGCTGTGTTCGCAAGAAATACGAACTTGCTGTCTCTGAACGAATCAGGCACCCTCGGCGGTGCCTCGGCAAGGACATTTAGTTCCAGGCAATCCGTTGTTCTGCTGTCCATATTTTCGTGGTAGGTGCCGGCCCATCGAAATGTTTTGCTATGCTCTCTTACTTCCAGGCCGGTTAGGTCAATGTCTCTGCCGGTGAAAACCTCAGCCAAATCAAACGGACAGTCCGAGCCGATAACACCGATAAACCTTACCGGAGCAAAGAAGCTCGCCGCCATACTAAAATAGATAGAGGAACCGCCGAGACAGTTCTCGCTTACGCCGTATGGCGTCTTGACTGTATCAATCCCTATCGAGCCGGTTACTAATAATGACATTCCTGGCCTTTTATTTTCCTATTAACAGCACTTCTTCAGAGTTATTAGTGCTTAAAACATATTTGTAATTTTTTCGCTTTAGCTCTTCCACATTAGGTTTGTATTTTTTCAACAAAGCTATAAGATCCTCTACAGAGGGAATTCCATCGGATCTATAAGAAATTACTATTATGCTGTCTTCAAATTTCTTGAATAATCGGTCAAAGGCTGGAAGGATTTTATTTTTGTCGGTCCACACTGAACCATTTCCTTTTAGCCTCTTATGCTTTGTTTTGTAGTCAATCATTTTGGACCATTTACCATAGTTAACCAATCCTTCTAAAAAGTGATAAAAGCCAAAGTAGTCAACTCCCACGCCTTTTTTAGAAATATAAGGAGTGTCAATATAAACAAGGTCATAACACCCCTGAAGCTCGAAGACGTCCATGTTTAGGGCTTTATTTTGTTTCCCATTAGAAAAGATCGCTCGATTTGCCTCCTCAACAAAGTTTCGAAAATGAACTTCGAAAGGAGTATCCCAGGTGGCCTTATTGCCAAAGTTTCTTTCAACATCAGAGAGTCTTATATAAAGATTTTTCCTGTGAAATAGATTGTACGGTCTTTTGATGATACAAGCCTGGCTGAGAGCGAAATAAGCAAGAGCTTTTTTAAAATAGTCTTTTAATGAATATATATTTGTTACAACAATATCAATCCATTTGTTTTCTTCGTCGGTAAAATAAATTTCTTTAAAAGTATCGTGGACAAAGGTTGGATAATTGATATTGCTGTGTTCCTTCAAGAGAAAATTTATGTCTTTATCTGAGAGCCTTACCGTGCTATTTTCAATTAACGCAGCGCCAATATACCAGTTAAATTTCAGTATATCATTGTACGTAACCTGTTTTTGTTTAGTCTTCAGCATATAACTAACACTACCTGTGCCACCGAAAGCGTCAAGAACGGTTTCGAAATTTAACCTTTTAATGGCGTCCCAGATCCAATCTACTATCTTTAGTTTACTTCCTTGGAAACGAGTGGAAGGAAAAATTGCATCATCTTCCAGAAAGGTCATCTGCCGTTTATCAATAAGATTTAGCTTCGTTCTCATTTCTTATATCTTCAGCTTTTTGTATTTTTTATACTCGTTAAGATTTTTATATGGTACAACTTTTAAGTCAACAGACCTTGCCATGTCTTTTGTAAGGTAATACATCCAGTAATCATTGAACACTTCTTCCCCCAAGTCTAAAAATGGTCCTTTTCCTTGTGTCAGGGCTTCGATGCTGATGACAGAACCTATGTTCTTCGTGTTGCCGCTTCCAGGTCGGTCAATCGCAATCCCAAATTTTTCTTGAACGAAAAAAGTAAAATTATGGATAACTGATGTTATGTTTTTCAAATCGTTCAACTGGTATATATTTTTCTCGTCTGAACTGTCATCTGTCCTGGAGTAAATAACCCCCAGTACGAAGTGGCCAAGATATTCGTCATAAGGAAAAGTAATATTTTTGGTGCTTTTTCTGTCCCTAAAGTACCCGGTAAAGGCTCCTAATGTCATACCATTTACGGTGTTTTTTGTTTTTCGATAAGTACTCTTGAGATCAAGAGCAAATTTGCGATTCTTACTGTCTACAAATGAAATGTCAGGATAGAAATTCTGTTCTTTGCAAAGAACCATTTTATAACCATTTTCTTCTGCGAAGTGGCAAATCTTTGGGAAAAGAAGAATTTCCATTATTTTTGAAATAACTTTGGTGTCGGCAGAAATTGTATAGATGTTTTTTGCAATATCAATGAAACCCTTTACAACCCAGTCGCCACCATCAGTTGAAACCGCCTTGTTGAATAATTGGACGTGCTTCAAGAGTTGATTCCTGAACTTTTGTTTAAGTTTCAGCTTTTCTTTTGAATTTCCCATATTTTGCCTCTATCTCTAGCTTAACCGGCTTCTCCGAATTTCTTCAGGGTGGCATCTATTCTGGTCAGTGTGTTTTCTTTGCCTAACATCTGCACCGAATCAAAGATTGGCAGGCTAATGGTTGTTCCGCAGATGGCTACCCGCAGCGGCTGAGCAATCTTGCCGAGACCTGCTTGCTTTTCCTCTGCTAAACAGCGCAGCATTTCTTCAATCGCTTGTTCTGTAAACTGCTCTATCACAGCTAATTTGTCTCGCACGATTGCCAGCACAGACAGACCGTCGTCTTTCAGCAGAACCTTCTTAACCGCTTTTTCATCATACACAATTTCGTCACTGTCTAAAAAGAGGAATCTGCTTTTGCGCTCAATATCAGCTAAGGTCCTCGCTCCTTCGCAGAGTTTTATGATTTTTGAAAGAACCACATCTTCCGCGGAAATTACCGGTGAAGCGACGGTTTTTAAATAATCCTTGAAATGCTGAAGGAGTTTTTCTTTAGGTGCCATTTTTATGTGTTCTGTGTTGAAAGCCAGCAGTTTTTTGCGGTCAAACAGGCTGTTGGCCTTGGTCAAACGCGAAAGGTCAAAGGCCTGGATTAGCTCATTGACCGGCATAATCTCTCGATTATCGCCGGGGTTCCAGCCCAAAAGTGCGAGAAAATTGACCATCGTTTCTGGCAGGTAGCCGCTCTTGAAGAAATCAACGATATTGATTTCCGGCAGGGCGAAGCCGAGGTATTCGGCCATTGCGTCAATAGCGGGCATATCGGGCGTGGTCTTGCCCTTAAAAAAAGAATCGAGCTGTTCAGGAGTAATGTCGGCAGCCTCGGTGAGTTTTCCAAGGTCGATGTCCTGCATAGCCTTGATTGCTTTGCGAAGCGCCTTTGGCCGTTCGCGCTTGGAAAGTTTTCCGCCGGTATCGCTGACGGTTACGGACATATGGGCATACTTCGGCAGAGGAATTTCGGGGAATAATGCCTGCCATAATGCCTGTTGGCTCGGTGTGTTCATCAGGTGTTCCTGGCCTCGAATGACGTGCGTAACCTTCATCAGATAATCATCGACCACGCAGGCAAAGTTGTACGTTGGGAAGCCGTCGCTTTTTTGAATGATAAAATCGCCTATTTCACTGGTATCAAATGTCACTTTCCCGCGCACTTGGTCTTCAATCACAATTTGAGGAGGATTCACTTCTACCTGGAGTGTGAGGGTCTCGGGACGAACTACCTGGTCTTGCTGTGGGATAGCGAAGCGCACGGTCACTGGCCGTCCTTGGGCTTTTGCTTTTTTAACATCGCTTTCATCGGGGAAATCTTTGGGGCGGAAATAGACAAAGCCCTTCTTTTGGCTGCGAAGGGCATCAAGCTCTTCGGATGTCTCGAAGCAGTAATAGGCCTTTTGCTCGTCGAGCAATTTTTTTATATATTTGTCGTAAATGTCCCTTCGCTGAGATTGCAGATACGGCCCGTTTGGCCCGCCGATTTCAGGTCCCTCGTCCCACTGGATTCCGAGCCATCGCAGGTCGTCCATAACCTGCTGGGTGGCGGTTGGGGTATTTCGTTTCTGGTCGGTGTCTTCGATGCGGAGAATAAATGTTCCGCCCATTCGCCTGGCCCAGAGCCAGTTAAAAAGGGCTGTGCGGGCTCCGCCGACATGCAGGTAGCCTGTTGGTGATGGGGCAAAACGTGTTACGACCATTACGAACCTCGTTAATTAAGGCTACGCCTTTCCGGAAAATACGTAAAAAATAAGAATAAGTTATGCCGGGACTGTTGTCAAGAGCGAGACAACTGTGTTAGCAGATTTGTATGTTTGATGTGCAGAGTTGACAAATATTTGCAGGTTCAATTTTGTCTGTATTTTTGTCTTAAAGTTACATTTTAGCTGTCCTGGATAAGCATAATCTGCTAAAATACGGTATTGATAACAGGGAGATTTGTTATGAATAAGCAGTTTGTTATGAGACAGCTTACAGGCCGAATGGAAGAGATACGACAACGTTTTTCGGTGAGGAGGCTTTCTGTCTTTGGGTCGGTGGTTCGCGATGAGGCGAGCGAAGGCAGCGACGTGGATGTACTGGTAGTGTTTGACCGAAAAGCAACTTTTGACCTGTTTATGGACTTGAAGTTCTACCTGGAAGAGCTTTTGGGAGCGGGCGTTGATTTGGTAACTGATAAAGCGCTTCGTCCACAGGTTCGCCGGACAATTGAGCAGGAGCTAATTCATGTCTCGTAATGAGATAATGTACCTACAAGACATTGCCGAAAGCTGTGAGAAGGTTTTGCGGTTCACCGCTGATTTAACCCTGTCGGAGTTGATACAGGATGAAAAAACCTATGATGCTGTAGTCCGCAATCTTGAGATTATTGGTGAGGCCGCCAAGCACATTTCCCAAGATATTAGAAAACAGTTGTTGGGTATAGAATGGCGAAAAATCGCAGGAATGAGAGATATGCTTGCTCACGCATACTTCGGTATTGACAACGATATTCTCTGGGACGTCGTGCAAAATAAAGTGCCCCAATTGGCCAAAGCGACAAATACTTTTTTGAATAGGCATGGGGGCTGAAAACTGAAAGTAGGGCTCATAAATTCTGTGCGTCAGTTTCAAGAGAGGTTCAAATAGATGTGGCCTCGAATCGGACCACTCCCAACTTTTGGTGTTTTTTACAGTATTAGCATTCTCAGCCATTTTCTCGTTGGCTATTTGCTCGCTAAGCGCCTGCGGCTTCGTCATCGGGTTTGGATTCTTGCCGGCATCTGCTATATGACGGGCATGACCATTGGGGCCAAGGCACTTTACGACATCCAGCACGGTCAATTTCACTTCCGGGCACTGTTCAGCTCCGGCCACTACATCCAGGGAGGATTATGGGGCGGGCTGCTGGCGTATTTTTTTCTGGCTGTTCCGTTGGTGTTCCTCTTAGCCAAACATAGAGGGCTGGCTCTTGACCTCGTAGCGATGTCGATTCCCATCCCCTGGATATTTGTTAAGCTGGCATGTTTATTTAACGGCTGCTGCCATGGCAGTAGATGTTCTATGCCCTGGGCAATCACCTTTCCCGAAGGCGCTGCCGGCGCACCGGCGGACATACCACTACACCCGACACAAATTTACGAAATCCTTATTATGGTTTCTATTCTTGTAGTTTTCAAAGTTCTGAACTACGAGCGTTGGCGGGGAACAATGCTTTTATGGTTCCTCGCTCTCTACGGCCTGGGACGGGCAGCCACCGAATTCTTCAGGGGCGACTATGACCATCATCTATACGTTGGTCCTCTTACTTTGTCACAGCTTATCTGCCTGGTTGCGGCGGGCGTTTCGATTATCCTGCTTTTCCTCTGGCGTCGTTTTGTTCGCAATGACATACTGGACTAAATAATGACTATATGCTAAATTGTCGTTGCTGATAATATCGATATATTGAATTTGAAAAGTGGGAACGATAAACCGTGAAAACGCCGGGCAAAGAAGAAAATACCAAGTTCGATTTTATTCGGCAGATTGTGGCCGAGGACATAAAGACCAATAAATGGGATGGACGGGTTGTAACGCGATTTCCACCTGAGCCGAACGGCTATCTGCATGTCGGACACGCCAAGAGTATTTGTCTGAATTTTGGTATTGCGGCGGAATTTGCAGGCCGGTGCCATCTGAGATTCGACGATACTAATCCGGAAAAGGAAGAGCAGGAGTATGTCAACTCCATCATTGAAGACGTCCGCTGGCTGGGCTGGGACTGGGGTGAGCATCTGTATTATGGCTCGGACTACTTCGAGCAGATGTACGAGTATGCCGTGCAGCTTATAAAAAAGGGCAAGGCATACGTCTGCGACCTGACAGCCGAGCAGACAAGAAAGTATCGTGGTACTCTGACCGAGCCGGGCGAAGATAGTCCCTATCGCAATCGTTCGGTCGAGGAAAATCTCGACCTGTTCGAGCGGATGAGGGCGGGTGAGTTTCCGGATGGCTCACGAACGCTGCGGGCAAAAATCGATATGTCAGCCCCCAACCTAAATATGCGCGACCCGGTTATGTATCGAATCCTACATGCGACTCATCACTGTACGGGCGATAAGTGGTGTATCTATCCAATGTATGACTGGGCCCACGGTCTTGAAGATTCCATCGAAAAAATTACCCATTCTATCTGCACGCTCGAATTTGAGAACCATCGCCCCTTGTACGATTGGTTCCTTGACCAGTTGGATGCGTATCATCCGCAGCAGATAGAGTTCGCCCGGCTCAATATGACCTATACAGTGATGAGCAAGCGCAAGCTGCTGAAACTTGTGCAGGAAAGGCACGTCAGCGGCTGGGACGACCCGCGGATGCCAACTATCTGCGGCCTGCGGAGGAGAGGATACTCACCGAAGGCCATTCGAGAATTCTGTAGGCGAATAGGCGTCAACAAGTTCAACAGCACCGTTGATATCGCGCTGTTGGAGCACTGCCTGAGGGAAGATTTGAACAAGACCTCGCCGCGCGTGATGGCTGTGCTCAGGCCGCTCAAGGTGGTCATCGACAACTATCCGCAGGGCCTGGTCGAGGAGCTTGAGGCCGTCAATAATCCGGAAGACCCAAAGGCCGGTACGCGGATGTTACCTTTCTCACGAGAGCTTTATATCGAGCAGGACGATTTTATGGCCGAGCCCCCAAAGAAATTTTACCGCTTGGCCCCCGGCCGAGAGGTTCGATTGCGATATGCTTATTTTGTTACCTGTACGGACGTGATTAAGGACCAGAACGGCAGGGTCATCGAGCTGCACTGCACTTATGACCCGGCCACGCGGGGCGGGGACGCTCCGGACGGACGCAAGGTAAAATCAACGCTGCATTGGGTCTCAGCCGCTCAAGCACTCGAAGCTCAAGTGCGATTGTACGACAATCTGTTCACGAAGGAAAACCCGGATGATGTAGCTGAAGGCCAGGACTTCAAATCCAACTTGAACCCGGATTCGCTGGAGATATTATCATCCTGCAAAATCGAGCCATCCTTGGCTGATGCGAAGCCGCTAAGTCGATACCAGTTCGAAAGACTTGGCTATTTCTGCGTTGACCCGGATAGTTCCGATGGCAAACTTGTCTTTAATCGCACGGTATCATTGCGTGACCCATGGGCTAAGATACAGAACGCCCAAAAGAAAAAGTAGGTAAATGGCAGCTTTGCATCCGCTTTTTTAAGACAGTTACCACGCCGGTTATTTGGTCAAAATCATCTTTAGTGAAGCTACCAGCAGCACTACGCCAAATAACCTTCGTAGAACCTGTTCGGAGATTTCCGTTGCAAATCTGGCGCCAACCAGGCCGCCCACAAAGAATCCCAGGCATATAAGGCCTGCTATTTTCAAATCCACGAAACCGGCCTTGTAATAAGTCCAGGCGGCCAGCAAACCAATCGGTGGAACCATCAATGCCAAGGTTGTGCCCTGGGCCGTATGCTGCGACAGCCCGAACAGAAGAACCAGTGTGGGGATGATGATTATTGCTCCGCCGATACCGATTAGGCCGCTGAAAATTCCGGCTATCAAACCTAAAAGTAAGTAGAGAAATATATTCATAGTATTTTAACCACCCTTATCGAGTAAAACCGTAAAAGATTCTCAGCCAAACAGTTCGGCAAATTTTTGTTCTATATCGGGGCTTTCACACAGCGTATGGCCGATGAGGACCGCTCTTATGCCAACGGATTTTAGCTTGTCGATGTCGGCCCGTGTTTTTATTCCGCTTTCGGCCACCAGCTCGTCTTTGTTATCGATAAACTCCGCTAATCGGCTGGTCGTGTTCAAATCTACATCCATCGTTGTCAGGTTGCGGTTGTTGATTCCGAGAATGCTATACCCTTTTTTGGGAAAGCCGACAAGGCTGCGGACAGCCAGCAATGTATCGGCGCGGTGAACTTCTAGGAGGACCGTCAACGTCAGCTCGGCTGCGGCTATCATCATGTCCATCAATTCGCCGGGCTTTAGGGCTTCTGCTATTAGCAGTATGGCATCGGCACCGGCGGCACGCGATTCATAGACCTGCCAGAGGTCGATGATAAAATCCTTTCGCAAAACGGGCAAATCCACCGCCTGACGTATCTGATTAATATGTTCGAGCTGGCCCTGAAAATATTTTTCATCGGTAAGAACGCTGATTGCATCGGCACCGCATTTCTTGTAGGTTTGCGCGATTGCCACGGGGTCGAAATCCTCGCGAATGACTCCTGCCGACGGTGAGGCCTTTTTGACCTCTGCGATAACATTTATACCGCGCCTGTTAGGTCTGGTAACGGCCTTGTAGAAGTTGCGGCACCTAGGCAGAGAACGAATCTGCTCTTTGAGCTTCTCGAGAGTTGTCTGTGATTGTCGAGATTGTACCTCAGCTCTTTTGTCAGCGATTATTTTATCTAATATATTCGCCAATGTGGTTATCCTGCGACTTTAACATAGCCCATACGAAGCTCGTTGAGGGTATTAGACAGAACTGTTTCTTCCTCTTTAGTTAAATTGCCTTTTGTTTTTTCCTCGAGGGTCTCGAGCATATCGATATTGTATTTTGCCAGCTCCAAGTCCGGCTCTCTCTTTTCCTGTCCCTTTACCTGCAACAGGCCTAAAGCGAATAATGCCTGAGTAGTGAGCATACTTATCAGTGCAGCGAAATTACCCTGTGGTAAAGGTCCACGAGCCGGCTTTTCTTCCCGAGCCTTTTCCTTTTCGGCCTTTTCCTGTGCGGCTAATATTTCCTTCTCTTTTTGCGCTTCGGCCTTCCAATCCTCATCGACTATAATCTTTTTCTCTTCTTTCTTTTCTTTTTCGGCCATAATTAGAACCCTTTGAATGTTCTGTTACTTGCGGTATTTTTTCATACTCCTATCGATGTCGCGTTTTTGGTCGCGTTCGGTAATTGCTTTTCGTTTGTCGTATTGCCTTTTACCTTTGGCTAAGGCCAATTCTATTTTTGCCAGGCCTTTGTCATTGAAATAAATCCGCAGCGGCACGAGGGTAAAGCCGCGCTGTTCGAGCTTTGTTCTTATTCTGTGGATTTCGGCCTTGTGCAGCAGCAGTTTTCTTTTTCTGGTTGGCTCGTGCTGCCAGGCTCCGGCCTGCTGGTATTGGGCGATGGTTGCGCCCACGAGCCAGCACTCCCCGCCCTCAATCCTTGCATATGAGCCGGTAAGGTCAGCTGTCGCTTCGCGCAGCGATTTAACCTCGGCGCCCAGCAGTTCAAGACCGGCCTCGAACTGCTCGATGAGCTCGAAGTTCCTGTAAGCCTTTTTATTGACCGCCACCGGACCCTGTTTATTCTTGTCCTTGCGAGATTTTGCTGCCATTTGAACTATGATAGCGGCAAGACGGGGATTTTGCAAGAATCGAGTACCTATATTAGAAATCGGAGTTCAGAGGCCGGAAGACAAAAGGCAGAAGTCAGTATCAGTCAGTGTAATAAAAAAACGGCCTTATGCGATTGTGCATAAGGCCGCCTGTAAACAACCGAAGCAAGAATAATCGTTACGCTTTCCGGCTATCAACCAATATGGTGTTCTATGAACAGCCCTGTTGAGACGCCGTATTAGAAATCGCGCACGACTACTCCATCTTTGCCTACCATGTACTGGTCTGAGCTGCTGACCTTAAGGTTATAGACCTTGCCGACGAAAGGCATTGCCCTGGTTACAACGCTCTTGATAGCAACTGTGCCGTTTAGCGATTTCAGGTTCATACCACTTTCCAGATTCTGGGCAGCAACCCATTGTCCGGAATCGAGCATGAAGCAGTGTGCACAAACGACGCTGATGCTATTTCCGTTTTCGAGCGTTATATCGCGGCATTCGAAGCTTCCCTCGTGCTCCTCGAGCTTCTCTAAGCTCGCTGTTGCAAGACAGCCGACTGTCTGGCCTGCGACGGCTTTCGAGATTTCCACGAGTGCCCCATTTACCCATACGGGCGTATCAGCAAGGAAGCATCCCCTGCCCTTTGGTGGGGCTACGGCTGCTGCTCCAGGTTCGCCATCGTGTACCAGGAACGAATCCAGTCTGTCGCCGGGCTCACTGGCTCCGGGTATAGGCAGGCCGCCTCGACGAATATCTCCACCATCCCAGTAGGTGTAAATATTATCATCATTGATGGCACAGAATGGGCGTTTTTCAAAGCCAACGTGGCTGTCCATAAACAATACGTTTTGTCCATCTTCCTGGTGAGCAATGGCGTTTCCAATGTTGACTAATTCTTTGCCGCCGTCAGGATTGAATCCGGTCATAGCCTTGGCTTCTGCGGCGGGAGAGGCTATGAATGGGTTCCGGTCGGCTGCAATCGCCATACCCGGTTCGCTCGATGTGGTCAGAGCATACAGCCCAAAAGGCATATGGTAAGAGTAGCTGCAGTGCTCTATTGGCTCGAGGCCGAAGTCCCAGAGGTCAATAAGCTCTCTGTCGCCTGCACCGTCGTCGGCGGGCTTAAATTCATTGGTCCCGGAATCACCCTTGCAGATAAAGGACTTAGGTGTTACCTCGGCATACTTGACCAGAAGATAGAAACTGGACGAAATGGTTGCCCTGCCGCCGCTGCCGTCAGCGGCTAAGCCGTAAGCGGTGAATCGGTTGTCGGCCAGCCACTGTACAGGCCCGGACCATACGCTGTTTCTGCCACCGGCCCGTGGCATTTCATCATCGTAATCATTGCTGTAGATAAGCATTGCCTTGCCAATACCGGACAGGTTCGTCCCGCAGACCATTCTGAAGGCTATCTGCCTTACCCTGGCCAGCGCCGGCATCAGAATGCCCATCAGCAGGGCTATGATCGCGATCACGACCAACAGCTCAACTAATGTAAAACCCTTCTTTTTCCTCATTTTTGTTCTCCTTTTGCCATTTTGAGATTCGCAAATTCGACCGTTTTTAAGTACGCTTTGGTTTACATTTTGATATATAAATGCTTACTGTCGCATAAACGCCAGACACTAAACACCTTTTCTTTTGTTGCGAACCTCCTTAAATTAATGTTTTCACTTAAAAACGGTCATTCCAACCTTGCAAAACCAGTTTTACCAACAGGCTTTCTTCGCTCAACTTTACATACATACTTTCAGCATAGCTGTCGATTCGAGGTTTTAAGCCAAACCGTAAAATGCCTTTTCCCGGCAAGTGGGCCTTTTGATATGAAATTTCGACTAAATTATGATGACGGTTTAAATTATAATAGCAATACTTTTCAAACCTACCTGCCTCATTTTCTAATCCTAACACAGGGTGGCCTTCCTGTCAAATAAATTTTCGCCAATTTTCCCTAAGTTTCTTGAAAAATTTTACAATTTGCGTAAAATCCTTGTTTTCGGCCTGGAATCGTTGGTATGGGTACTCAAAAAACTTACGAAGACATAAAAAAAGTGTTAAAAGAGCACCGCCAGAGCCATCTTTTGGCATTTTGGGACCAGTTGAATACAGCTCAAAGGCGGAATTTGCTTGCACAAATCCGGCAGTTGGACTTTGCGAAAATAGACAATTGGGTGGCTGATTGCATCAAAAAGCCTGTCCCTACCGCGATAAGCACCGATTTGGTTCCTGCTTTATCCTATAGCCCGTGTCCAGCAGACCCGCAGCAGCAGCATAAGTATGCCGAGGCCGCCAAACGAGGTAGAGAGCTTATACGGCGAAGCAGGGTCGCCGCCTTCGTCGTCGCAGGCGGCCAGGGAACCAGACTCGGATTCGACGGCCCGAAGGGAAATTTTCCCATCAGCCCTGTTAAAAACAAAACGCTATTTCAAATCTTTGCCGAGTATATTGCAGCAGCCTCACAAAAATACCACACTGTTTGTACCTGGTATATTATGACCAGTCCCTTGAACCACGACGAGACCATAGAGATTTTTTGCTCCAATGACTATTACGGCCTGGATGATAAAAACGTTTTTATATTTCAGCAGGGCACATTGCCCGATTTCGGTTCCGACGGCGAGATGCTGCTGGCCGACAAGGACAGACTGAGCTGCTCGCCCGACGGCCACGGGGGAAGCCTTAAAGCGCTTTACCGAAGCGGAGCCCTCGAAGATATGAAAAGACGAGGCGTAGAATATGTGAGCTACTTCCAGGTTGATAACCCTCTGATAAATATTTTCGACCCGCTCTTTATTGGCCTGCACGCCCTCGATAAGGCCGAAATGTCCTCAAAGGCGGTTATAAAAACAGACCCTTATGAAAAGGTCGGCAACTTCTGTTTGGTTGACGGCAGGCTAACCGTCATCGAATACAGTGATTTACCTGATGAGCTGGCCCAGAGGCGAAACCCGGACGGCTCCTTGGCCTTCCAGCTCGGCAGTATCGCTATCCACATCATCAACTGCGATTTCATTGAGAGATTGAACGCCGAGGGTTTTTCTTTGCCCCTCCACAAAGCCATCAAAGAAATTCCACACATAGACAAGCATGGAAATCCTATCGAACCTGATGTACCCAACGGCATAAAGCTGGAGAGCTTTGTTTTTGACGCCCTGCCGTTGGCCTCGAGGTCGATGATTTTGCAGACCGTGCGAAGCGAAGAATTTGCCCCGACCAAAAATGCTACCGGCCTTGACAGCGTCGAAACCACGAGACAGATGATGGTCGCCCGTGCCGCTGATTGGCTCGAATCGGCGGGCGCAGCCATCCCCAAAAAATCCGATGGCTCGATTGATTGCGTCCTCGAAATCGCTCCGAGCTTTGCGCTGGAAAAAGATGACGTCAAAACAAAGCTAAAGAAGATACCTAAAATCAAACCGGGCGACAGAATCTATTTGGCCTGAGACGCCGGAGCGTCTTTTAATGTCCACTTCGGGGAATGGAGGAAAATCCCCCCTCAGGCGAAGACGTAAGTATTGTAAACTCGAAATTCGAAACAATTTCAAAATTCAAATTTCCAAATGAACAAACCATTTTGGATTTTGTATTTTGGTCCTTTGTATTTGTTTCGGATTTAGAATTTCGTGCTTCGTGCTTTGGATTTTCTTGGTTTAGTTTACCTTGTATAGAATTTGTGCACTGTTTGTGTCGTATATTTTTGGCCCGGCTGGAGAACCACGGACGGGAAGTTGGATTTATTCGGTGAATCCGGGAAGTGCTGCGTTTCCAGGCAGAATGCGTAGTGCTTTTTGTACACCTTGCCGGCTTTACCGGTTAAGGAGCCATCCAGGAAGTTTCCGGTATAGAGCTGAACGCCGGGTTCGGTAGTATAGATTTCCATTACCCGCCCGCTGGTTGGTTCGTATGCCCTTGCAGCCAAAGCGAGTGTGCCGCCGCCGCTATTGAGCACATAATTGTGGTCGTAGCCGCTCCCAACCTGCTTAATTCGAGAACCAATGGACATCGGCAAAGTAAAATCCATCGGTGAATCTTTAACGCTTCTGATTTCACCGGTCGGTATCAGGCCCTCATCGACCGGCGTGTATTTATCGGCGTTGAGCGTGAGCTCGTGCCCAAGAATGTCACCCGTGCCCTGCCCGGCAAGATTGAAATAGCTGTGATTTGTCAGATTGACCACGGTGGTTTTGTCCGTCTCGGCCTCATAGCTTATCTTCAGCTCATCGTCTTTTGTCAGAGTATAGGTAACGGTGCATGCCAGATTGCCCGGGTATCCTTCTTCATCGTCTTCGCTTATATAGCTCATCTTCAGCAGTGCTTCGTTATCGTTGGCCCATAGGTCCTCTGGTTTCCATACCACTTTGTCGAATCCCTTGATGCCGCCGTGCAGATGATTTTTCCCATCGTTGGCGGCTAACTTATACTCGACGCCGTCGAGCACGAACCTGGCCTTGCCGATACGATTAGCATATCTGCCCACCGTCGCCCCGAAATATGGGTGCCCCTTAAGATATCCGTCGAGTGCATCGAAGCCGAGCGTTATATCAGCTAACTTTCCAGCCCGGTCCGGTACTTCCAGCGAAACCAAAATAGCCCCATAGTTGGTAATCCTGGCTTTAAGACCGTTGGTGTTTGTCAAAGTGTATAAAACAACTTCCCTTCCGTCGGCTGTTTTGCCGAAAGGTTCTTCATTAGCACTCATTAGTCTTGTCTCCTTAGCTTCGGGCTTAGCTTGAGGTACTGTTGGAGTCGGAGTTTTCTTTTTGCAGCCGGGCATATAAACAGCGACGCTGTAAGCTGCCGTTACCGCCAGAACAAAATTAATCCAAAATCTCATTTTCATTTTTTTACTCCCTGCCTGAAAATATATAAGTTCGTATGTTTCACAAACCCGCCCGAAATATACCGCCGGTGAAATAAAATGTCAAAAAAATTTATTCCCACCACCTCAAGAAAAAAGCTATCTTTTCCCAAGCCGGTACAGTGCTATAAGCACAAAGTCTTGGAAATCCATTCGAAGCGGTTGCATTTTTTTGACAAATAGTGTATCTTGATAATATACGGGTTCAACAGCGCTGTGGAAAGAAAGTCAAAGCCAAATGTCAGATTATACCCCCACGAGTTCTAATCTGCCTGGCGCCGGTCGGTTCGCAACCACGCACTGGAGCGTGGTTCTGGCGGCTGGCCGACCAAAGTCTGCCAGTTACAAGCAGGCCCTGGAGACGCTGTGCCGAACATACTGGTTTCCGCTTTATGCGTATATTCGGCGGCAGGGATATGACAGCCACCAGGCGGAGGATTACACTCAGGCGTTTTTCGCCGGCCTGTTGGCCAAGGGCGGCCTGCGCTTAGCCGACCCAAAACGCGGTAAATTCCGCTCGTTTTTGCTTGCCTCGCTGAAGCACTTTCTGTCCAATGAGCTTGCCCGCGCTCGAGCAAAAAAACGTGGTGGAGGCCAAAAAGCCCTTTCTCTTGATTTCCAGAACGCTGAAAGTCAATATGCCCTTGAGCCGTGTGATGAATTATCGCCGGAAAAGCTCTTTGAACGCTCCTGGGCACTTACTGTGCTGTACCGGACGATGGCCCGCCTGCAGGCCGAAGCAATCAGTACGAACAAACAGAAACTATTTGACCATTTGAAAGTTTACCTCACCGCAGAGAAAAGCTCCATCCCTTACCGTGATGTGGCTGCCGAGTTAGACATGGCCGAAGGTGCGGTGAGGGTTGCTGTGCACCGCCTGCGAAAACGTTATAGAGAACTTTTGCGAGACGAAATAGCCCAGACCGTTACTTCTGACGACCAGATTGATGAGGAAATCCGCGACCTCTTTGCTGCTTTAGGCTGCTGAGCTTTTTAGGCTCTTTTTCAGGAAAAATAAATATTCGGTATCGTGTAACCTTTCTGCCGGTTTGCGTAAGTAATAGGTAGAAAAAGACCGGTATTTTGAAAGGAGATGTTATTATGGCTGAAGAAAATCATTGTCCTCAGTGTGGGGCCGAGCTGCCGGCTGATGCCCCGCAGGGGCTGTGTCCGAAGTGTCTTATGAAGCTCGGTTTGCCAACCGACGCCGGTAATGCGGGCGATTCAAAACCCACGAATGATGTTCCTGTGAACGCTACACCGCCGGTAGGTTTTTCACTGCCGAAGCCGGCGGAATTAGCCAAGCAGTTTCCGCAGCTTGAAATCATCGAACTTTTGGGCCGGGGCGGTATGGGGGCGGTGTACAAGGCCCGCCAAAAGCAGCTCGACCGCCTCGTGGCCCTGAAAATCCTGCCGCCACAAGTAGCCCAGACCGAAGCTTTTGCCGAACGATTCACACGTGAGGCACGCTCTCTGGCCAGACTTAACCATCCCCATATCGTTATGGTGCACGACTTTGGTCATACCGAGGAAGGTCTGTACTACTTCATTATGGAGTTTGTGGAAGGGACTGATTTACGTCGGGTAATCCAGGCCGGTGAGCTTTCGCCTCCCGAAGCATTGGCAATTGTCCCACAGGTATGCGAGGCCCTGCAGTTTGCACACGAAGAGGGTATTGTACACCGGGACATCAAGCCGGAAAACATCCTGCTGGATAAGAAAGGCCGGGTGAAAATCGCCGACTTCGGCTTGGCCAAACTGTTAGACCGTCCCGCGAGCCTGTACACGCTGACAGGCGCCGGCCAGAGAATGGGCACACCGCACTATATGGCTCCGGAACAAATCGAGCACCCAGGCCAGGTGGACCACCGCGCGGACATCTACTCATTGGGCGTAGTATTTTATGAAATGCTCACCGGCGAGCTGCCGCTCGGGCGTTTTCCTCTACCTTCCAGGAAGGTTCATATAGATGTGAGGTTAGATGAAGTGGTGCTGAAGACCCTGGAGAAGGAGCCTGAGCTTCGCTATCAGCAAGCTTCTGAAGTAAAGAGCGATGTGGAAACAATTTCTTCCAGCGGACGAATGGCAGAGCCTGAGGGAAAGGCATTTTCGGGTCTCAAGGGCAATGGGGGTATTAAAGCTATTCGACACCGTGTATGGATTCCCGCAGTGGGTTTGCTCATCGCCGGGGGCATTGATTGTCTGGCCGTTCTCGGGGCTTTGGTGGGGGGCATTCACTTACTGATGCGAAGGAGTTTCTCCGGGCAATTCATCGAATTCGGTTTTTTACCTGGTTCGGCGCAGTTGGTCATCGTGGCCGCTATGACGGTCTGTTCGGTTTTTGTCGTCTTGGGCGCCTGGAACCTGATGCAATTACGCTCATATCGCCTGGCCCTGACGGGCAGTATCCTGGCGCTGTTTCCTTTCGCCCCCGGAGCTATCATCGGAGTGCCTATGGGCATCTGGGCGCTGGTGTTGATGACCAAGGAGCAGGTGAAAGCAGCCTTTGGTCAGGAAGGAACCGAAGTTGAAATACCTCTGAAAGTCCGCGAGTTTACGGTCTCAGCGGCCAAGGACGTGAAGGAGGTATTCAGTCGCGGCAAGGCCGAGGTCGAAAAGATATTAAGTGAAAAGGGCCCAGACTCAGAGCAGCCTGATGCCGCCGCGCCGGTCAAGACCCGGCCGATGGCCGTCGGCTCCTTTATTCTGGGATTCGTAAGTATCTTGTTCGTCTCTGCTGGCGGGGGGTTCGCCCAAAAGTTTATGTTCGTTTTTCTGTCTGCTTTCTTCGCCATCTTCCTCGGTGTGATGGCTATGAAGAGGATTAAGTCTTACCGGGACCGCCTTTTGGATAGCGCACTTGCAATCACCGGAATTGTCATCGCATCGATATCCGCTATTACATTGTTCACCAGCCTGTAATGAATTGAGTCTTACGAACATTAAGTCCTTGTACCAATTCTATTTACACACTGACTGATTTTTTACTCGTGGCACGGCCATCCTGGCCGTGTTTTCACTCCACAGCCTTGTAGGCTGCAATATCTCGCACCAATTGCCATATCATTAATCACTCATCACTAATCATTTTTCAACTGGTAGGGTTTGCAACTTGCCTGCCCTGAGCGGAGTCGAATGGGTTGCACACGCGGGTATGTATGCCGCGATGCTTCGCACCTGTTTTTCTGTGGGTGGCAGCTACTGAATGAGCGGAGCGAATGAAGTGGATGGGAAAAATCATCCAACTTTAGCTCACTTTAGTCATTTTAATTTACTTTAGCTCACTTTAGGCACTTTAACTTACTTTAGCTCACGACTCACCAATTAACTATTTCTCTTCATCCTGCTTGCCCTCCGAAGCTTTAGCGAAGGTGGGAGCGGAGCCTACCCTAAGTAAAATCAAAGGGTAGAAGTGTCGAACGAAAGGAATCTTGTTTTTAAATTTAGCTTTTTAGAAATTCATAATGTTCATACGTAAAGCGCGTACGCGCTTTACGTGTAAGCTTTTTGACACTACACCCTGTTGAAAATAATCCTGCTAACTGATTTCCTTATAACCTGATAACCGTTTACACTCTTCTGTCCTCAGTCATCTTCTCTCTGCCCTCTGGCAATATTCAGCAAAACACCGACCGCAGCGGCCGACAGCAGCATGCTCGTTCCGCCGGCACTTACAAACGGCAAAGGCAAACCCTTTGTTGGCAGAACAACCGTTACCACCCCGATATTAAGTGCCGCCTGAGTTGCGATTGTCAGAACAATCCCGCCGGCAAGCAGTTGGCCGAAGCGGTCTCTGCAGCGCACAACCACTAAAATCCCCAGCCAGACAAACAGGATGAATAGGACAATGACCGCTGCGTTTCCAACGAAGCCGAGCTCTTCCCCGATAATCGCAAAAATAAAATCGGTGGTATCTTCCGGCAGATGTCCGTATTTGCAGATTCCCTTACCTAATCCTTTTCCCCACAGACCGCCGGAACCAAGGGCAATAAGCGACTGGTGCGGCTGGTAGTTAATCGAGTCCACCCATTTATCAGGATTCAGAAAAGCGATAATCCGCTGCATTCGGGCGGGGGATTGTTTTATCGCTATGTAAAAGGCCGAGGCGGCAAACGGCAGGGGTGGTAAGATGTGCCATAAGCTTACGCCGGCGATTATTAACATCAGAAAGGCCAGAAGCGATATAAACGCTGCCGTGCCGAAATCTTCAACGATGATAAGTAAAACTACCACGCCGACAACAGAGCAGATGGGAACGAATCTTTTCCAGTATAATTTGATTTCATCACCGACCTTATCGCATATACCGGCCAGAAAGAATACAATCGCCCATTTTGCAAGCTCAGATGGCTGAAAGCTTACTAATATAGGCCCGAGGGGGATTTTTAGCCAGCGGTAGTGATGGTTTATCTTGGGAACTAATCGAGGCAGTACAGGGTAAAATCGCTGAGATAAAACAACTGCCAGCAGCACTATGCTGAGTACCAACAAATAGCTGGTCGGCGATTTTAACCAGCCGCCCGATAGGCTGAGTCTGCGATAATTGAAGGAAGAGACTGTGTACATAATTAAACAGGCCAGAGGGAAAAACAGCAGTTGGCGAAGGCCGGGGTAATCGTAGAATCTCTGTAAGTCAAAGTCCTGACCGATGTTGGCGCTCGCCGAGAAGACAAATACCGTACCGATGGCCATCAAAATTACAACAACCATTGCGATGCAGTCGGCGACCGGATTGTTACTTGACGTGGTAATCATTGAATTCTGTCATGCTCAGAGAAAAACGGTTTCGTCCCGGCAGTTCAAATTTAACCTGCTTAACTGTATCTTCGGCTTTCTTTGGCTGATAACAATAAAAATTCTTTTGTGATAAAAGGGATAGGTCCAGACGAGGTCATCAGGCTATCGGGAAACCGGGATATAAAATATTCAGAGTATCAGGATAACAGCAAGCGAATTGGAAGAAGACAAATTTATGCTGTGCATTTTTCCTGATAACCTGGTATCCTGATAGCCACTGCCTGATTACCTGATACTCTGATAACCGCTCATCACCCAGACGTTGACAAACATTTATTATTTACTATTTACGATTTATTATTTATTATTCCTACGTTCAACCGTCGGTTTTATAATAAGTGGCGTGTGTTTTTTCATCCGGAACATAAAGATAATCAATGTTTAAGGGGAGCGATTATGGGTGAACAAACCAGAAGAGAGTTTCCCGAACGACGCCGGGAAACAGGCGTCCGGCTAAATCGCCGGAGTTTTCTTAAAATGACGGGCTTTGCAGCAACTTCGGCTGGAGCGTTTTCGCTATTGCCGAGCTGTGCAGGTATCGGCCAAACGAGTGGGATAGCCGATAAGCGGCCGAATATCATTTTTATCCTTGCCGACGATTTGGGCTACGGAGACGTCGGCTGTTTCGGACAAAAGATAATCCAAACGCCGAACATAGACCGGATGGCAGCAGAGGGGATGCGATTTACCGACCATTATGCCGGCAGCACGGTTTGTGCGCCGTCGCGATGTGCCCTGACGACCGGTCTTCATACAGGGCACTGCTATGTGCGGGGCAACAAGAGTGTCGGACAAGGAGAGCTACCACTGCCTGTTGGGACAGCTACTGTAGCAAAAATGCTCAAGCAAGCCGGGTACACCACCGGCTTGGTGGGTAAATGGGGCCTTGGAGGTCCAGGGTCAACCGGTGTGCCAAACAATCAGGGTTTTGACTACTTTTTTGGATACCTGTCGCAGGTAAGAGCACACAATTATTACCCGGCATTTCTTTGGCGCAACAAGAAAAAGGTAAAACTTGACAACGAGGTTGTGATGGCCGAGAAAGGATACTCCAAGGCAATCGGAAGCGCATCGACAAAGTGCGTTCAGTATTCTCACGATTTGTTCACTGAAGAGGCACTGCGTTTTATCGAACGCAATAAGGATAAGCCGTTTTTCCTCTACCTTGCTTACACCATTCCGCATGCAAACAACGAGGCCAAGATTTTGAATCGGCATGGAATGGAGGTGCCCGACTACGGTATTTACAGGGATAAGGATTGGCCTGAGCCGCAGAAGGGCCACGCTGCGATGATAACCCGGATGGATCGGGATATTGGTAGTTTGATAACCAGGCTCAAGGCCCTTGGGCTGGATGAGAATACGTTTGTGATGTTCTCGAGCGACAACGGCCCGCACAAAGAGGGCGGCGCAGACCCGAACTTCTTTCAGAGCTCCGGGCCGCTTAGGGGCTGCAAGCGAGACTTATATGAAGGCGGCATTCGCGTCCCGATGATTGCCCGCTGGCCCGGCAAGATAAGTGCAGGGTCACTTAGTGACCATGTCTCAGCATTCTGGGATTTTCTGCCGACTTGTTGTGAGTTAGCGGGTATAGAGTCGCCAAAGGGTATCGATGGTATATCAATGGTGGTAACACTTTTGGGTCAGCTCGCTTGGCAAAAGCAGCACGAGTTTCTTTACTGGGAATTTCACGAGCAGGGCAAAAAGCAGGCTGTCCGCATGGGCGACTGGAAGGGCGTTCGGCTGAACGTAGCTAAAGACCCCGACTGGCCGATAGAGCTTTACAACCTGAAGACCGACATCGGGGAAAAACATAATGTTGCTAATGAGCATCCTGAAATTGTTGCGAAGATTGAAGGATATATGAAGTCTGCGAGGACGCCTTCGGAGAACTGGCCGCTGCCGTGACAGTAGGCACGCAGCTCACAAATAAAAAAAAGACAAGGCAAGAGCAAGAAAAAAGAGAAATTGACATATCCGGGGACAATTATGAGAAAACTGTATTTCTCGTTTGTCGGCATTATACTGATTTGCGGCTGTGCAGCGCAAAGGCAAATGTCCAAACCGAATACGCTGCTCTTTAGCCCGATTACACCGGAGTACTTACAGGATACCGCCGCCCAATGGAAGGCGACCGGCTTCGATGGATTTTTGTTGGCGGGCATTATGGGAAACTGGGCTGATGATATCTGGGCCGCCGACGGCGATAGCACAACCCGCGGCGAAAACGACCAAACCTTTAGGCGAGTCAAAGCCTGCAACGACGAATGTCGCAGTCAGGACATAACGGAAAATTTTATTAAAGTCGCGTTTTACAGCCATGTCCGGCTTTGGACAGACGATGCCGCCTGGGGAAAATTCAATGAGAATTTCCGCCAGGCCGCCCGCTTCGCTCGATTGACCGGCTGCCGCGGCATAGCCCTCGACATCGAATATGTCGGCGAACAATACGACCTGGACTGGCAGGGATATGATTATAAAAATTATACCAAAGACGAATTGCGCAAGGCCGCCGTCAAAAGAGGACGCGAGCTCGCCCAAGCGATGCTGCAAGGCTATCCCGATATTGTCTTCTTAACACTGCCTGAGGGCATCTACTTCTACGGCCCGTTAGCCACAGACCTTTTTGTCGGCATGGTCCAGGGCATGGCCGAAGCCGACGCACCCGGCGGAATCCACCTGCTGACGGAACGCTCCTATCAAATGGTCAGCACCCTCGGCCTGATTCATTACGTCCGGGGTTTGGAATCCGATATCCTTAACAATCTGGACGAGCCAACAGCTCGCTACTGGCGCAAAAAATGCTCTATCTCTCTGGGCGGTTGGCCGCTGGGTTACTACCGCGAAATCCGGGATGATAGCGGAGAGCGTCTCGGCTATAGCGGCCGCGTCGAAAAATTCGGCGACAAAATCGTCGGCTCCTACGCCGACAAGAGCAGCAATTATCCCCCCGAGGATTTCCGCAACCAGTACGCGGGAATGCTGTTGACCGGTAAACGCTACTGCTGGATTTACGGCCACGGCGCAACCTGGTGGCACTTTACCGATGCCGATGTCGCAAAATACGGCAGCGTAGGCAACTCAACTCTCCCCGTGGACGAGCGATTAGATGACTTCAAGTCCGTCTTAAAAGAAAAATGGACACCTTCCGGCACCCTCGAAAACATAAGCCGCAAGGTTAGACAATATAAATCCGATGACTTCCTGCAAATGTTAAACTTTGTAAAGACCTTCAAAATCATCGGCCCCTTCGGCCGCAAGGGCCTCGATAATTTCAACCAGATTTTTCCTCCGGAAGAAGAGCTCGACTTTAATGCAACCTATCCCGGCAGTCTCACCAGTGTAAATTGGCAAAGTGCTTCGGTTGATAATAAAGGCTATCTGGATTTTCTCAAATTCCTTTCGCCGTCCGACTGGGTCTGCGCTTACGCCTGTTGTAAAGTTATCAGCCCGAAGGCCGTTCCGGCCCAGCTTCGCCTCGGCACTAACGACACCGCCACCCTTTGGCTTAACGGCCGAAAGCTCCTTTCCAAAAATATCGAACGTTCCGCCGCACCTGACAGCGACATCCTGCCCGTCCGGCTGAAGAAAGGCGAAAATACCATCCTCATTAAAGTCTGCAATACCGAGCTTAACTGGGGCCTGTACCTCCGCCTCACGGATGAAAATGCCCACCCCCTAAAAAACCTGACATTCTTCACCCCGTGAGCTAGTTTTTTACTATCTCGTTGGGATATACACTTCACAATTCCAGCATCACGCCTTTAGGCACAGAAAATGACACAAAAGAAAGGAAAAGGCAGAAGAATTTTAGCGGATTAGAGAATAAATGAATTAACGAACAATCTTTTACTAAACAAACATTTTTCTACCAAACAAAGAATCTTCTACTAAAAAAGCTCGAATTAGCTCGTAGTCCTTTTGATTAATCGAAATGACTATATGCTTTTCTCCAGCGCGAGTCACGAGCGACAGGTCACGAGTCCTCTATCTCGCCGGCGTTTATCCCGTGAGATAGCAAAGCTTATTTCACATGCGTATCCCATGAGATGCAAAGCATTATCTCACTGGGGGCCAATTCGCTAATTCGCTAATCCACTAATTAACTAATTCTCTAATCTCTAATTCTCTAATTAACTGACCCCTTCGTCCAACTTTAGTTCACTTCCTGCCGAGCCGTGGCTCTGGCACGGCTGGTAGGCACTTTAACTTACTTTTTGGGATGTCCAAGGTTTAATGAAAAAAGATTGACACCCGGCACTAAGCGGGGTAGATACCATATTGGTGCCGGGACTTTATGTCGATGGCCGCCACAATTTTTACTCCACTTTTGACGAGAAAGACTGTATTAACGAAAGGACAAACTCTATGTGGCTGCTAATCCTTCTTCTTCTTTCCGTCGTTTTCATCATTATTGCAACAACCAGGCTTAAACTGCACCCTTTTCTTGCGCTGCTGATTGCCGCTTTTGGATATGGCATCTTTTGCGGAAAAATGTCGCTTGAGAAGATAGTCGAATCGGTAAATGCGGGCTTCGGCGGCACTATCGGTTACATCGGCATCGTAATCTTAGCCGGCGCGGTCATCGGTACATTTCTGGAAAAATCCGGCGGCGCATATAAACTGGCCGAGAGCACGCTCAAAATGGTGGGCAGCAAGAACGTCCCTTTGGCTATGGGCATCATCGGATATATTGTCAGCATCCCGGTGTTTTGCGATTCCGCCTTTGTCATTCTTTGCCCGCTGGCCAAGGCATTGTCCCGCAAAGTAAAAATATCCCTGGCCGCAGGTGCAGTAGCGCTTAGCCTCGGTCTTTACGCCACCCACACGATGGTTCCGCCGACCCCCGGGCCTGTCGCAGCGGCGGGCCTGCTAAATGCCGACCTCGGCCTGGTAATCCTGTGGGGAGCGCTGGTGAGCATTTTCGCCCTTGCAGCCGGCTGGCTGTTCGCTATAAAGCTCGCAGCTAAGGTGTACATCAGCCCCGGCTCGGAATCGCCGGAGCAGGATTCACAAGAGCTCACCACCGAAGCGCCTTCAGCCCTCAAATCGGTCGTTCCCATCTTTCTGCCTATAGTTTTGATTGTAGCCAGGTCAATCGGTGAGTTCCCAACCCATCCATTCGGCCGGGGGAATATCGCTGCGCTCATCGGCTTTGCCGGGCAGCCGGTAGTTGCGCTGCTGGTCGGCGTTTTCTTTGCCCTGCTGCTGCCGAAAAAACTGACCACCGAGGTGCTTTCCGCTTCCGGCTGGGTCGGTCAGGCGGTCGTTGCCGCGGCAACTATCATTATCATTACCGGCTGCGGCGGTGCCTTCGGAAAAGTGCTGCAGAACTCCAGAATCTCCGATGTCGTCGGCGAATACCTCGGCAAAGGGGCGAACTTTAGTATTTGGCTGCCTTTCATCATCGCCGCAGCGCTCAAAACGGCACAAGGCTCATCAACCGTAGCTATAATCACCACAGCCGGCATCATAGCGCCGCTCCTCGGAACGCTCGGTCTCGAAACGCAGACAGCAAGAGCGCTGGTTGTGGTAGCCATCGGCGCCGGCTCTATGGTGGTCAGCCATGCAAATGATAGTTACTTTTGGGTAGTTACCGGCCTATCTAAAATGAGCGTCAAGCAAGGCTATAAACTGCAAACCATCGGTACACTCGTCGAAGGCGGCGCCGCAGCCATCACGTTATGGATTATCAGCCTGGTCGTTCTCTAAACAAAGATACTAATTGACGGAATGAGTTTTATGAAGGTCGTCATTGCAACCGATTCATTCAAGGGCACTCTCAAAGCTTACGAGGCTTGTGAAATCATCGCAAAGGCCATTTACGAATATGCACCTGATGTCCAGCTTGTAGTAAAACCAATGGCCGACGGCGGTGAGGGCACCGCAAGGGCGATGATTAAAGCAGCAAACGGCCGGTGGGTCCCGCAAACCGTAATGGGTCCACTGCCGGATATGCAGGTCGAAGCGGGCTTTGCCTGGTTCGACGATGACAAAACAGCTCTCGTCGAGATGGCATCGGCCAGCGGACTCGAACTGCTTTCGACCGACCAGATGAACCCGCTTAAAACGACCACCTACGGGACCGGCCAACTGGTAAAAGCTGCTATGGAATATGGTGCCCAGAAAATCCTTTTGGCCGTAGGCGGCAGCGCAACTGTAGATGGCGGCATCGGAGCTGCTACGGCGCTTGGCTGGAAGTTCCTCGACCAGCAGGACAATCCTGTCCCGCTCGGCGGCGCGGGACTTGAGAAAATCAAAAAAATAGTCAAACCCGAAAACCTCAATCTTGTTCCGGTGGAAGTCCTCTGTGACGTTGACAATCCACTCTGTGGTGAAAATGGCGCTTCCAGAGTTTATGCCCCCCAAAAAGGCGCAACACCCCAAATGGTAGAGCAACTTGAAAAGGGTCTGGTTCACTTAGCTGAGCTTGTGCGTAAACAGCTCAATCGTGAAATCAATAACGTCCCTGGCGCAGGAGCAGCCGGTGGATTGGCCGCCGGCGCTATGGCCTTTATGAATGCTGCTGTCGTCTCCGGCATAGAAACGGTAATGGCACGCAG
>JBAQFY010000167.1:0-13500 GCA_049287505.1 Sedimentisphaerales bacterium | reverse complement strand
TTTTTAACGCTCCTATTTGACTAGAGTAAGTAGAAACACCGTGACCCATTAAGGCTGTTGGACTAATCGGCCCCTTTGGGCTGATCAAGATGTCATTTGTTCTTCCCTTGACTTTGATCAAAGGAAGTTTGCGGCCACAAGAGCACTCTTTTTTCAAAAAAGTAACCGAGTCGCCATTACGATAACGGATAAAAGGCATAGCCCTGTTCCACAAATCCGTCACAATTACTTCACCGTTAACTTCCTCGATAATCGCCCGTTCCATTGCATAATGCAATCCTTCATGAGCTTCACATTCCCAGGCACATGCACCACCATCATTACAACAGTATTCTTCAAAAACTTTCCCCATAAAGGCTTGTTCTATAGACTCACGTTGAAAATCATAAAGATTTTCTGAGATTGTGTTAATCGACTCAACAAAGTCAATTTTGATATTATGGTCAATGCAATACTTCGCCAGAATGTAGAGCGAGCTTACATAACCTCGAATATACTGTGGCCTAAACTCTAAAATTTGTCGCAAATTTTCCTTAATATTTGACTCGCTCAGGTCACCAAGGAGGTTCAAGGTGTTTTCTCCTTGAACAATTCCCTGAGCAGAGCTAATTATAGCAAGTTTTTTCTTACCATGCTCATAACCATTCCATCTCCATCCTCTGATATGGACTCCCCCACGTATTTTTCGACTTTCAAAAGACTCAAAATACCTTAACGTCGTTCCTGTTGAGCCTCCTGTGTAAAGTTTTCCCGTGACTAAATCTTTATTTACGAAATCCTGATTGTCTTGCATCTCTTCACGGGTAGTAATTGGAAGTTTAGGTAAATCCTCGATACCTCGGATGTCCTCGGGGGTCACTCGGGCTCGCTCAAATTTCTTTCTGTAGGCAGGAATGTTTTCGTATGCATATGCGAGTATTCTTTTCAAGCGCTTATTCTGGAATTCTCTTAGCTTATCATAGCTCCACCATTGGCTTTGATTCAAATCAATAACTTTTTCATATTTGAAAAAGTCAATGATTTTTCGCAATGATTGTTTTGTACGCCCTTTTATATTGCTAACTACATTCATCTTCTTAACCATTGAGTTGGAATAAGATTTTGAGTACTCGCTTTACTCTTCACAAACCATTGCTTCGGTGCGATGACCATCTCGTCTTTTCTTGGATCCAGCCACGCGTACCGCCAGTTCAGCAAGCAGTGCTTCATTATTCCGGCTTCTTCAAGATCGTTAGCACACGGAATGGCACTTTCAACAGGCCGGTTAGCCAATATTTCACTATCCCAAGCGGATGCCATTTGAATGCATAGAAGGATATTTTGAGCATCAAAGTCAACTGGTGACGTTTGCTGAGTGTCTGGACCCACCTAACGAATTGTTTACCAATAATGATACGCAAGTTCCGGGATAACTCAGACTTGAAGGCGCCTGATAACATACGCTCCTGTAGAAAGGCCAGATAAATCCGTTTCAATAGGTTGTGTAAAAGACTAACCTGATGGCCGTTTGGAAATCGCCCTTTCCAGAAGTCCTTCAGCTCAGAAACTTGCGAACTGCCTAATTCTCTCCCTGTAAGCTCTGCGAGTCTTTTGCTGGAGATGGCAATACCGTATAATTTCTGCTCGTCTCTATTCTTGACAGATATGTTATCATCATGCTTGCGCCACCTAAGTAATACATCAGGCAGAATAACAATTTCATGAGATTTGGCCAGGCGCACCCAAAGCTCGTAGTCTTGAGTGCAACGCAAAGCTTCCGAATAACCTCCCAACTTCATCACTGGCTGGTGCCTAAACATAACTTGGCTGTGTCCTCCTATGTGGTTATAAAACAGCAGATACCATGCTATTAAGTCGGAATCAGTTGCGCGGTCAGTTTTTCCTAATGATTCTCCTCTGTCATCCATGAACTCTATATTACTGCTTACAATAACAACATCGGTGTGCTTATCCAGGAACTCTACCTGTTTCTCAAGGCGAAAGGGCAAAGATATATCATCGGCGTCCTGACGAGCGATATAGTCACCATTTGCGAGCTTTAACCCTTTATTCAAAGACTTCGTTAATCCTGCATTCTCTTGTTTAAATACACGAATGCGGGGGTCACAGTAGGAGCGGACAATGTCGGCCGAGCTGTCGGTGGAGCCATCATCAATAATCAGGAATTCAAAATCCTTGAAGGTTTGGCCCAAGATGCTATCAATCGCCTCACGAAGATATTTTTCACCGTTATATACGGACATTATTACGCTTACTTTCGGATTTTGCATCGTTTTCGGATGTATTATATAATCCACCATAGTATTGTTCTACTGGACCACAAAGTTATTTTAGCATAGCCGCTCATTTGTCCTTTGCCTTCCGAACGCGCGAGGCAGCCCTTTGAAGTTTCCTGCAAAACGCTTTGCTCAATAGTTTCATTTGATGCTTATTACAGCAAAGGAGGTCTATCATTCGTTCAGCAGTGCTAACCTGATGTTCCGTCTTGTCCCATTTCCTATGCCAACCCATAGAACATGTATCGTTAAACTGCCAATTAAATCTTATTCCAGGCTCATCTGTGAGTACCTCACTGATGAGTGCCAGCGTATGTATGCGGAACCAGGTGCTGAACATGTTTGAAACATTGCTTGGTGAGAGGGTTTTATGGATTCCCATATGCACAAAAGGTGTATTTAATCGATAGACAAATCCACCATCGTTCATCTGCTTCTGGAGTATGCTCTGCAAAGCCATTCGTAATGCACATCGAATTTCCGGGCGTCTGTAATCAACCTGCTTATACATATTCACGAGGATATCAACAGCATCGACATCCTCACAGGCCCCTCCGCCTCCCGTTGGACTGAACCCTCCATCCCAATGTTGCAAGCTTAACACCGTGTCAATCAGACGCTCAGGATTACAGGCGGTATGGTTTTCGTAATAGTACACTAAAAGCTGATGATATCCGCCACACATTGCTTTAAAGTTGGAGCAATGCCCATTAGTACCCCATAATCCTGTTTTTGGATCCACTTGTTGGTCCAACCAATTGAAATATATGTCGATTGCATCTTGTGCCCTGGTAATCCTATCAAAGTCACGCAGGAAAATGAGGAACTGGCCGATGAATAGGAGATTGTTGCCTTCCCACCAAGCTTCTTTCCAGTCGCGGGTATCAAGCCAGCTTTGAAGATAAGATAGATCAACAAATCTATGAGCAAAACTTAGTGGATAGGTAGGCCGCCCGCCCAGTAGGTGCAATGCTGGCAATACGTGCGCGGTCAAGTGCATGGTCACATGCTCCCAATTATGCTTGCGGTTATTAAGTTCCTCTGGAACAATCTCGGGACCGATAAACAACCCCGTCTTCTCATCCTGATAGGCAGTCATGTACTTGGCCCATTCTTTGCACTGATCAAACTCAAAATCTTGTAAATGACCGAGATAATGAAATATCATCGTTGCGAAACAAGACGCATATAACGTTTCAGGGCCAGCTGGCGTCGAGGCAAAGGCATACTTTGAATCTTCAATTTGACAAGCATCAACAAACCGAAGAACACTATCTCTGAAATTTCGCCGTATACTCTTTTCTCTTACAATCCTTGATAGTCCAAACACGTTTATTCTTTCCCTCAAAACGCGTAATTCCGATAGTCCATCAACAAGAACAGTTTATGAAATCTTTCAAGTTGGGTTTCGCAGCTTCTGAGTTAAGATTCTCTCTTTCTATTTTCTTTTCTACATCGGAAATAATGAACCTCGATTGTATCCACCTCTCGAATGTTGACTTCCTCTATTTGGAAGTATTTTTCTATAAGTTCTTTGATTTCCTCTGGTGGATACTCGTGAATATGGTATTCGTTTCTACTATGTCCTAACTTAGAATAGGGCGAAGACAGAAACAACATACCTTGATCCCGTAGTACACGGTATGCCTCCCGCATAAACTTCTTTGCAGTATCACGTGGTACGTGCTCGATACCCTCTAAGCAACAGACAATATCAAAGCTTGCGTCCTTAAAGTTGAGGGAACTCATATCACCCTTGACGAACTCAGCTATGTCTCCGTATCGCTCCTTTGCTTCTTGTATCGCCTTCGGACAGATGTCAACCCCGACTAGGGAACGGCAGACCTTCAGCATGGAAGTACCCCACCCCATTCCGCAGGGAACGTCTAAAACATCACGTCCTTGACAGTGTTTTCTTACCCATTTATAACGCCAGAGCAAAGCCTCACGGTAAGGGCTCCTGGTTCTGCTAACCCAAGGGATAATTTTCTTACGCCATCGGAATGTCCATTGTGTTTGAAAGCTTGGATTTTCAGGATGTGACCGCTCTGATGCCAGTAATTTCTCCTCTTTTTTAATGATTAGTATTGTATGTTTTCTCGGACGGACTTCTGATTCTTCTCAATTTCAGCATGTGTTAAGAATTGTTGATATCCTGCTCTTAAACTTTGACATTTCGACAGAATCAAAGAGACTTTCTATTTACTATGAAACTCTTCCCGTAAGGTCCAAACAGGTACCAATCGTTTAATGATATCCCGGGATTTGCAATCAGCCATTCCGAGCACGCTCGCTGAACACCCTTTTCGGGATTACCCTTAAAGCAAAACCAATCATCGAATATAATTACTGAGCCAGTTTCTACGAGATCCGTAATGTAATTCAAAACAGGAACAGCAGAATTGTACAGATCACAATCAACGTATACAATAGAAGCAATTTTTAGGTTTTTTTGACGCTTTAATTCTGGAGTAAGGGTTTCTTGGAACCATCCTGGAACACATACAATCCGATTAAAATCCACACATGCGTCCCTAAGATTCTTCATAAAAGTGTCTTGGTCGCAAGCGAACTGTCCTTGCCAGAATTCTCCATCTTTGTCTTGACCGCTTGGCTCAGGCAATCCTTGGAAAGAATCAATCGCCCAAAATCGCATCCATGGCATGAGTGGCGCGGCACGTTTGTAAGCGTGCAAAAAAGTATTCCCTTCAAAGCAGCCAAATTCAATGTAATCGCCGAGCAGTGATCCCTCTTCGCCAACTCTGCATTTTCGACGAGAAACGCGCGTATTGTGCTGGATAATCTTGATAGCATTGTCAAGCATTTCATAACGTGGTTGCTTTGTGTTGATTCCCACAATTGAGCTTGCCTGCGCCTGAGGTGGTGCACCTAGGATTCTCCAAAGAATCCTACGGACAAATCTTTTTATTGTTAAAAGCATTGTAATATTGGTATCTAACGAAAGTTTATTCTATGTTACATTTGAGTCGAGTTGTCTATCACGAACTGTTTCAAACGAGCAAGGCAACCAGACAAAGCCTTTACTTATAGCGCACCCGCTCGTACTCACTACGATCTCCCGGTTCCAATCGAACAGTTCATATCTTCCTTTAGACCATAGGGATACTGTAAAATGAAGTCTTCCATTGTTTTTAGGCAAACAGGCAAATCGCACCAAAATTTTTCCTATTCCGTTCTCTATCCGGAGATGATGGTTGTACAGAAGATTTGATCCTTGGAAAAATATTTGTTTGCTTTGAGTATCATAAATCACAACATCCAGCTCAACATCATTAAAATCTGCCACTGCTTTGTAATCAATCCTAAGAGCAAAAGGACTTGTACTATCAAGGCTACTAACTCTATTCTCACCATTATCGCACAAATACACATCCTTAAACCGAACTCTACCGGTACCATTTGGAATTTCCTCAGTCGCCATACTTTCCTTTTGAGGTTGGGTTTTCATAAGCTCTAAGTATTTCTTGACAGTCGATTCAGGATCGCCATTGGCCCAAATTTGGCCTTGATTCAGGACCAAGACCCTGTCAGCATACCCTGAAATATGATGAATGTTGTGTGAAACGAGTATAAACGCTACACCTTGGCGGCGTAACTCTCCGATGCGATTAAAACATTTGGCTTGAAACTTGATATCCCCCACAGCAAATACCTCATCCACCAAGAGTATTGTAGGCTCCGTATGCATCGCCACAGCCATCCCAAGCCTGACAAACATACCAGAGCTATAGAATTTGACAGGCGTGTCCAAGAAATCTCCAATATCCGCAAAATCAACAATAGTGTCAAATCTCTTGTCAATCTCGCGTTTACCCATACCTAAGATAGCGCCGTTAATATAGACATTTTCTCTGCCGGTTAGTTGTGGATGAAACCCGGCTCCAATTTGAATAAGGGCACCGACACGCCCTTTTATTCGAAGGCTACCTTTATCAGGTATGATAATACCATTTAGCATCTTTAGAAGGGTAGTTTTCCCAGCTCCATTTGGGCCGATAAGCCCGAGGGTTTCTCCCTTTTTAAGCTCGAAAGAAACGTCATCAACCGCCCAAAACTCCTTTCGGCGCAGCCGGTCTGATTTGGGGCGAAGGCCCGCCGTATCTCGCAATATGTCCCGGAAGCCGTACCACATCGAGCGCTTCAGGCTCCGACAAAACTTCTTGGACACCCCATTAACCTGGACAACGGGATTATTTTCCAAATCTTATACCCTCTCTGCGATACGGGACATCGCCAGATGAAAGATGCGCCAGGCTACCAAAAAGACCACGAAACCTGCTGCACTGGCATAAAACAGCCCATCCGGCTGGCTGAGTGTGCCTTTTGTTATTAGGTCTCGTGTAGCGATGATGAAGGGGCTGACAGGGTTCAGATAGTTAATAAGAACCTTCGGCCATTGCGTAGGTGGTGGATATATGACCGGCGTCAGGAACATTGCGAAGGTCAGCACCAACGTCAGGGAGTTGCCAATATCTCGAAAGACTCCATTCGCTATAGACATTATGAAGCCAAAACCCACTGTCATCAGCGACAAAGGAATTAACACGAAAGGCACGAAGATAATTGTCCACGCCGGTACAACCCGATACCAGGCAAAAACCACCCCAATCAACACAATTCGTATCAGGAAATTGAATATAGATTCACCAAAGGCGGCGAGAACGAGAGTCTCCCTCGAAAAATTGATTTTTGTGATAATGGCGCTTGCGTTTACCAGAGACTGTGTCGTTCCGGTTAGCCCCGTGGCAAACAGTTGCCATACTGACATACCCAGAAGCACGTAGGCCGGATAAGGCATATCTGTCTCCCCAATGGGTAGTGTACCAGCGCCCTTCAAATAGGTGAAAGTAACAACGGTAACAATAGCGGGCATTACTGCCCAAACATAGCCAAAAATCGATTGCCGATAGCGAGCGGACAAGTCGCGCAGGAAAAGCCGCCACATTAATTCCCGGCTCTGGATAAGCTCACGCGCCATCTCTCGCCACACGTGCCATCCAAAGCCTAAATGGGCATCAGGCGTATATACAACCTCTTGGAGATGCTTTGTATATTCTGTTCGAGATGTTTCCATAAATCACACCGAAAAAATCAGCCTGGTGCTTCGACAAAACTCAATTGATGGATGTCATTGCGAGCGAAGAGAGCCTTTAGCCCTGAGCGGAGTCGAAGGGTAAGCAATCTAAATTCCAACGTATGAGATTGCCACAGCCGCATTCTGCGGCCTCGCAATGAAAACCCCTCAAATCACATCTGACCGAGCACTCGGCAATTGTTCTGTCAAAATGTACCTTTCTTGTACCCTAAAAAATGTGAATTATATCAGGTCTTAGAACAGGCTCTGTTATCAGAGAAGTTTACCACCGATATACTCCGTCCCCGTCGGCTGCATTGAAGAAATCAATGTAACTTTCTTTAACAACACAAATTAGGATGCTGTTCCGATGCTGGTTTTCACCGGCATCGGTTTGGTCTATTTCTGAACACTATCTTTGACTTTGCCATATTCAGCCACCCGCACCCTGCCGTTTTGGTCCGGGAGATAATCCAAAACCAAATCTGTCACATCCTTTGCCATTGTCCGGACAAAATTCTCCAGCACCGAGCTTATCTGAATCTGTGCCACGTATCGTGCCGGGTCGCCGGCGATATTAGGCCTTCGACCAAGTGGACCGGAAAAGTCGTTTTCGTCGGCGGTAATTTGGCCGTTCAAGATATAAAAGTTCAAAACAACCGTCCGGTTGTGCACCGGAGCGGGCTTATGGAAGCGATGTATTAAACAAGGTATTTGTCGGCCGGCGCGTGAGACAAATTGCAGGGATTCGGTACCATCATGTATCCAGCCATATCCGGGATAGCACACTCGAGGCCGATGACCCAGTATGCCTCCGGGTCTGGACGAGCAATATACGATATAAACATCCGCCCAGGCTTTGGTTGAGGAATCAATATATCGTCGGCTCAAAAAATCGTCCGCAAAGTGTTTCTCCATATATTCCTGAGCTATACTGGGAATGGGTAAATCTCTGCCGGCCCAGCTCCCGATTTGTGAAGGGAAATTACTCAGGGATACAGGAAGCACGATGGGGGTATCAATAATGCGCTTCAAGCCGGTTGCCAGAACACGGTAAGTTATGCCGGCGGTTATCAACAGCAGAACAGCAAAAACCCAAACGAACCATGGTGGCGTTTTACCTGGTGCTGTTCGCATCGAATATGATACTTTGGGTGCTCTTACCAAATAGTTATGCCCAATCGGATACATCAAAGAGTATAACCTCAAAGTAGTACTCTAAAGCTAAAAAATAATGCTCCTCCTGAGACAATGATACACCGCTCTCTCTTGGAAAAAATCCCGGGATGCCTCCTCCATAAGGGCACCAACTATAATACAGTATTATACCTTACCGAGGATATTTTCGTCAAGGCCTTAGTCCCACATAAAGAAAAAAGCGACAAATCTACGGACATACTCCGATAATGGCCGAAAATCAGCTAAAAATGCACTTTTTTTCTGTTTTTTGGCCATAGATACAACTTTATCGGTTCTGAAAAAATCCGTTCCTGCCCACAGGTTCAGCCCGGTCCAACACAGACGACAGTCCACAGGATGCCTTACGGCAAGGACAGAAGACAGAGGACAGAGGACAGACTCTGACCTCTGACTTCCGACATCTGACTTCCGACATCTGACTTCCGACAATGGCCTTGACGCGTGCGGGGGATTCAGATAAACTTCTTTGACTACTTAGAACGCCGGATAAAATCTAACGAAAAAATTAGGAACCGCTTTAAGGCCTATTTTGAATAGATTCCTCGGATGACAGAGGACAGACGACAAACTCTGACTTCCGACTTCTGAAAACCTTGTATTTGTGAAAGGAAAGGCTATGGTTAAACGAATTGTGTTTGTCAAAGCGCTCTATCTTTTACTCTTTGTTGTTATCTTAGGGTGCGTATCCTGTCAACGAACAGTGAATATTGCTACTGAGCCGTATCTGCTCGATACGGGACTGGTATCGCGTTCGATTTGTTTTGAGAATCCGGCCGGGGCGCCGGGCGAAGGCGGCAAGGCAGCCAGCCGGCTCGGAGTCGGAAGAAAGGGGGCTCCCTCGATATCACTGAAAGCCGGCCGGGAGGTACAGCTCTGTGACATCGAGGGGCCGGGCACGATTCGACATATCTGGATGACAACACAAAGTGACGCGCTTAACCTGCGGTCCCTGGTGATTCGTGCCTGGTGGGACAACCAGGGACATCCGAGCATCGAATGTCCCATCAGTGATTTTATGGGATTTGCACACGGCAAGGTGATGCCGTATTACTCGGCGGTGCACTCGTTGGGCAAAAATGCCGGTATGAATATCTGGCTGCCTATGCCCTTTGCTAAGCGAGCGAAGATTACGCTGACCAATGATGGCGAAAAAGACGTGCCGTTGTATTATCAGATTGACTACACAATCGCAGACAAGCATCCGGAGGATGTCGGTCGCCTGCATGTGTTGTTCCGCAGGGAAAATCCGACAACAATGAAGCAGGACTTTGTAATACTGCCGCAGCGAAAGAACAAAGGCCGGTTTATTGGCGCTGTCATCGGCGTGCGCAACTTAACGCCCGGCCAATGGTGGGGTGAAGGTGAGATAAAGATTTACATGGACGGCGATACGGACTTTCCTACTATTTGCGGCACCGGAAGCGAGGATTACGTGTGCCTGTCCTACGGCATGCAGCAGACCCCGTACCTTTATAACGGTTGCAGTCTGAACGAGAACAACTTCGTCTCGATGTATCGCTGGCATCTGCCCGACCCGATTTCGTGGCGAAAGGAATGTCGCATCACAATTCAGCAGATTGCCTGGAAGGACGGCCTGGCCGAGACGCAGGACGACTGGTCATGCGCAACGTTCTGGTACGAGCCGGTCCCAAGTGCTGCTCTGCCCCAGATGCCGGATGTCAAAGCGCGAACAACTGACATCTGGGCAGATTAGTAGTCTGTCAATTTTAATTTGATAGCTTGGAAGAGTGGCAGCCCCAAGCGCAGTACCCGCTTTTGCGGGCACAAGCTTGGGGATGGTTTCTCCTGTATTCACCAGCCCCAAAGCCTTCGGCTTTGAGGCTGCCACAAAACCGCGGGAATAACAACTTACTTATCCAAGCTTGACAGACTACTAACTGGGTGAAGTGGTCTTTATAAAACTGGTTTTTTAAAAAAACAAAAAGGAGATGATTATGTTGCGCAGATTATTGACTATTGTATTTATCGGTGTACTGACTTCGTTGGTCGGCTGTGGGGAATTGGGGCCGGGTGCAGAGCAGAGTAGGGCTGGCTTTGCGAAGCTGTTCAATGGCAGGGACCTGAGCGGCTGGGAAACGAGCGGTGGTGCCAAGTGGTTCGTCGAAGACGGCCTGCTTATTGGAACGCAGGGTGAGAATAACGCTCCGGGTGACCTGTTTACAACAGAGACGTACAGGGATTTTCTGGTGACCCTTACCTACCGGGTCGAGTGGCCTTGTAACAGCGGCCTCTGGTTCCGATACCAGTCACCCCAAAAGGCGTACCAGGCCGACATCCTCGAATACAAGAATCCGGTGTGCTATTCGGGCACGCTGTACTGTCCCGGCAAGATGTTCCTCGCAATGAATGAGGACAAAAGCATAGTGGACCGCGAGGGCTGGAATACGATTAAGGTTCGCGCCGAGGGCGACCATCTTCAGGTATGGATTAACGGCCATCAGGTTGCTGACGTGAACGATGACACTACCGATTCGGGCAAGATTGGTTTTCAAGTCCATCCGGGAGATGAATTCGGGCCGATGAAAATCGTCGTCCGCGACCTGCTGCTCAAGCCGCTTTGAGATGGCAATCAGGGCCACCCCCCTTGGTTAATTGGTGAGTAGTTAATTGGTTAATTGATTACTCACCACTCACTACTCACCAGCTTGGTACGGTCAGGCTGAAGATTCTGCCGGGATTTCATCCTGGATGTAGCTTTTTTCTTTATAGCTCCTGGCAACAAAAATGAAAATAACCGCCGTTACCAGCATTACGGTTGTAAAGAACCGGAAATAGCTCGCCCCGGCAAGCTTGCTGGTCCCGTCTTCATTTTGAATAAAGGCATTTACTATGGCGGTGAAAGCATTTCCGAGTGAAATCGACAGGAGAAAAACTGCCATAATGAATGACTTCATTTTCTTTGGGGCCTGAGTATATGAGAACTCCAGGCAGGTGATTGAAACCATTATTTCAGCAGAGGTGAGCAGCGCGTATGCAAGCACCATCCATCCGATGCTGGGTGCGCCGCCGGCAACGATTTCACTTTCTATCAAGGTTGAGACGACGAAAGGCGAAGCTGCCAGAAACAAGCCCAATCCTATTTTGCGCAGTGCCGTCAATGGAAATATCTTGTTTATTGCCGGATATATAACATAGGAGAAAACAGGAATCAAAATCAGTATCATCAGAGGGTTGAGAGCGACAATCTGGGTGGGCAGCCACTCATGGCCCAGCCAGTTGCGGTTCATCTTCTCAGCCTGTAGCATCCAGGCCGAGTCCATCTGGTCGAACAGTGCCCAAAACGGCGCCACAAAGACATAGATAATGCATAGCTTCCCGATGGCTCTGATTCCTTTGCCGCTGAAGCACTCTTTAACAAATTCGATACCACCGCGTGGTATGTGGACAAATTCTTTGCGTCCGAGCCGGAATGCTATTGTGGCCAGCACCATGAAGGCACAGGGAACGCCAAATGCGACAGTAGGCCCGTATCGGTCAAGCAATTCAGGGACCAATATATTGGAAATAAAAGCACCCAGATTAATTGCGAAATAGAACCAGCTATATACTTTTGACATCAGGTGCTTGTTGGTTTTTCCGAACTGGTCGCCGACGTTTGCAGAAACACAGGGCTTTATTACTCCTGAGCCGATTGCAATCAGAATCAAGCCGGCTGCCAATCCCAGAGGCGTGTGATTAACCGCAAGGGCAAAAAAACCAAAACAGTAAAGTACCGAAAAATACAGGATGGTTCTGTATTTACCAAGCCAGATGTCAGATATCAGAGCGCCGAGCAGAGGCGTGAAATAGACAGCGGAGACAAAGAGGTGAAACCAGGTCTTGCTTTGCTCAGCAGTCATGGGAACAAGTTGACCGCTGGCGTTCAGCAGCAAATGGGTCATGAAGAATACAAGAATACATCTCATCCCGTAGAAACTGAAACGCTCAGCCGCTTCGTTGACAAGGATATAGGGAATTCCCGCGGGCATTTTTTTCGATGGGAGTGGTGCGGTTAGGTACGTGCTCTTCGCCATGACGAGTTCTCCGACTTCTTTTTTCTGTTAAACAATTCCTATTCTGGTATAAAGGCTCTCCGTAAGTCCCGTAAGGGACGCCTTGCGGCGGAGTCCTTAGGACTACGATTTTTAAATTTAACAGGCTTATATAGTACAAATGTCGCTACCTTAGTTCAAAGAAGAAATTGAAATATAAAAATGCTGCAAATTGGCAATTTCAGAACCCGCTTGATTTCAGCAGTTAGAGGCTATAAAATCCTTCAGACAAAAAAGAATTTTGGTGACAAAATGGCAACATAACGTTTAAGAGGAGCATAAAACTATGAAAACTTTATCGACTTCAATCATTATATCGACAATAAGCGTTGTTCTTTTTGGTTGTGCACACAATGTAAAGGAAACAAATATGAAAGGATTCATTGCAGCGCATGTGGAAAAAATCAAACCTATGGAGAAGCAGGCGAGTCTTGCTTCCTGGAATGCTGCAATTAGCGGTAAGCCGGAGGATTACGATAAAGTCAGCGAATTAACACTCAAGGTCCGCCAGGTTTACAGCAATCCTGAGGAATTTGCTTTTCTTAAAGATATGAAAGAATCCGGACAGGTCAAGAACGCCATATTGGCCCGACAACTGGATGTGCTGTACAACAGTTATCTTGAGACCCAGATAGAGCCGAAATTGTTGAAAAAAATCGTCGATTTGGGCACAGAAATCGAAAAGAACTTCAGCACCTTTCGCGGCACTATAGAGGGGGAAAAAGTTACCGACAACGAAATCAAGGAAATTCTAAAAATAGAAACAAATTCCCACAAGAGAGAACAGGCCTGGCTGGCCGGCAAGCAGGTCGGCGCCGTCGTTGCAGATGATATCATCCAACTGGTCAAGCTGCGAAACCAGGCGGCTCAAAAGCTC
>JBAQFY010000166.1:0-2656 GCA_049287505.1 Sedimentisphaerales bacterium | reverse complement strand
AATCATAAGCACCTGCCCCCTTGTTTTTGTCGCAGTTGGCCTTATGGCAGGAATTCTCTTCCAAAGTACACTTCTCGGTCCGCGAGCGACGGGCGACGAGCCACGATTCCTCTGGCTCTGGCTGATACTATTGGCAATATGTTCACTGTCGGCAGTTTCGCTCTTTGTTATCCAAACAAAGGGCAGGCTCGGTTCTTATGCTCCTGTGCTCTTAAGCTCTTTTGCTCTTGTTTGTTTTCTGTGCCTTGGTGCGATTCGGCTGATAAGTTTCCACCAGCCGAAATCAAATGACATCCAGAATCTTGTCGCCGACGAGTCTAAGCTGGCAACCATTCGCGGCCTGATTGTTACCGAACCGTATATCAACAGAAACCAAAACTGGAAATTCGCCAGATTTAAATTCACCGACCCGGCCACCAGCTTCTACCTTAAGCTCAACGAAGTAGAAGCTATCGACGGCTGGGCAAAGGCGACCGGCATCGTTCGAGTTCAGGTTGATGAGCCGGTTTTGGATTTAAAGGCCGGCGATTATATACAGGCATACTGCCGGCTGGACAGACTCAGCCCCCCTACCAATCCCGGCCAATTTGATACAGCCAAATATCTGGCACGCAAGAATGTCTTTATCGCCGCATCTGTAAAATCACGTGATGGCATCGAATTGCTGCAAAGCACCTCCACTGCTATCTTCACAAAATTAAAAAGCAGGCTCAGGCAAACAGCCGCTCAGGCATTATTAGGCGGTATTTCGCCGGAAGAACCCAGCAAAGGCTTACTGGAGGCATTGCTGTTAGGTTATAGAGGGAATATCGACAGCAGCACTTATAGGGCATTTCGTAAAACGGGTCTGCTGCACTTTATTAGTTTGTCCGGAATGCACCTGGGCATTTTGATAGGAATTGTCTGGTGGCTGTGCAAAACCGCAGGTCTGATGAAACCCGCCTGCTCGGTTATTTGTATAGTCGCAATTGCTATATTTCTGTTAATTGTCCCCCCAAGGGCGCCTACCGTAAGAGCAGCTATTATCGGGTGGGTTTTCTGTATATCATTTTTCTTTCACCGAAAGTCCAATTCGGTTAATACCCTTTCGCTGGCGGCGATAATCCTGTTGCTGATAAGGCCGACACAGTTGTTTGAGGTCGGCTGGCAATTATCTTTTGCATCGGTGCTCGGAATTTTACTTTTTTGTGAGCGATTCCACTTCTTTTTATATGAAAAAATAACAAATAGTTTCCGGTTCGAGAAAGCTCCATTGACAAAACCGTTTTTCCGCATAGTGTCAAGGCCAGGACCAGCTTTATTGCGGTTATTTTCCACAGGTGTTACTGCGTGGATTGGCGGTGCCGGCATTTTGCTTTATCATTTTTACACGATTACCCCTTTTGCAAGCATCTGGACGGTGGTTGCTTTTCCATTTATAGCTTTGATTTTAGCTTTTGGATATTTGAAAATAATCCTGTCTTTTTTATTGCCGACATTGAGCGCTGCTTTGGCGTTTATAGTTGCCCTCCTGTCAGATTGGCTTATTTGGGTAGTAAAGCTTCTCGCCTATCTGGATTTTTCAGAGATACTGATAGGGCATGTCCCGCTTGCACTGATAATTTTTTATTACTGCTTTGTTCTTTTTTCCGGCTTTGTTTATTTCAGGCGTCCACTAATAAAAAAAGTAATCTGCACGGTGATGTTTTTAACAATGATTGTTTTTCTGGGCGCCGCGAAATGGCAGAGGACACATCGGGACAATTTAGTCATAACCTGTCTTGACGTCGGCCACGGCCAGGCAATATTCGTCCGGCTTCCGGGCAAAACCAACCTTTTGTTCGACGCAGGCTCGCTGCTTAAAAGTGATGTTGGCAGACGAGTTGTCGCACCGTTTTTGGATTACGCTGGAATAAATAAAATCGACGCCATTATCATAAGCCATAACGATATAGACCATATAAATGGAATACCTGAGGTTATAGAGCAGTACGAAGTCGGCGGTGTTTATGCCAATGATGACTTTTTTAACAAATCCGACCGGTGGGGCACAGCAAAATTTCTCAATGACTGCTTAACCGAAAAGGGTATTAAAATACAACCTCTGGACAAGGATTTATTTCTAAGCGGCAGCGCCAATATAAAAATACTCTGGCCGATTGAACAGATACTCCAAAATGAAGAATTAGGCGACAATGACAAATCTTTAGTTTCATTGCTCGAATTTGCCGGCACCGAAATACTTTTATGCTCCGACATTGAAAAATTCGCACAAAGAGAGCTGCTTCGGCTGTATCCTGACCTGAAAGCCGACGTTGTCGTTGTTCCTCATCACGGCTCGGTCAATACGTTAGAGGCAAATTTTTTGGAAAGGCTCAATGCGGATATTTTGATATACAGTTGTGGCCAGACCCAGTACGAAAGACAACAAAAGATGATTAAAGGAAAAACCAATGCCAGGTCGTTCTATACACCTAAACACGGCGCCGTTGCTCTCTGTATCAGCAGTAACGGTATGATGGAAACCAAAACATTTGTCCAGTAGTGCCGTTTCTAATAAATAAGTTTAACTATTTGATTCGCCTTCGGCGAAGCTATTGCAATAGATTCCTCCGCTTCGGCACGACAAAGCCGTGCCTTCGGTCGGAATGACAGCAGGTATAGAATGTTACACTCA
>JBAQFY010000165.1:0-4870 GCA_049287505.1 Sedimentisphaerales bacterium | reverse complement strand
GTAACCATCGCCGCCATCGAACTTCAGCGCCTTTCCTACTCGGCCTGAGACCGAATCTTTCTCGAATGACATACCTTCCTTGAGGGTACCTTTTCGGTTGTTCTTCGAAGAGTCTGCAGTGGTTTTGCCGGAAGCTTCATCTAACTTCCACCAGCCGGCAAGATTTGGGTCCGTATCAAGGGTTATTGGCTTGTCTTTGCCTTGGGCAATAGTACCCAACACCAGGCAAAGTACTAATGCTAAAATAAGAGAAATTAGAAACTCTGGTCTTTTGAACATGACACCTCTCCTAAATATCATATTTCCCATTTCTATATGTTCAGCTTTGCCGCTGTGATTCAATTTTAATTTAGTCAGTTTATCAAATTTATCTCGGAAATCCAACTGCTATAGCTTTTTTTCACATTTTTTATTCGAGCGAAGCTATAAGTCAATACCAGCCGCCACATTCCTTTAAAAAAATTCTTCTTGACGAGAAGGTAACTAATCTGATATAAATATAATTGTTATAGTATATGGTTTTTTAGCTTCTGAGGTACGGAATATCAAGTAAAGGAGGAGTTTTTTGTATTGTGCGAGGCACAGGGTTGGAATAGAAGCTTTGTGCTACATAGTTCAGATTTCTATATTTCAATTAACATCCCATATTATTTAGTTTCGAAGGAGGACTATTATGTGTAGAAAGATGCTTTATTTATTCCTGGCGCTCGTTTTTTGGCTGGCGTTATCGGCCAACGCCCAGAATATCGTCTGGATCTCGGAGACAAATGCAGATGCCGACCTTGTCTATTTTGACCAGGGCTGGATAGACCTTCTTGAGAATGCAGGGTACACCGTTGATTTCCAGCCAGGCGAATGGATGACCCTCGATGCCGACAATTTAGCGATTCTTGAGTCGGCGGACCTTATTATTGCAAGCCGCAATAGTAACAGCGGTAATTATGCTACAGATGCAGCGGAGATCGCGCAGTGGAACTCTGTTCCTACACCAATGATAATGATGACTGCGTACTGGGTCAGGAGTAACCGCTGGCTATGGATAAACAGCACAACCATAGAAGAATTTTCTCCTGAAGCAATGCTACAGGTAGTAGACAGCACCCATCCGGTGTTTAAGGGCATAACACCTGTTGATGGTCTGGTGGATGTCATTGATGAAACCGTAAACAATGGCGAAAATTCTTTTATTATTACCAACGATGTCGGAAATGGAATTTTGATCGCCCAAAGAGCAGACAATGAAGCTGTATGGATCGCTGAGTGGCTTCCCGGCATAGAGTTTTACAACGGATCGGCTCAGATACCCGCAGAAAAGAGGATGCTGTTTCTTGCCGGTGGCGGGGGAGGCCAGGAAGCCGGCTCATTTAACCTCACCGAGGATGGTATCAAGATATTCTTTAATGTGGTCGATTATATGCTCGGTGCTGAGCCCCGATTAAAAGCCTTCGTACCGAAGCCTTCTCACGCTCAGAAAGATATATCACTCGAACCGGTTCTGAGCTGGAGGGCTGGAAGCCTTGCTGAGACTCATAATGTGTACTTTGGAAAAGTTTTAGATGATGTCAACGAAGCCGGTATAACCGATCCGCGGGGCGTACTTGTCAGTCAAAACCAGGACGATACCACTTATAATCCCGGCCTTCTCGAATTTGGCCAGAGGTATTACTGGCGGGTCGATGAAGTCAATGCTCCGCCCGACTCCACAGTCTATAAAGGCGACGTCTGGAGCTTCACGGTAATCAACTATCATGTCGTGGACGATATCGAGGACTACAACGACTACTCTCCCGACATGATTTTCGAAACTTGGATAGACGGATGGGAGGTCGAGACAAACGGTGCCGTTGTAGGTCATGACGCAGATTTTTCCAAGGGAGAGCATATTGTTGAGACTACGATTGTCCACGGCGGCGAACAGTCGATGCCATTTTATTACGACAACGATATGAAATATTCGGAAGCAGAGATGACATTAACTTCGGGGCGTGACTGGACCAGGGATGGCGTTACAACGTTGTCGCTATGGCACAGAGGTTATATGGATTATGTGGGCAGCTTCACAGAAGACCCGGCAGGCATATATACGATGACCGCTACCGGCGCAGATATCTGGGACACCTCCGATGAGTTCCACTTCGCTTTCAAGGAGCTTACCAGCGCCGGCTCGATTATAGTAAAGGTCGAGAGCGTCGAGCAGACAGACCCCTGGGCCAAGGCCGGCGTGATGATTCGCGATACGCTTGATGCGGATTCCATCCACGCAATGGTGGTGGTTACACCTACTCAGGGTGTTTCCTTTCAGCGTCGCAGAACGGCTGGCGCTGCGAGCATCTCCACGGATATAGCCGGGCTCACGGCGCCGCAGTGGGTGAAAATAGAACGCAACGTTGGCGGCGCTGTTACGGCCTCATATTCAACTGACGGCAGCTCGTGGATACAGATTAGCACCGAGGGCGTCAACATGAATATTCCTATGTATATAGGTCTGGCAGTGACCTCACATAACGCCAGCGAGGTCTGTGAGGCCAAGTTCTCTAATGTTAGTATCACCGGTACGGTCTCTGGGCAGTGGACGAACCAGGATATCGGGATAGTCAGCAACATTGCTGAGCCGATGTATGTGGTTCTCAACGGCAGTGCTGTAGTCCCTCACGACAATCCGAATGCAGCGTTGATAACTGAGTGGGCGGAATGGAATATCGACCTGCAGAAGTTCGCAGACCAGGGCGTGGACATTGCCAATGTCGAGACGATTGGTATTGGTTTTGGCGACAGGGACAATCCGCAGCCTGGCGGTTCGGGTATAGTGTACTTTGACGATATTCGGCTGTATCTTCCCCGGCCGGTTGAGTAACCAATGCTTATTACAGTTGAAAACCCAAGTTTTTAGCTGCCTGGAACGGACAATATGGAGATATACTCGGGCAATGTTCCAGGTTGAACTGAGAGCGAGGATATCTCGGCAGGCTTCCAAACGGATGTGTCCCCACCGACGGTGAGTGGACCGCCTATATGGGCATTGGTGTCGTCATTTCCCAACTCACTGCTAATGTTATCCAGGACGATGAGGTATATAGCCTGACATTTAATGCAGAGGAAACCGTGGGTGGTCATATCCTTTTAGGGGGATATATACCGACATTGGAGCAGAACGGGTAGTATTTGCGCTGGTCTTGTCTTCGTCTTTATACGTCCCGCATAATTAGGCTTATTACCTCTTCAAGCTTGAATATACGATTTGTCATTCCTGCGAAAGCGGAGCAGGGATAACGACGCCACAAACTGTGTTGCTGATTAAGAAACCACATTCGAGAAAAAACCCACCTACAAACCGGCAGATGCATCCGAAGAATGCTTGAGTTCACCGATGGGCTTGTAAAAAAAATAGGATGTGTTATATTATGTGTTCGTCTATGAAAGTAACGATTATTTGGTTGAGATGAAAAGGAGAAGAATATGAACAAGACAATACATACCATTAAGCTCTGGGCGTTGGTGTTTATGGTATTGACCTGCCTGGTAGGCAGAGTGGTGAGCGCCGAATCCAGCGTTGTTTTCAAGGGGCGTGAGGGCCCTGGCAAGGGCAAACACATTGTTTTTGTCACCGGCGACGAGGAGTACCGCTCGGAAGATTCGATGCCCCAGCTCGCCAAGATTTTAGCTGTGCACCACGGCTTTAAGTGCACAGTGCTTTTTGCCATCAATAAAGAAACCGGCGAAATCGACCCGCAGACGCTTGATAATATCCCCGGCCTCAAGGTTCTCAATAAAGCCGACCTGATGGTGATGTTTTTGCGTTTCCGCGAGTTACCTGATGAGCAGATGAAATACATTATTGATTATACTAACTACGGTAAGCCCATTGTAGGATTAAGAACATCAACGCATGCTTTCAATTACACTAAAAACAAAAACAGCCCTTATGCCAAATACAGTTTTCAGAGCAAGGAATTAGACGGTGGGTATGGACGTCAGGTTTTTGGTGAGACGTGGATTAACCACTATGGACGTCACCAGAGAGAAAGTACACGTGGACTTTTCGCAAAAGGTATGGAAAATCATCCCATTGTCAAAGGCATTGAGGATGTCTGGGGACCGTCCGATGTTTATGCCCTGACGACACTGACCGGTGACAGCAAGCCTTTGATTATGGGTCAGGTACTTTCAGGTATGGACCCAAAAGATAAACCTAATCCGGATAAGAAACTCGTACCTGTAGCCTGGACTAAGACTTATACAGGTGAAAAAGGAAAAACAGCTCGTATCTTCACTACCACAATGGGACACGGGGGCGACCTTGAGAACGAAGGTTTTCGCCGTCTCCTTGTGAACGCCTGCTACTGGGCAATGGAAATGGAAGATAAAATCCCGGCCAGGAGTAATGTTGATTTTGTTGGTGAGTATAAGCCTAATCAAATTGGAATGGGCGGCCACAAAAAAGGCCTGAAGCCATCAGACCATAAGCTCCAATGAGCCCAGTTCCTCGTATGGACTAAACTTCTGATTTTCTATGGAAAGGGTAAGAAAATGAAGCGCAATGGATTGAGGAAATGGCTGTCTGCGGTAACAAATATCAAAGGAATCGTTTGTCTTGTGGTTACAACATTGATAGCTGGTTGTGCCTCAACATCTGCTGCGGACGGAACGCAGCAGGAAAAATCGAGGGTAAACAAGATGGTCATTCACGCCGACAAAGGAAAGGACACTATCAACAGAAACATTTTCGGCCACTTCTCAGAGCATTTAGCCCGTATATTTCATAGAGATATCTAATTCAACAATGGTGGATGGTTTGGACGCAAATCGTGCTGAATATAAACAATCCGTCAGATTCGGCGCAAAATACCCCCAAACCCCCACCACTAAAAAC
>JBAQFY010000164.1:0-6421 GCA_049287505.1 Sedimentisphaerales bacterium | reverse complement strand
AACTCTATGTCGGAGACTTGACTGTTATAAATCCGAAGTCTGCCCGAAGCTATTGCTTCAGGATACTTGCGAAAGAGCGAGCGCGCCTCATTGGAAAACCCGGGCACACTCATATTCAGCGCACGGTGCACTCTGACATCAGGGTAGTTTTTTATGATTTGATGCAGGGCGCTAAGATAGTCTTCTATAGGCTGCCTTTCCCCTTCAAACAACATACACGTCCAAAGCTCACTGTGGCCTGTCGCATCAAGCTGGTCCTGGAGCATTCTCTTGGCAACACTATAGGTCTCTTTTCGGCTGCCTAATACCTTGAGCAGGCGCTCGGTCAGAATTTTTGTCCAGCCGGGCATGTCCTCCGGCAGAGACTCAGGAGGACAAACACCGAGACGGGTCAGGAGTCTGAGAAACTGCTTTTGGTCGGAACCATAAAACCTTCTGCCCACAACGCTGCCCACGTTACCATCACATTCCATACCATATTGTTTATGGTAGCCGAACGACAGGCGGTGCACATCGTAGCCCTTGGCGTTCAGCATCCTTTCCAGCTCGCCAATCAACCAGATGGCTTGCTTCTCAGGCGCTTTGTCAATTGACAGATGAACATTTGGACACAGCACAATCGACCTTTTGCCTATCAGCTCCGACAGCGAGCCAAACTCCTCTGCGGCTTCTTCCAGCTCCTGTTTACTATCGTACTGCTCGATACAGACAAATACCACCAGCACATTCCTGAAAACCATCTTAGGCTGCGGTGGTGAGATTGTTAAAGGGTCAACCCTTGAAGACGGCTCTTTGTCCTCAAAATAGCAGGATGAACATTGGTAGCAGTCCAAAATCATATTGATTTCTCGGTCTTATTTTCCCTCTTCGTCACCCTTGTATGTGTGCTGCGTTTGCCGGGAGGAGATAGCTTAGCTTTCTTTAAACGAGATGCAATCTCGGCGTCAACACGGGATATGAACAGGCTCACGTTTGGGGTCACCGCCTTGTCGGCGAACCCAACACCATTAAGAATTCGCGATACCTCTGTGGCATCCCAAAACTCCCAGGAAGAAGCTATCCTCTCCGCTTCCTCACGAGTAAGTGATTTCAGAAACGCCGGGATACAGCCGTCACGCAAGGCATCGGCATAATCAACCAGCAGTTCATGGATTTCTCTGTTTGACTCAGACATTGTCTCTTCCTCCGGCATAAAATAAATAATCAATCTTCACAATAGTAATAGCGCAGCATCTTTCTAAGTTTTAACATAGTTCGGTATTCAAGCATTTTTACTGCCCCGACCGTCGTCTTGAGCTCGTTGGCGATTGCCCTGTTAGAAGCGCCTTCCATCCAGAGCTCTAAAGCTGTTCGCTCCCGGGCCTTGAGCTTGCTTAACGCCTGACGAAGGAGCTGTTCAAGCTCCGACCGTGACACCATCTCAAGAGCACCAATTTCAGGGGCAATAAGCTCTTTCAGATTTCTTTGCGATAGATATAAATTCTGGTTTATTCTCCTATATACTTCTCTCAGGCGTTTCCGCATGTAGTACAGATATACAGTCCTAAGGAGCTGTTTCTCATTAGTGATATTTCGCAATCGCTCCGGTTTTTCCCATATATCGGCATAAACATCTTCCAGCACATCCTCGCACTCCACCTCATTACCGAGGTAGCGGTATAAATACTTGATAAAGTTTCCGAACGTAGCTCGCACAAAGGGCTCCATCGCCCGGCGACGGCGTTCGACGTCCGGGGCTGTGAGGCCTTTCAAAGCGTTTCGCAGCCGCTTATTCATACCAGGTCTCTTATCTCGGTATCCCCCGTTATACTAAAACAGCTCTGTTGCAAAATTTTATCCCTATCTTAAACAGGGACCAGCTTGACGGTTAGTAAAACAATTATATCTCAAGCTCATAAGTTCTTCAACCGCCAAGTTATTAAAAGCATAACAGGGACAAAGCGGCCGCTTGAATCCGTTATAATCCACCCGCACCGGCCTAAGAGCAGGTGCGAGCCCCGCCCCTGCCACAGGGGCGGGGGTGAGCGAACGCACGAGCCGTCGCCCGGCTGTTAAAATCCGTATATAGGTCTTAACTCATTCTCGGTCGGCAAATGGTTATAATACTCACTTCTGGTGCCGACGTAACCGACTCCATGTTTTCTGAGCCTTACCTGGCTGATAGAGCCGTTACTGTTGGTAATATTAACGGCAACAGTATTCATTTCCTGACGCATGCAGGTCATTTCGGCTTGTGCCTTTTGCCTTTCGCTTTCATTGCCTAACATGTAGCCGGCTGTGCCTCCCACCGCTGCTCCAATCAAAGTTGATTCGGAATCGCCGCCGGCCAACTGGCCGATGCCGGCGCCGGCCAGAGCACCAATGGCCGAGCCGACCTGTGCATCGCTTGTGCAGCCGGCAATGAATAACGAGCCAAAGCTCAAAACCGCTGCTATTAAAATTGTCGTTAAATTCTTAGCCATATTACATCTCCAATCAAATCTACAAAATCCGTTCCTGAATTCGTTTCCATTTATTACCAGCAGGCTTCTGCCGGCTCGAGGTAACATTCGAGCCAGTGCGAGGCCATTACCGCAAAATCTTCAAAGTCAATTTTGCAGTCGCCGTTAACATCGCCGGCTATCCTAAATGTGCACCGTGCTACTTCGGGCCCATCGAGCACCACAGCATAAATCTCCGAGTTACCATTGCGATTGTCCTGCCAAACCACCACGTTACCACTAATGGCAGGATTGGTCTGGTCGTGAGAATCATCAGTGATTTGAAATTCCTTTTGCGTTGTAAGATTATAGCCGAATATGTCCCAATTATTATTTCGGTTGTCCTGCCAGACAACTATATTGCCGTCTATGTCAGGATTCGTCTGCGAAGATTCGTTCGTGGTAATTTCAAACTCAACAGTGTCATTGGGCTCGGCTCGGCTGAGCCTGTCGAAGTCAGAAACATCATCAGCGTAAATATCCCAATCGCCGAAAAAGTTGTCCTGCCAGACGACTATATTGCCCCAGATGGCCGGGCTTTGCTGGTCGTTTTCAATGTAAGAGACGGCAGCCTCTGCGGGTTTGTTCCTTTGCCAGATATCGGCAGCATAAATATCCCAATCACCAAAGAAGTTGTCCTGCCAGACGACAGTTGTCCTGTATACAGCAGGGCTTTGCTGGTCATACTCAAACTCGGCGATTTGAAATTCCACCGGATTACTCAGGTCGGTAATGTCAGCGCCGTAAATATTAAAATCCCCCGCGTCACCATCCTGCCAGACAACTATATTGCCGTGGATTGCGGGATTGCATTCATTATTATCAACGATGTCTGAAACTGCAAAAATTTGAGGTTCAGCCAAATTGTTAATATCCGCCACTCGAATGTCCCAATCGGCGGAGCCTTCCCAAACAACATAATCCTGCCATACCACCATATTCTCATAGACAGCCGGGCTGGTTTGGTCATTGGCATCACCAATGACAAAAACCAACGGCTCACTCGGATTATTTATATCCGCAATATAAATATCGTAGTCCCCGTATTCGGCAACGAATTGCTGCCAGACTATAATATCGCCCCAGATATCAGGCGATTCCTGCTCATCAGTTGTGGGCCAGAGGGCAAATTCCTGCCAGTCGCCCCCCTGGCCCACTGATGCCAGAAGACTCGCCAAAAAGAGAACCTCTGTAGATGTTGTCAAGTATCTGATTCTCATCGCGTCACCTTGCATCCACAGATTTCACAGATTCATCTTAGCTAATCCATTTCAATCTGTGTAATCTGTGGTTTTCAAATCTGTGTCATCTGTGGTTCTGATTTTTTCCAGGATGTTAAGCAGTGTCGTAGCAGCAACAGCATTTTCCATATCCCGGCTGGCGTGCTGCAATGGCTCGACGGCCTCGTCAAGTTTTCCAATCCCAAGTAATTGATAGCCCAAAAGAAGTTGCAAATCAGCATCAAAGCTATACAGCTCTGCCTTTTCGGCAAGGATGTTAATTTGCTCAAACAGCACATCATCATCCGAATATAATCCCCGCGGATAGAAAACACCTTCCTTTTCCGGTGTAACGTTCGCCAGAGTCTCCCGAAGAACCTTTGCTGCTTCTGAATATTGTTCTTTGGCGAAGAGTGCCTGAGAGTAGGCGAAGGGAAGTATCATATCATCAGGTGCAAGCTCTATCGCTTCGGTGAACTTTTCGATAGCGACATCGTAATTGTCAGCTTCAAAAGCCTTGACAGCTTCTTCAAAGCAGGTATCGGCTGGCGTTACCTCGCCGGGTTCTTCGGTCGCTTGCTGTGCTAACTTCTCGCGAACATCCGCAAATGTGTTATGGTCAACGGGCGGAATGCCGTCTATTACCTGGCTCGACCCGGATGCCACATTATTATCATCGTAGTAGTAATTGTAGGTGTAGTAGTTATATGTGTCGCCTTGTACCTCACGGGCGATGGGGTAATAGCCGCACCAGATGTAGGGATGGCAGCCATACCAATAATAACGTCTGTACGTGTACCCTATCGGCCAGTAGCCGCCTAAGCTGACGAAGATGTATTTGCGGTGATAATAGGGATAGACATATCTAAATGTGAACCAGGGCCCTAAGCTGTATTGCACCATAAAGCGATATCCGGGCCAGACCGTTCTGTAGCATAGCCGGTTATCCCAGTCCATATATGAATATTCATAGTGAGGGACGTCCCTTATTACATGCGGACGGTCGTGAAATGTGACATGTGGAGACCTTCCTATTCTGTAACTGTAGAGGGAAGTTCTGTCTCCTCTATCAGCATCGTGCACAACCACAGTATCTACAACACTTGTTCGCCTTTCCGGAACAACTTTTCTTATTCTTGAACCGGGTGATAATCTGTCGATGCCCCTTTGGCTTATGCTTTCGTGTTGTCGGCTGATTTCAAGTCTCTTATCGGGTTCTTTGCCGACCTGTCCGGCGGCCAGACGGGCCTGTCCGTCTCGGGGTCCTCGATAGGGCTCGTATTTTCTGGAAACCCGGCCAGTTCTGTTTTCAAGCATTCTCGTGATATCGGTCTTATTCTCACTGCTGCGAGTCCCGTTAGAACTTCGGAGCAAAGGAGCGTCGGTTTCCCCTATCGACTTACTTCTAACGGGGCGAGAAGATTTTCCTGTGATAGACTGGGCAGGGGATTTTCTTGTGCTGATTATGCTGCCGATACTCCAGCTTTTACTTGAGCTTATACGATTATCCGAGCTTCCGACCGGTGGTTTTTGTGTAGCAGAGACGCCTGGTTTTTGTGTCCTTACCATACTGCCGATTCGTGACCCTATACTTGAGCTGATACGATCACTTACACTTCCGAGAGATGATTGCTGTGTCTCGGGGGCACTCGATTTCTGCGTCCTTATCATACTACCAATGCGTGTGCTTATACTTGAGTCGATACGATTACTTGAGCTTCCTACCGGTGGTTTCTGCGTATTGGAGACGTCTGGTTTTATCGTAGTAATTGGGCTTGCGATGCGTGAAGTAATGCTTGAATTTATCCGGCTTTCTGAATTTACCAATGGTTGTCTTCCGATACCGCGATTTTCCACTGTAGGCTGTCTAATGCCGAGAGGGCTGCTGGAAGGCTTGTCCCCGCCAGCAACAAGCGGGGACTTGCGGTCTGAAGAAGAGATACCTGGTCCTATGGTGGAGGGTCGGCTAAGTGTAATATTTCCGGGTTGACGAGTTGATAACATCCTGCCGGGTTGGCGGAAACTATTTATGATGCTTCTGCTGGAACTCGTGCTTCGTAGCGATGTACTTCGCAGAGTAGCACTGCCCTGAACCGAAGGAGTTGAAATATTGAGCCTGGTGGAGGGCCTGCTGGAACGCAATGAGGTAATAACTTTTGTAGCGGTCCTGCCGAGCCGCTGGCTCGTCGCGGCTGGTTGTCTGGTAATAGAAGGTCGCTGGACCCTTGGGGCAGAGGAGGGCCTTGATACTTGCTGTTTTTGGGGGGTGCTTTGGCTCGATTGGCTGCTTTTGTTGGATTTCTTCTCCGCTAAGACCGGCTCTAAAGACAGTATCAGGGCCAAAATCAGCATCGCAAAAGCAATTTTAACGTTTTCCTGGTATTTTATCGTTGACATGATACGTCTCCTTTCTACGTGTAACGAAATAACAGCTATTTTCGAGACTTCTTCTACTTATAAAAGGCACTAACTCTGCATCCGGTAACAAGAATTTTGGCCAAAAGTAACTCTATCTTAGACATTTAGGATGTGATTTTCTCATTAAAAATACCTTATGGAATTGTAGTATGCAACTTGGAAGGAAGTTTGCCCCGTTAGCCCGTATATTTCATAGAGATATCTAATTCAACAATGGTGGATGGTTTGGACGCAAATCGTGCTGAATATAAACAATCCGTCAGATTCGGCGCAAAATACCCCCAAACCCCCACCACTAAAAAC
>JBAQFY010000163.1:0-6000 GCA_049287505.1 Sedimentisphaerales bacterium | reverse complement strand
CAATGGAATATTCCCCTGCAGGAATTTGCAGACCAGGGCGTGAACCTTGCTAATGTCAATACGGTGTCCATCGGTATAGGCAACAAGGCCAATCCTCAAGCCGGTGGCGGTACCGGCCATGTGTTCTTCGACGATGTTCGTCTGTATCGGTCGCTACCGGAAGAGCCCGAACCTGGGCCGGAACCGCTTGATCCCGGCACCGATAATCTGGTGGCTTATTACGCTTTTGAGAATAATACTCAGGATGGTTCCGGCAACGGTTACAACGCTACTGCGTCCGGCAATCCACAGTACGTCTCAGGGCCGACCGGCTATGGAATGGCGTTGGAGTTTGACGGCTCTGGTGACTATGTTAGATTGCCAATCGGTTCGGCCATTGCTTTGATGAGCGACATCACTGTCTCGACATGGGCCAATTTCTCCAATCTTGGTGGTGCCTGGCAGCGTCTCTGGGACTTCGGTAACAGCGACCAGATCTATATGTTCGTTACGCCCCGTATGGGTACCGCTGGAGAATTGCGGTTTGCCATCATGGCAGCCGGTTTAACGGAAACGAATATCACTGCGCCGGCGACACTTCCATCCGGCTGGCATCATGTAGCTGCTATAATAGACAGCGCAAGTATGACCATGAAGCTTTACCAGGATGGCAAGCTCGTTGCAGAGGGCCCAACGCCACTTCTGCCATCGGACCTTGGAGAGACTACTGAGAACTATCTGGGCAGGTCACAATTTGCTGCGGATGCCTACTATGTTGGCTCTCTGGATGAATTCCGCATCTACAATCGGGCATTGTCTGAGGGTGAGGTTCTTTACCTTGCTGGTAAGTAACATCGCCGTTCTCGATTTAAGGAGACTTGAATCAGGACAGCACTGTTGTTATAAAGGACTACGCTCCGCCTGCCGGATTGCAGGACAATTTTCCTCAAGAATAGTATGCCTGTAGATCTTGCGGGTTGCTGTCTTAAATGCAGCTATAGTGAAATGGAAGAATTCAGAAAGATAAACTTAGGTAGCGGATAGCAAGCTGGCTAAACTAATAGCTCTTAAAGATAAGCTTACCGAATCGGAATCTATGGCAAGGGCAAAGGAAATGAAATACAAGGAAGTATCGGAAAAGCCTTTCAAAATTCTAGACACAAAAGGAGAAGATAACAATCAAGGACGATACTCAATAAGCAGGAGCATATCCAACATTAACAACACAAAAACATTCGCTGTGGTCTGTTCTGCCATACTTCTCGCAGCTCTTTCTGTTGTAGAATCCTGTCGCAATACTACAGTCCAATCGGAACCGCAAGTTCTTAAGCTTGAGGGTGATTTGAGAGTACATGACCCGGTCATAATAAGAGAGGGAGATACGTATTACGTGTTCTCGACCGGCGGCAGTCGGCGGTCTGGTATTATACCCATCCGCTGCTCGAAAGACCTGTACAACTGGACTCTCTGCGGGTATGTATTTGACAAGCTACCTGATTGGGCCACGAAAGAGATTCCAGGGGCACGAGGAGCATGGGCTCCCGATATTTCTTTCTACAACGGCAAGTACCATCTCTACTACTCCGTTTCCACCTTTGGAAGGAATAATTCCGCCATTGGACTGGCCATAAACCGAGCACTTGATCCGAATAGCCCCGATTACAAGTGGGTTGAGCACGGTCTCGTCGTCAGGTCGTATGAGGGCAAAGACGACTGGAATGCCATAGACGCCAATCTAATCATCCAGGGCAACCGTAATGTGTGGCTTTGCTGGGGAAGTTTCTGGGGCGGAATTAAAATGAGGCGAATTGACCCGGAGACAGGCAAGCTTTCCAAGACAGATACAACACTTTACTCTCTGGCAAGCCGCTCGCGAGCCGGCACTAATGAAACTCTGCCGGCAGAGGGTGCCATTGAAGCACCGTTCATTATCCGGCACGATGGTTATTGGTATCTATTCGTATCCTTCGATTTCTGCTGTCGAGGGGCCAAAAGCACGTATAACGTTGTAGTCGGTCGCTCCCGCAATATTACAGGCCCGTATGTTGACAAGACAGGCAGGCCGATGATAGAGGGTGGTGGGACTCTGGTAATCGAAGCAACAACTCCGAACTGGCGCGGGCCTGGACACCAGGCTGTGCTTCAGGAGCCTAATGGAGACTACTTGTTGTTCCATGCTTACCATGGCGAAACCGGTAGGTCTTATTTGCAGATATCCACCATGGTGTGGGAGAAAGGCTGGCCACGAGTTGGAGAGCTGCCGTAGTCCGCTGCTCCGGAAAGAGAAACGAACTGTTTATGACAATATAAGAAAAAGAAGAACTTACGATCAAGAACAAGGAGAAGAGATTATGGAGACGAAGAAAATGACAGGTTTAGTACTTACAATGCTCTATGTGTTTGTTGGGTCTCTCACCACGGCCCAGTCATCCCAGGCCGCTAACGCAGAGGCCCGGATAAAAATCGATATCGACCGGGCAATCGGTGAAATCAACAAAAACATATACGGGAATTTCGTCGAACATCTGGGACGGTGCGTTTATGGCGGAATTTTTGAACCCGGTTCAGAACAGGCCGATGAGAAAGGTTTTCGCAAGGACGTATTAGAAGCGGTAAAAGGCCTAAATGTCTCTATTGCCCGTTATCCGGGAGGTAATTTTGTCTCCAATTATCACTGGCTGGACGGAGTAGGCCCTCAAAGGACACCAAGAATGGAGCTTGCCTGGGCCAGGTTGGAAACTAACGAATTCGGAACTAACGAATTCATGGAATTTGCCAAAAAGATTGGGACCGAACCATATTTCACTGTAAACATGGGCACCGGCACTATCGAAGAAGCGCAACGCTGGGTGGAATACTGCAACGTCAAAGAAGGGCCATACTTTGCTGAACTCCGACGCAAGCACGGATATCCTGAACCACATAATATTAAGTACTGGAGCCTTGGAAATGAAATGGACGGATTCTGGCAAATGGGTCACCTGAATGCCGAAGATTACGGTAAGAAGGCCCGTGAGGCGGCGAAACTAATGATGCTTACCTCGCCAGGCATCAAGTTGGTCGCCGCAGGGTCGTCAAACTATCGCCCCAACGCCGACCCTGATGTATGGAACGCCACAATATTACATGAATTGAGGGACGTGGTGGATTATATAGCTCTCCATATTTACGTGGGTAATCCTGATAATAATTACTACAACTTTCTTTCGACCCCCCTTGTTTGTGAAGAACGCACTCAGGTGGTCAAAGGTATGATTTATGAAGAAATGCTCAAAGCCAGTCGTGGTAGTCGTGATCCGATATACATCGCTTGGGACGAGTATAACGTATGGTATCGCGCCAGAACCACAGATTCTATGAGAGGAACGCGCGCTCTGGAGGAGCACTACAATCTGGAAGACGCCCTGGTGATTGCAGGATTTTTAAATGTATTTGTTCGAAACGCAGACATTGTAAAAATGGCAAATATGGCCCAACTGGTCAATGTAATAGCTCCAATTTACACAAGTGAAAAAACGCTTTTCAAACAGACTATCTATTATCCTCTGCAACTCTTCTCCCAGAATGTTTATGGTACATCACTGGATGTGTTTGTAGATTGTGACACCTACGACACCGAGAGATTCTTTCTTGGCTTAGGAGAGACGACAACCGTTCAGAAGAATGTACCCTACCTTGATGTGTCAGCCGCCTATCATAACGGCCAGCTTGCGATTTGCGTTGTAAATCGAAATAAGGATAAAGCCATTACGACGGAAATAATCTCTCAGGAAGGCCGGTTTGCAGGCGAATTTAAGGTCTATGAAGTGAATGGGCCGGATATTAAAGCCGTGAATGACTTCGGTAAAGAGACGGTAAGAACCATACAAAAAACTGATATAAGTGCTTCAGGAGAAAGCTTCCATTATCCATTTCCGCCGCATTCCTTCACACTTATGAAGGGGACTGTCAGGCGGTAACCAGAAAATACAAATGATTCTTCTAACAACAATGGAAATTCTTTTTCACGATAGTCCATTGCCGCGGTGAGTGTAATTACAGGACATATAGTATTATGGGCTGGAATACCTCTGGTCGATGTGGCGTACCTCCATGCTATAATGGCTTAAAAAGGGCTATATCTGGTTCCAACTTTGGCAGGTAGATGCAACGTATCTGAGTATAGTTCATTGGGGCTGGTTTTAAGCGCCCTCTGACAGCCATAGCGATTTGTATTTGACGAAGAGCAGCGCTGAGTAACAATAAAATATCAGCCGTCGATTTCCGGGATTAGGGGAACATTGAGAAAACTTCTTCGAAAATACTGATAGTTTTTCTTGACGGTAAGGGGTATATATAGTATAAATACAAGTATGGAAAATTGTGCCTGCAAAGGTACTCATCTATAGATTTTAGTTTTCACGCAGGCAAATTTCCCATGTGTATTAATAATTTTTCAAAGACACAGAAAAGTATCAAAAGCTTAGATCTTCGGAGTAGTAATATTTTACTCTTCAATTGAAGGTTATTTTTTAAGGAAGGATGGTATCAGATTAAAAAATATTATTCTGGAGAGAGGTACGATATTTTGTAGAGGAGTTCAAATTCGTTTTAAGTCGTTTCATTTTAAATAATTCTAAGGAGGATCGTTATGAGTAGAAAATTGATTTATCTCATTTCTTTTATTTTCGTGTTGGGCCCGACTTTGACAAGTACGGCCAGTGCTGAACTTGTCGGCTGGTGGAAGTTCGATGAAGGATCCGGCACTATTGCTGTCGATTCATCCGGCAATGGTTACGATGGCACCGTCTATGGTGACCCACAGTGGATAGATGGTTGGCTCGGTGGGGCACTGCAATTCGACGGCGTCGATGACTATGTAGATTTGCCTATAGGCTCACTGATTGGTTCACTGACTAACTCCACCTTTTTAATATGGACGAACTTTGCCAATACCGGTGGTGCCTGGCAGCGAATCTGGGATTTTGGTAGTGGTGAACAGATCAACATGTTCCTTACACCCCGCATCGGGACGGCCGGCCAAATGCGTTTCGCCATTACAATTACAAGTTACGCGGACGAGGATCAGACGACCGCACCGGCCACTTTGGCCAGCGGGTGGCATCATGTGGCTTTGATAATCGACATAGATAACAACGTCCACAGGTTGTACCTCGACGGGGAACTCGTCGCTGAGAACACTGATGCCAGATACTCGCCAAGCACTCTCGGCGAGACCACCCAAAACTGGCTCGGCAGGTCGCAATACGTTGCTGATGGATACTTTATCGGCTCTTTGGATGATTTCCAAATCTACAACCACGCCATGTCGGCAAATGAGATTCGTACCATCACTATTGAGAATTTCCAACAGGCCTGGGAACCCAGACCGCTTGAAGGTGAGGTTGATGTGCTCCTCGATAAAAAGCTTATCTGGGATCCCGGTATTGTTAGCAAGAAAACAATCGAACTGTACAATGAACACCACGTTTACATAGGAACCGACTTCAACGACGTGAGCTCAGCGACAGTATCGACGGCAACTGTGACGGATGCGAACGAGTATGCAGCCTCTCTTGATTACAATACGACGTACTACTGGCGCATTGATGAGGTTAGCAGCCTTGAGCCGAATAGGCCGGCTAAAGGAGGAGTATGGAGCTTCACAACCGCCAACTTTATTGTCGTAGAAGATTTTGAGGACTACAACGACTACGAGCCCTACACTGCATATTTAACGTGGATAGATGGATGGTGCGACCCGACAAACGGCTCCACGGCAGGTTATCCTAATCCGATTTTTGGTATCGGCGAGCATTACATGGAGACTACAATTGTTCACGGCGGAGGGCAATCAATGCCCGTATTTTACGACAACAGTGCAGGGCTCTCTGAGGTGACCAGGACGTTGAATGCTGACTGGACAAAGGATGACGTTTTGACATTGACGCTGTTCTACTATGGCGATGCTGGTAATGCAATTGAACCGATGTATGTTGCTCTCAATGGCAGCGCGGTGGTCACTAACGATAATCCTAAAGC
>JBAQFY010000162.1:0-2273 GCA_049287505.1 Sedimentisphaerales bacterium | reverse complement strand
GCCGGAAAAACTGAACTATTACGATTTTGGAAAAGCTAAACTGTTACCCTTAATCTGCTTCTCTTAATTTCTCCACTGCCCGATGGAGCAGGGATTTTATCGTTCCCTCTTTTTTCCCCAGGATTTCGGCAATTTCTTTAATCTGTTTTTGTTCAAAAAATCTGAGAGCAATGACCTCCTGGTATTTAGCAGGGAGCCGAAAGATTTCCCCCTGAATTTCCAGAAAATCCTGATGTTGTTTTAATTTTTCCTGCGCTTCTATTAGTTCGCTTTCGGGGTCATGGGGTGATATGGGTTCAAAACCCTGTTCCTGTAGTTCTTCCAGTGATACGGATTTTTTGTATTCGGCTTTTCTAAAATACTGGTTAATCTCATTGGTGGCGATTTTATATAGCCACGAGGAAAAAGAGATATTGCGCCAGCGAAATTGCCAGAGCTTCCTCAATGCCTTTAAAAATGTCTCTGAAGTGATATCTTGGGCAGCTTCAAGATTGGCCGTCCGCCTCAGGGTATAGCCAAAGATTTTGGGATAGTACTGGTCGTAAAGCTCAGCAAAAGCATCGGGGGCTTTTTGTGCCTGTCTGACGAGCTCCTTTTCTTCGCTTAAATCCATATTAGCCAGTAGAAAAAATAAGCGTACCTAACTAATATAATGCACTAGTAATAATTTACTTTCACCAAAATCTTAGTTTATACTGTATCACTCCCCCACACACTGTCAAGCGCCTTTTCGTTTTTTCCCAGGTTTTCGTCGGATTGGTAAAAAGTCGGTAAATTGAGTGATAGGGGCTGGCCCCGGTCTCATACCAACCCATAATGGCAAGCTGATAAGCGAGAAAACAGTTCAGGCGGTTTTTAGAAAAACTTACCTGTTACGCACTTTGTGTCTTGTTGCTGTCCCTTGTCATTGTAGTGCGATGGCTGCAAGGATTAGTAAGATTAAGATATACCGCTATTTTGGCTAATACACCTTTTTCCTTATCAGTTGAGCTATAACTCCACCGGTAATAAGCACCAGACCAACAATCGTAACGACTACCACGCTTTGAACGCGCACCTCTGTAGGTGAAAGCCGTTTTAGCAGTATTCCGAGTAATGCCCAGTCAACCACAAGGCAATAAAAGATGTCTTTCCGGGTGAAGAGTACGGATAATGCAATAGCAATACCCACGATAATCACGGCTACTGCCCAGAATTGCTCACCAAGACCCCATGCGTTCCAGTTGATATTCACCAGTAGAGCGGTGACATTGGCAATCGTGGCTATGGTAATCCAGCCAAGGTAGACACTGAAAGGAAGATGCACAAAATATTTTTCAGCCTTCGCTGCCTCTGATTTGCCAATATTTAGCCTCAAGTAAATTGCTAGCAGGCATCCCAACAGTATCAGCATCAGGAACAGGGATAGGGGGACGATTTTATAATGCCAGGCAAATATCCAGCCGATGTTGGCGATGCTGGAAATAAAGAATAGCGGCCCGATTCTCTGTACAAAATCAACCTTCTGGGCATCTCTTCTAACAGAGGGTATTAGTTGATATATGACGAAGATTCCAAGCAATACGTAGATCAGCCCCCAGATTGCAAAGGTTTGCCCCCACGGCACGAACAAGTTTGGATACAGGTCAGATAATTCGCCGGTCGTAATGTTATTTATGGGTAGTATAACGGCCAGCGCATTAACGACAACGGTACCGAGAAAGCCCAGCAGGTTTAGAATCGACAGGGATAACACAAGACGACTTTTATTCATAGCTTTTCCTCCAGTTATTGATAATATCGCTATGATATATTATATGCCAGTCATATCCCACTGTAAATAACTTTCCAGAACTTGACTTGAGCATTTTCAATTGGGGTCTCCTGTTTACCCTCATAGTCCACCCGCACACTTGGGGAAGAAAACAATGCATTGCTTAATTGTAGCCAACACAAGAGGTTGCAAAAGGCCATGATTTTGTATAGGCTTATTGAGTTGAGGAATAGTATTTTGTTCGTGGTGGGAAACCTTGTGAGTTTCCTCACTGACTCTGGAAAATCCAGGGCTACTTTGGTGAAGTAACTGACAATGAAAAAAGGTAAGGAAGTTAAGAAAGCTGCTGGTCCAGCTAGTTCTGATTTAAATCTATCTGATCAGGGCAGCAAGGCTGAGAAATATTATCAGGGCCTTATGGCTTCGAGCCGAGTCTCGGCGGCAATCAGCGGTCTGCATGAGTTGGATGATATTCTCAGGATTGGCTTAGATAATGTGCTTAACATCATGAATGGAACCG
>JBAQFY010000161.1:0-5356 GCA_049287505.1 Sedimentisphaerales bacterium | reverse complement strand
TGCGGACTCTATCAGGAACGGCACTTCAAGGCAAGAAACTGGGAGCCTTTTGAAGTTCCGCCCGAAAGTATTGATGCGGTTCTTTTGACTCACGCACATCTGGACCATTGCGGCCTGCTGCCCAAGCTGTCTAAAGAAGGATTCAAAGGAAAAATATACGGCACGTCGGCAACCGCGGAGATCGCTCGAATTATTTTGATGGACTCGGCAAAACTGCAGGAAGAAGATGCCCAGTACAAGCGTAAAAGACACGAGAGAGAAGGCCGCAAAGGTCCTTATCCCGAAATCCCTCTCTATACTATCGCCGATGTTGAGGCGTGCTGTCCGTTGTTCTCGCCCGTCGATTACAAACAGACTATAAATATTGACGATGGCCTTGAAGCAACCTTTTTTGATGCGGGTCATGTTCTCGGCTCTTCGATAATACAGATTAAGGCGCAAATAAACGGTCAGGAGCGCACTGTTTTGTTCTCCGGCGATATGGGCAGACCGGACAGGCCCATCGTGCAGGACCCAACTTTTTTTCAGCAAGCCGACTATATTCTCATCGAGTCCACCTACGGCGACAGGGTACATCAGGGAAAAGAAGATACGAAAAAAATGATTGCTGAGGTTATAAACTCGACGAAACAAGCCGGGGGCAATATTATCATCCCAAGCTTTGCACTTGAACGCTCCCAGGAGCTTCTATATTACATTAATGAATTGCTGCTCGAAGGTAAGATACCACATCTGAAGGTTTTCCTGGACAGCCCCATGGCTGCCAATATTACAAAGGTTTTTCAGAAACATAGAGAGCTGTTCGATGAGAAAATGGTCGAGCATGTCCGGCACAATGAATCGCCGTTTGATTTTCCCGGACTGAAAATAACCGGCACAAGTGATGAGTCCAAGGCTATTAATCATATAAAAGGCACGGTCATTATTATCGCTGGCTCCGGAATGTGCACAGGCGGCAGGATAAAGCACCATTTGGTCAACAATATCACCAGTCCACAAAATACTATAATGTTCGTAGGGTATCAGGCGGTCGGCACTCTCGGCAGACAAATCGTTGACGGCAAGAAAGAGGTACGCATCCTCGGCCAGGAGTATCCGGTTAAGGCAAGAATTGCCCGGATAAACGGCTTTTCCGCTCATGCAGACAGAGACGAGCTTTTCAAATGGTTGAGCGAATTGAAAAAACCACCCAGAAAGTTATTTATCGTACACGGTGAGCCTGAAAGCGCAAACCATTTCGGTGATTACATCAGGCAGAAAACAGGCTGGCAGGTAGTTGTTCCTTCCTATCAGGATGAGATTGTCCTCGATTAATCAAAAAGCGAGCGCATTGACAATCTCAGTTGGTGTATTGGGGAGGTGCCAGACTTATGACTCATTATCCCCCGTCTTTTTCTTACGGCCTGCAAACCAGCATAGCATTATGCCTAATTCAAACAGCAAATACATCGGTATCGCGAGAGTTATCTGAGACACTACGTCCGGTGGAGTGGCTATAGCTGCTACTATAAAAATCAATAATATAACAAATTTTCTTGACCTGTGCAAGCCCTCGATTGAAACCAAACCTGTTTTGTTTAAGAAGAAAATTGCTATCGGGGTTTGAAAAGCAACGCCAAAAATCAGCATCAGCATGGTTACAAAAGATATGTAGTTAGCGAAAGTAAAATTAGAGCTGATGCCGAGGATTCTCTGGTTGAACTTCACAAGGAAACCAAGCGTAAACGGCGCCACTACCATTACGAAAAACAAAGCCCCTGTAATAAATAGTACCGCTGAAAAAGGAGTTGCGAGGTGAACATAGCGTTTTTCATGTGGATAAAGACCGGCGGCAACAAACATCCATAACTGATAGAAGACCCACGGTGAAGATAGTATCAGACCTGAGATGAAAGCTATTTTTATATAGCTGATGAAACCATCGGCAGGGGCAAGGGTTTGGAGACGGGCCTCTGCACCCATAACGCCAATATATGGTCGTTCTATAAAGGCTATTATTTTAGAACCCAAAAAAAGACAAACAACAGTGCCCACCACGAGCCCGAACAGCGCAAGAACCAAGCGCATCCGCAGCTCCTCAAGGTGGTCACCCAGACTCATAGTGCTATCGAGGGGGTCTTGTTTCTTCTTCTTTTTTGTCTTGCCCATTTCAATTTGTTAGGCGAGTCTGAAGAAACTTTCAGCTCAGGTATGTTAGCTCATGGTCTCGGATTCGTCCAAACCGGCGGCGTCCTTGACCTCTTCTGCTACATCGTCCTTTATCTTCTTTACGTCACTAACCAAATCATCCTTGGTTTCTTCTACTTCGTGAACTCCCTTCTTGAACTCGGTCAGACTCTTACCCAGACCGCGTGCAATCTCCGGCAGCCGTCTGCCGAATAGAAGCACCGCGATAATAAGAATAACAAGAAGTTCAAAGGGCCCGGGCGTCCAAAACCCCAGATATTGCATATATTCAGTCATTTTATAGTCTCCTTATTCATTTATCGCAGTATTATAACACTATTGTAGTTGTTTCGTCAATAAAGATGATGCACAATAAATTTAATTGACAAAAATAGCTACAAAAAGTATAAGCCATCTTGGTTTAGGGGTCAATAATAAAAATCTTAGGAAACTCGAATATCGAAATCCGAAACAATATCTAATGACCAAAATTCAAATGACCTAAACAAGTTTTGAAAATTTGAACATTTGAATTTCGATATTGCTTCGAATTTCGGATTTCGTGCTTCGGATTTTCAGATTGGAGTTGGCCATGAGTTTGGTTCCCGGCCTAAATAAGCGTCCTCGTCTCGGCGCTCGTCGGGGCGGAGCCCGCCGTAGCTCGGAAGGCCGAGGCCGTAGCGGGGTCGAATCTGCCATAAGTATCCTTCTATTAACGCTCCTTCTTCTCATCGGCCTGGGGGTATTCATAAGGCAATTCGATGTGGATATGGGGCGATTCGGCATTGATACAACGACCACAGGCCCATTGTTGGAACAAACAGAACCAAACACGCAAGAACCGGCCTTAGACGCCCTGATGCCTGATGGATTCAAAAAGCTCTCAGAAACCGAAACGTATGACGCCGGAAATCTTTACGAAAAGATTAACGGCAAAGCCCCCCTTTACATTGAGTCCGGCTTTGTGAAATTATTTACCCGGCGATTTATAAGCAAGGACGACGAGAGTCTGTGGATGGAGCTTTTTGTTTTTGATATGGCTGCCATCAGAAATGCGTTTTCCATTTACAGTGTACAAAAAAGGGCCAATGTCCTGATGTTCGCTTTTGCCAAGCCCCAGCCCTGTTACAGGACCAGCAATGGATTGTATTTCGTGCACGGCAAGTTCTACGTTGAGTTAATCGGCTCGACCGAATCCGCTGCTCTGGATAAAGTAATGGCGGAAATCGCCGTAAAATTCGCAAGCCGGACAATTGTCGATGACGCGAAGATTACCGAGCTTGCTTTGTTTCCGGAAGAGGACTGTGTTCCGGGCAGTTTCAAATTATACCTCGCAAACGCCTTTGGATTTGACGGATTCGCCGATATTTTTACTTGCCGGTATCAGCTCGGAGACGAATCAATCACCACGTTTTTTAGCAAACGCCTTGACGCACAGGATGCCCGGACTACCGCCGGAAGCTACTACAACTTCCTGATTGAAAACGACGCTGTAGATAAGCCGACAGTCAACAAAACGCTTAAAGACATTGGAGCAAAAGTTCTTGATTTCTACGACACTACTGAAATTATTTTTGCAATAGGGCCGTTTGTCGGCGGCATTCACGAAGCCGAAAATAAACAGTCCGCAGAAGAATTAGCAGCCAGACTGCTTGACAAACTCAGTAATGCTGCAAAGATGATACAGCAATGACCGAACAGAACGATAAAAATCTCGGTCGAAGGCAATTTTTTACCCGGGCCGGCAAAGCAGGAATATCTATTGCCGCTGCCGGTCTAATTTCCTATCGTCTTTACGATAGATATGGACCCACAACCGGTGTTGATGCCGAACCACTCGTTACTTTGCCGGACTTCCGGGTACCGGACAAACTCGGCCAGACTATGAGCATTGTCAAAGGCCCTGACAGAAAAGCAACTATCAACAAGGCTATAGAATTGCTCGGCGGTATAGAAAGATTTGTTAAGGTGGGCGAAACAGTCGCGATAAAGCCGAACGTTGCATTCGCCTCATCGCCGATGCTTGGAGCTACAGCACGTCCTGAGCTCGTGGCTGAAGTTGTTCGACTGTGCTATAAAGCAGGAGCAAAACTGGTCATCGTTACCGACAATCCAATCAATGACCCTGCAAGCTGTTTTACATTAAGCGGTATCGGTAAAGCCGCTAATGAAGCCGGCGCCAAAGTCATATTGCCAAAAGACCGTCTTTTTAAATACACCACCCTTGCAGGAGGCAAACTGATTAGAAATTGGCCCGTATTTTTTGGGCCATTTGAAAATGCGGACAAACTGATTGGCATCTCGCCGGTAAAAGGCCACGCCAGAGCAGGCGCCTCGATGGCGATGAAGAACTGGTACGGCCTTCTGGGCGGCAGACGGAACGTTTTTCATCAGGATATTAACACCATCATTGCCGAGCTGTCAATGATGGTAAAACCAACGTTTATAATACTGGACGGCACCGAAGTTATGATGACAAACGGCCCGACCGGAGGTTCCGTCTCGGATTTGAGACGCGCAAATACTATGGTCGCAAGCACCGACATGGTGGCCGCCGATTCCTACGGATGCACATTACTGGGTCTGACGGTCTCGGATTTGCCTTACCTTACAAAAGCCGAAAGAGCCGGCGCGGGGACAACCAGCTATGAAGCGCTCAAGCCGGTATTTGCTACAATGTAAGACCTGTCTTTGTAACAAAGGAAAGTCTTTGAAGTATGTGTTTAGCCAGGGAAAAACCATCCCCAAAGCCTTTGGCTTTGAGGATGCCACCCAATAAAATTATTAAAGAATGCGTGGCAGCCTCAAGCGCAGGACTCCAGCAAGGCGGAGTCCAAGCTTGGGGATGGCCATTTAAGCCACACTTGGCTAAACACGTACTCTTTGAATAAAGACTTCAAACAACACAATATGATGAAGATGAATAAACGCTTCAAATAAAGTCTAAGGAGAAGTTGCTGTGAGTATCTCACGTTTAATCGCGGGCATTTCAGTTACAACTATATTAACCGTAGCATCCTTCGTTCCGGCCTTTGCACAAGAAACAGTTATCGTTCGGCCAAAGGAGATCGACGATATCCTGCTAAATCCAGGAATCGGCTTTATGACGTTTCAGAGATTCAACGGCGATGAGTTAAATACGGCCAAAAGATGGACCGAAGGCAAGCCCATCGTCTATCAGGATTTTGAC
>JBAQFY010000160.1:0-1804 GCA_049287505.1 Sedimentisphaerales bacterium | reverse complement strand
ATATTAGTGTCCTTAAGTATATTTCCGCGTTCGACCCTGACCACTTTACCTCTTTTAATACGGGCAAATCCTCCTTTTTGCTTCGCTAACGACGGTGTCCGTGGGAGGTTAAGTTCGACTGTATGTCCCGCCCGGACAGGCGTCGTCATTGGGAGTGTAACAAAGACCCCGGTTTTGCTGATATTGGTGCTTCGCCCGTTAAAAAACCTATTTGCTGCCGGCAGCCATATACTTACAGGCCACGAAAGCTCGATTCGGGCATCCTTACGTTGCTCGATTAAGGTATCCATCGTTTATATCTCCTTTAACGTTCCATCGATTGATAAATTTATCGGCAATGTTAATTTAGATAGATTAGCATATTTAGGTAAAATAACAGTTTTTCCGAAAATTTTTATCTTTTGCTATATTTTTCTTTCTTTCGCATTTTTTATAGGACCCCTCCCATTATGGCTGGATTGACGAAGTTCACTCTTGACCAATATTTGCATTTCTCCCGGTTGATCTGACCCCCGAAAACTGTGCCATTGCGGATTAGAGGGTATCCGATAAAATTATTCGACTTTTTAATGAAAGGGACACCCAAATGAAACGCAAGTACCACACAGCAGAACAAATCGTAAACAAGTTAAGAGAGGCCGATGCGGTTATAGCTTCCGGCGGGACGCTCGAACAGGTCTTCAAGCAGTTAGGCATCAGCGATGCGACCTACTACAACTGGCGAAGGCAATACGGCCAGATGAAGCTTGACCAGGTCAAACATCTCAAAATCCTGCAGAAAGAAAATACTCAGCTCAAAAAACTGGTAGCGGACCTGTCGCTCGATAAAGCGGTTCTCAAAGAGGCGTTACGGGGAAACTACTAAGCCCGGCACGGAAACGCAAGGCGGTGGAGCAGGTGGAGAAAAAGATGGAACTTTCCGAACGTCGGGCATGCGATGTGCTGGAGCAACCGAGAATGACTCAGCGATATGAGCCGAAACGGCCGGACAGGGACAAGCCGTTAGTTGCAGCTATGAAGCGATTAGCGGGCAGGCATCCTCGTTACGGGTATCGTTTCATAACGGCCAAGCTGCGTCAGGATGGTTGGCAGGTGAATCATAAACGAGTTCAGCGATTATGGCGAAAGGAGGGCTTACAAGTGCCTTATAGACGCAAAATAAAGAAATGCCGGGGTAGTTCCGAAAATGCCTGTTTTGTGAAGAAGGCCGAGTTTATCAATCACGTCTGGACATATGATTTTATCGAGGATGCCACCGAAGACGGCAGAAAGCTGAAGTTTCTCACGGTTCTTGATGAATATACGCGAGAGTCGCCTGCGATTGAAGTCGGGCGTTCAATCACATCAAAGGGCGTAATTGCTGTACTTGAATATTTGTTTATGGTTCGCGGCGTGCCTGGTTTTATTCGCAGCGACAACGGGCCGGAGTTTATTGCCGAGGCGATTAAACAGTGGCTGGCCAAAAGCAGCGTGGGGACATTGTATATCGAGCCGGGCAGTCCCTGGGAGAACGGTTACATTGAATCGTTTCACGGCAGGTTGCGTGATGAGCTTTTGAATCGTGAGCTGTTTTACAGTGTCAAGGAGGCGAAAGTTCTTGCAGAGAACTGGCGGCTGGATTACAATCATCACAGGCCGCACAGTAGCCTGGGCTACAAGACCCCGGCACAGTTTGCGGCGAGGTGTATTCCTTCGGTCTCGGCTGCGCCTCGACCTCAGGAATACACGATAGAAACTGTGGATAATCCTCTAATCACATGTGGTACATAAACAGGGGTCAGATCACTTGCCAAACCTAAATTGT
>JBAQFY010000159.1:0-14475 GCA_049287505.1 Sedimentisphaerales bacterium | reverse complement strand
ACGGCATTGGAGCAAAGACGGCAGAGGAGACTGCCGCAGGAAAGAAGACCAATGTAACCGCATATACTAAGCCTGAGGGTAAGCGTCTCGCCGAACTGATGGCTGAGGTGAACACTCGATTTTCCATTGGTCTGGAACAGCGGACTGCAGAGAGGCCACGTCCCGGAGACGACGATGGCTCGTTTGTCCTGGCCGGCTACCCCGCTGCGGTCATCAATATCGGTTCTCTACCCTACGGTGACCCAAATTATCATTCCGAGGGAGACATCCCGGAAACATGCGACATTGAGAACGCGGCCATGACCGTGCAGGCAACATTGGCGGCAGTGGTAATCATCGACCGAGACCTCTGAGCGATTTGCCACCATATCCCCCTCGGCATTTCGTTGGGTTTTGGAGAAATCCACGCCATTGGCGGCGAGGTGCTCTAAAAATCCGCTATATATTTTCGTGGCATCACTACTTCGCTGCCTGTTCGAAAGGATAATAAGATGCTTGAAATTAGACAAGCCAACGAATCCGATATTCGCGATCTGGCTGATCTGGACAATGAGTGCTTCGATACCTACTACTACAAGAAGACCAAGTTCAGCGAATCAGACTTTCAAGCGTATCTTTGCCGCAGGAAGTCCATTCTGCTTGCAGCTGTTCGTGATTCTTGTCTTGTCGGCTACGTTGCTGGAACACTGCGTACTTCACGATTCCGGTCTATAGCTCACCTTGATAGTATTGCTGTCTCCTCCACAGCACGAAATGAAGGAGTTGGAGGCCGTCTTCTGGATCTCTTCATTCAAGGCGCAAAACAGCAGGCTTGCCAGTTTGTCTTGCTGGAGGTGGCAGAAGCCAACAAAGAGGGACTTGATTTCTTCTCGAAGCGCGGCTTTCAAAGAATCGGTGATCTGCCGGAATATTATGGAAGAGGTCTCGATGGCGTGCTAATGCAACTGAGTATTTGAACAGAGAGACTCACACCCCTCGCTTCTTCTCGCCCACACCCCCAAACACCAACCATCCCCAACCACCCCACCCCGACCAGCGAGAGCCGGGAGGCGGTTTGGTGGAGAGAGCCGGAACAGTAGCGCTGAATGGGCGACGGTCAATTCTCTTATCCAATTGCACAAATCTGCTTCTTAGCGTATAATTCATACGACCGATTCTGGAAATAAGGGAGCAGACTATGAAAAAGAAACTTATATCCATTTCGCTTGTTCTGTTAATCAATTCTGTGCAAGTGCAAGGCCAAGAGAGTGCCATAGTGCCTCCACATCCGGGTGGGCCCGTCGACATTGCTCCATTTGGCTTTCAGGTGTCTGAAAAGGATGGCTCAGCCCACGGGATTCGCTGGGCAGAGCCTCGCAAAATTCGGCGTGTGGTTGTTGAATTTCCAAGCGGTCAACCCATGCCAGATCCCTCCCAAATCAGGCTGCAGTACTGGCAAAGGGTCTGGGATGGGAAAGCTGACCCGATACTCGTCGAGCGCAGTGCAGGAGGTGTTGGCTGGGATTCGATGGATGACTGGACCAACGGTCGCTGGATAGAAGCTAAGAGCCATATAAACAGGAACGAAAACACCTATGTATTCACATTCGCCCCGGTCTCAGCCAGTGAAATCAAGAATCTTTCAGGCAACGGAGTTGATTATCGCAAGACTCTGTGGATTAGGGTCCACTCCAAAGACATCCTGCCGGCGCCCCGATGTTTTAAGGTCTATACCGAATCGGTGTATAGGACATTGACTGTACGGATTCAGTTCGGCGAGCCCAGAGAGGCTGCCTTTAATGCACGAGAAGCAGAGACAGGTCATCTGGAAGTATTCAACGGTCGCGTGACGGCGATACGCCCCTTCCCGAACAGTCCTCTCAGACTTGACGCAAATCTGAAGTGGACACTGGAAGCGGGTCTGGGAGGGGGCATCGAGGCTGACCTGCTGGTTGCTGTTGACCCTATGGATGGTCGGTATGACCGAACGATCGTCACAGTACGTTCGAATCAAAGACCCTTTTCCTTTGCAGCAGATGAAGTCGATAGAAGTGACCGCATCCTTGTCGATGACCTGGGTGTACTCGTTACGAATGACCAAGACCCCATCACGTTGTCTGGATACCGTGATGCGTTGGCCAGTGAGTTTGGAGGCAAAACGGTATACGATCGGGTGGCCCAGGAACCAGAGCAAACCTTACACCGTGCGTGGAGCGATATGCCTCTGAAGCGGCCCCTGTGGTTCGTACACGGCCTGCCCGGTAACCGCAATACCATGCGTCAGAATCCGAACGGGGACATAGAAGTCACTTCTGTGCGTCGCTGGTTTAATCTTCAACGGAGTCCCCGTGATAGCGACCGCAAACTCTGGGATGGTGATAGGTTAAGTATCTCGTTCGGTTTTCCCCCCGACCATTTGCGCGGCGGTAGAGAACTGAAGGATGGCTACTTGCCCCTGTTACGAACCTGGTGGCAAGATGGACCGATTCACTACGAGCAGCGAACCGTACTGGGCGTTCCTGATGCGGAACCGGGAGACGTTGCTCTGGATACGCCTACAGCACTGCTAATGCAGGTGAGAATCGTCAATGTGTCGAATTCCGAAACTTCAACTGCAAAACTACGTTTCAGTTCGCATGCCCGCCAAGAAGAAAAACTAATCGTACTTAACGGCAGGGCTGTCGCAGCGACAGACCGTGAAGATTACTTGCGTTTTTTAGTTAGTACGGGTGCCCATGGGGTTTTCGCTGAAGATGGAAAGTCAGTAGAGTGGGCCCTTGAACTTAAGCCCGGTCAAAGTGAAAGCTTCCAGATAGTGATTCCGTCGATCACCTTACTCAAGGAAGAGGAGATAGAAGCACATGAGCACATAGAATTTGATGCTGAGGCCTCCAAAATATGTGAATTCTGGCGAGATTTGACCTCTCGTGGAACACAGATTAGTACTCCGGAGCCTTGGATCAATGATTTTTACAAAGCTCATCTCCGTCATCTTCTTATTAACTGCTTCAAGGAACTCGATACAGATCTTCTGCATGCGCATGTGGGCACATTCCATTATGGCGTCTATCCGAATGAGTCCGTCATGATGATAAGCGACTTGGATCGTCGAGGTTATCATGAAAAAGCCCGGCAAGCTCTCAATGCCTTCCTTCATTATCAGGGCACGGTCTCGATGCCAGGCAACTTCAAGAGCACACAGGGACAATTCTATGGTGCCGGCGGCCATGAGACAGGCGGTTACAATAAGAGTCACGGTTATGTCATGTGGAACATGGCTCAGCACTGGTTGTTTACTCGGGACCGCGAATGGATGGAACGAGCGGCGCCACAGCTTGTCGAAGCCTGTGAATGGGTCATTCGCGAGCGTCGCTCCACGATGACCCTCAAAGAAGATGGAGCTAAGCCTTTGGAGTATGGTTGGCTGCCAGCCGGTTCACTCGAAGATGTGACTGACTACTGGTACTGGCTTGCTACCAACAGTGCGACCGTGTGGGGCTTTCGCGCCTTGGCTGATGCTCTTGTCGATTTTGGCCATCCTGAGGGTGCGAGATTGCAGAGAGAAGCCAGGTATTACTATGACGACTGCATGCGGGGGATAACGGAATCACGAATTCGGTGTCCCGTGGTACGTCTGCGGGATGGCACATATGTCCCGAAGATTCCTTCCAGCCTCTACGAACGCGGTCGGGCCCATGGCTGGCTTCGGGAGACTCTTGAAGGTGCACTGTTCCTGCCAACTTATGGTCTGTTGGCCCCCGATGCTCCTGAAACTCTGTGGATTCTTAAAGACTATGAAGATAACCTCTACATTTCCGAGCGGTATGGTTATTCGATACCGGCATATGAGGATTTCTGGTTCACCCGTGGCGGTTTTTCAATGCAGGCAAATCTTCTCGACGGCCCTTTGCCCTACCTTTGGCAAGACAATATCAAGCACTACATTCGAACGTACTTCAACAGCTTTACTTCTGCGTTCTATCCGGAAATCCGGATGTGCAACGAGCACTCGCTTCCTGAATTGGGCTACCCCAGAGGCGACCACTTCAAGGCCTCGGATGAAGCCCAAACGACCTACTGGTTAAGGCTGATGTTTATAAATGAACAAGGGGACAATCTGTACCTTGGCCAAGCTATCCCTCGATACTGGCTTGCCGACGGAAACAATATCGGCATTGCGAGAGCAGCATCTTATTTTGGGCTGTTGTCGCTTCGCTATGAATCTAACGCCGGCCGTGGAAAAATCAGGGTGGTCCTGGATCCTCCGCAGCGTAACAAACCCAGAACAATCTTTGTTCGCATCCGCCACCCTCAGTCAAAACCCATTAGAAATGTCCTCCTAAATGGTTGGCAATATGGAGAATTTGACAGGAATAAGGAATGGATCATTCTACAAGGGGAAGTTGAGGACCGGCAGGAAATTCTTGCCGAGTATTAGAGTCAGGCAAGGTACCATCTCGCCAAAATGTCGGGGCAGGAACCACCAGGTCTGGATTTGCTTTAATGGTCGCTACTGTCACCCCCAAACACCAACACCATACTCCGCCCCGCAGATGTTCACAAATTCGTCCAAAAAGGGCTTAACTCTGCTTCAGCCATCGTAGAACTTGCCGAAGCCTTGGGCGTTTATATCTTAAAACCATAGCAATCATTCCTGGGAGTATCCTTTTGCTGGAATTAGGCTGTCAATCAGGCTGTGAAGTTCCCCGTCGCTGACGGGGCCATTAATCGCCAGGCCCGTCTGGCCGCCGGACAGGTCTGGGTTCTTATTGGCGGGCCGCCGTGCCAAACCCGTCTGGCCGTCGGACAGGCAAAATCCCTTAATGAATGTCGGAGTTGTCGGCTGACAAGAGTTGCGAATTTCTGTAACTCTTTACATGTCCAGGACTTATCCATTGTCGGCCATGCCGACCCCGACATAAGAATCTGATTGAACCCCTGGAGACCAAATCCAGACCCTTTTTTTTAGCTCAAAATCACAGTTTCGACCTTGGCAACGAGGACGCAGAGGAAGAAGAACACCGTATTGTCCAGAGACTTTGAGAGCAAGGTCGTAGGTTCTGCAAAATTAACTACACAATTTTACTTAACAGCCAAATCGCTGCTTACGGTGTGGGTGCATACAGACGGATATCATCGAAATACATAATACCCGAACCGCCGACAACCGGATTATTCCTGTTACCAAGGCCAAGAGTAATCGAATTGACATTAGCGAGGTTCACGCCCTGGTCTGCGAATGCCTGCAGGTCGATATTCCATGCCGTCCAGGAAGTTTTCTGTGTTGCATCAGGATTATCGTGAGTGACCACAGCGCTGTCATTGAGAACAACATAAAAGGGTTCTGCTGCGTTAGCAGAATCGCCTCTGAACCAGATAGTCAGTGTGTTGACACCGTTCACTGTCCAGTCACGCGGATGAGTCAGCGTCTTCTGGGCCTCTGAATACCTGAGGACGCTGTTGTCGTTGAATAAAGGCATCGATTGGCTGCCTCCGTGAACGATAGTTTCCTCACAATAAGAACCGGTGGTTTCGTCGCCGACCATAGAGCCGGTCCCGTTGCCGGCGTAGGCCGGTTCATTACTATGCGCGGCATAGCCAAGCCCATCTTTCCATGCCCACCATATCTCGTTGTTGCCAATGTCGTAGTCCTCAAAATCGTCCACGATAAGGAAGTTGGCTGTCGTAAAGCTCCAGAGATTACCTTTCCACGGACTATCGGTGTTGGCGTTATTAACCTCATCAATACGCCAATAGTAGGTAGTTCCCACTCAAGCTTTCCGGGGTCATAGCTCTCAGAGCCAAGGTTCCTGGTGCCTTTGTACTCAGGCGAAACCATATCGGCGTTTTTCACTGCTTCTTTATCTGTGCCGAAATAGACCTGATGTGAAGCTGCATAGATTCCAGGCGACCAGCTAATAATCGGTGTTTGCGTTACGTCCACAGCGCCATTAGAAGGGTTCGGGCTGCCGACGGCGCCCTGAGTAGTAAAGCTCCAGACGGCGCCTTTATGTGTGGTGACGGCATCAAACTCATCCTGGATTATGCACTGGTGCACACTTCGTATGGTCCTTATGGCACACCATATATTCGTTATTAGGGTACCAGCTCGTCAGAAGCTTCTGGACCTTCTTTTTTTCCTATATTCTGTAGAACCTAAGACTACTAATGCTTCACCCGACCATCGTTAGTGCTGCAATGCTCACTGTGCCAGTTTTACCGGTGTTTTGCTATTCTGTGCCCTCCTCTTCCTATCCCTCATCATCGCCCTAAACCATTGGTGTCTGAACCACTTCTCATCCTTCGTCCGTTTCCTGCCCGGAACAACACCGAGCTTAACCTTATCCACAGCCCGCTCAATCTCAGCATGCCATTTGTGCTGTAGCAAGACAGCGAGCTGAGCATCTCTGCCAATTTCTGATTGTTTTTCAACCATTGCTATCACCACTTAAGAGCGACTCTCCAAAGACTGAGAGTCGCTCTGTATTGTGTAAGGACATTAGCTTATGCATGCATAAAGCATTTGGCGGTACAAATATTAGAAACAAAGAGGGAATTTTAAGAATTGGATTCGAGAATGATGCTAATCCAAGAGGAGTTCGTCTTTGATATGACCTCTATAGTTTTTTGAAAACGTTTGACGAAAGCAGCTACTGAACTTGTGTTTTAAAGGGAAGTCTGGTAAAGTAGCTTGAACTCGTTTTACCAAGCAAGAAAACATAAATGTCAACGATATAATGAAATGACACGGAAATTCACACTCAAATCAAGAACCGCGGCCGATGAGATAAACTTCGCAGCTGATCTCAACGAAGAACAACTGGCGGTAGCTACTGCCCCGGGCGGTCCCATGTTAGTGATGGCCGGTGCTGGAAGCGGCAAGACACAGGCTTTGACGTATAGATTGGCCTGGCTGGTTCATAATGGAGTCGAGCCCTCACGCATAATGCTTGTTACCTTTACTAACCGTGCTGCCCGTGAAATGCTGAGCCGAGTAGAAGTTCTATTAAGACAGAAAACTAAGGACATTTGGGGCGGAACATTCCACCATATCGCCAATCGGCTTCTTCGCCAGCATGGCAAGAAGCTGGCTATTTCCCCGGACTTCACCATCCTGGACAGGGAGGACTCAAGGGACCTTATCGCTTCCTGTGTCCAGGAGGCGGGGGTGGACATTCATAAAAGACGATTTCCAAGAAAATCGGTTTTGTCCGCTATTTCAAGTTTCGTTCAAAACACTCTTGAGCCGCTGGATGCCGTACTTAGCAAACGCTATCCGATGTTTATTCGAGAAGCTGCAGAAATTGAAAAGGTGTTGGTTCTCTACACCACCATGAAGATGGAGAGGCAACTGCTGGACTTTGACGATCTGCTCAGCTTCTGGCTCAGGCTTCTAAACGAAAACGAGAAGGTTCGAAATGCGCTTGCCAATCAGTTCCTGTACATCCTTGTCGATGAATACCAGGATACGAATGCAATCCAGGGGGCGATAGTGGATTTACTCGCCTCGAAGCACCGCAATATTACCGTTGTCGGTGATGACTCCCAATCCATTTACAGTTTTCGTGGAGCGAGCTTTAAGAATATCATTACATTCAAAGAGCGATACCCTGATGTCAAAGAATATCGCCTTGAGACAAATTATCGTTCCGTGCCGGAGATACTCTCCCTGGCCAGCGCCAGCATAGAGCATAACAAACATAGACTTCCGAAACAGCTTCGGGCGAAAAGACCGTCTGGACTCAAGCCCGCCATCGTTCCCACCCAGGACCACTTCGTTCAAACTCAGTTCATCGCAGAGTATGTGCTTAATCTGCTGGACGAAGGCAGGAACCTGAACGATATAGCCGTTTTGTATCGCAGCCATTGGCATTCACTTGAGATTCAATTGGAGTTCCAGCGCCGCAATATTCCCTTTAATGTTCGGGGAGGCTTGCGCTTCTTCGAGCAGGCTCATATGAAAGATGTTTTATGTTATATGCGGATACTGCAGAATCCGCATGATGAGCTTGCTTGGCTAAGGCTTCTCAAGATGTTGCCAAGGGTAGGCAATGTTTTGTCTGGCAAGATGTGGCATCATATCAGCCAGGTGGACGACGCTATGAAGCTTGCCTGTGAGTCAGATACGGCCGGTCTGCTTCCTGCCGGTGCAAGACCTTTTTACATGGATTTTGTTAAGCTCATCCAGGAGCTGGCAAGACTGAAATCTCCGGCAGAGGTTATCGATAAGGTTCTGGATCGCAGCTACGACGACTATCTTGTTTCCCATTACGATGTAGCCGAGCTTCGCAGGCAGGATATTCGAGCTTTGGCGAACTTTGCTGCCCAATACAATACGGTCGAGGCTTTCCTGGCCGATGTAGCCCTGACGGGAGAGTTTTCCGGAGAGACTGTGGTGACCGGGCCGGTTGAACAGGAATTTGTAATACTCAGCACTGTTCACCAGGCAAAGGGACTGGAATGGCCGGTTGTTTTCATCCCCTGGCTGGCGGATGGAAGGTTTCCGACAGACCTGGCTATAAACACACAGGAGGATGTGGAGGAAGAGAGGCGGGTCTTTCATGTAGCAGTAACCCGGGCCAAGGATGAGCTGTATCTGGTAGTTCCGCAGTTTTACCGCAACCGGTCTCGGAGTTTAGTGATTATGAAGCCGAGCCGCTTTCTAACAGAGATCGGACAGGATCTGACCGAACATATGGAACTCCAAGAGGATTTGCCACATTTGATAGCCGGCAAAGAACAAAATGCTTTACCTATACAAGAACTTCAGAGTGGATTGAATACCTTTCAAGATGAGTTCGTTGTTTAAGAATGTGTGTGATTATATAGTCAGAGATCCAGAATTTTCAAGGTACGCTTGATATTTTATTTGAAATGAGGCCAAACAGCATACTTGAACATGTATAAATAAATGGAAAATCTCAATTGGTATGAGAAGCCAAATGAATAGATGGCGGAGAAGAAGAAATGTACATTGCAGTTCGATAACTGCTCTACTTGTGAGCGTGACTATTTCAAACTTTTTCGTTTCAAATGAGTTGCTTGCAGATAATCCAAAAGGAATTGAACACATCACTGTTTATCGAGAGAAACATCGCTTTTGTGGTTGGCCGGCCAATCATGGAATATGGTCCTGGGGAAACGAAATCTTAGTTGGTTTTAGCCGTGGACATTATAAAGATTTGGGGCCAAACCGCCATGCGATTGACCGTGAACGGCCGGAAGAACACCTCTTTGCGCGAAGCTTGGATGGGGGCGAAACATGGTCCATCGAGAATCCTGCTGAAAAAGGTGTTATCATTCCTTATGGTGCAGCATTGCATGGCACGCGACCGCCACACCTGATCCCCAAAACACCACTTGATTGTCCGGGAGGAATAGAATTCACTCACTCTGATTTTGCGATGACCCTTCGAATGTTAGATAATAATTTGGGGCCATCTTTGTTTTACTATTCTTATGATAGAGGTAACAATTGGAACGGCCCGTATATTCTCAAAGTACAAAAGATAGATAGGATAGCAGCTCGAACAGACTATATAGTTAATGACAAGCTCGACTGCATGTTGTTCTTAACAGCAGCAAAGAAGAACGGCAGGGAGGGGCGTCCATTTTGTGCCAGGACGTATAATGGAGGTAAAAGCTGGAATTTTGTTTCATGGATAGCACCTGAGCCAAAAGGATTTTCAATTATGCCTTCGACTGTTCGTTTGTCGAAAACAGCTCTTCTGGCCGCAGTTCGCCGACGTGAAGGTAATAAAAGATGGATAGAGATATACATTTCCGAAGATAATGGAAATAACTGGCGCTTCTTGAGCAAACCGGCATCTGACCTGGGCGAAGGCAATCCACCAAGTTTGATACGACTCGCCGATGGCAGACTTTGCCTATCGTATGGGTATCGAGCTGAACCATACGGAATTCGCGCACAAATAAGCAGCGATAATGCGAAAACATGGAGCAACCCCATACATTTGCGTGATGATGGTGCTGGCAGGGACCTTGGATATGTTAGGTCTGTCCAACGTTTGGATGGGAAAATCATCTTTGTTTACTATTTTTGTGATAAACAGTCTCCAGAGCGCTATATTGCAGCAACTATTTGGGATGGAAAATGAGATTGTATTCCCTTCTAATCGGAGGATATTTTAATTAGTCGGCTTTATTTGTCACCGGTGCTCTTGTATTGGCAGCTGTGTACGATACTAATTTAACACTTCATTACTGATGTTAGGATAAAAAGAAATGGAAAAAACGAATCAACCTCCATTATCTCATGCAGAATTGCTGGAATTAAAGCGATGGAATACACCGACGATCTATAATGGCTGGGAGCAGATTACTAAATTGAATGCCGGTAAAGACGCCTTCAATCTGGAGGAATGCCGGGATTTCATGCCGGAAATGGGTCCGATGGTAGGATATGCCATGACTGTTGTGGTAGAGCCGGGTAATCCTAAACACCCCAAACAAAATCCAAAGGCATGGAGTGAGTATCGACAATATATTGCGTCACTTTCTATGCCAAAAATAGTAGTAGTACAGGACCTGGATAAACCGCGAACATTCGGTTCATTCTGGGGGGAAGTAAACAGTAGCATTCATAAAGCCTTGGGATGTATAGGCACAATTACCGACGGTGCAATCAGAGACCTTGATGAAATGCATAATGTAGGATTCAAAGCAATCGCAAAGCGTCTGTGTGTCGGACACGCATATAGCCATCCCGTACGTTGGAATTGTAAAGTAGAGGTATTTGGGCGGACCGTTAAACCTGGAGAATTGATCCATGCAGACAAACATGGATTTATTGTTTTTCCGAGGGAAGATCAAGTTCAATTGCTGGAAGCAGCTCGATTTATGGATTCTAATGAATGCCGGACGATAATAGCGGCAGCAAGTAACTCTTCGGGCTTGTCAACAGAGGAAACACTTCAAGCCATTGACACAGCATGTGATAAATTCATTATGAACACAGAAGGAAGGTTTGGTAGGAAAGGGAAATGATGAAGGAAGGGCCGCTCTGTTCTGTTTCGCTTATTCAGCAGGTGAGTTTCAGGTATTAGCCGTGCAAGGCGCGCCGGCCATTGAAACCGTTCACAATTTTTGTGATTCTTATAAAGCACTAATGCTACAGAGGTTATGAAACGGAAATTTCACAGAATTTCAAGATAACAGGGTGTTGGGTTATATAACGGTTGTACGGTTCAACGAGCCAAAATAGGGCTATTTTAGTGGTGCCTTGTCACTGTTTTACAGCTTCCGTTTGCGGCAATTTTGCCCGCCATTCTTTGGCTTCTTCCGGTTTACCCGAGGCTTCGTAGAGTTTGATCAGCTTGTGCCAAGACTCTAATGTGCGTGGGTGTTTGTCACCAAGTTTGAGAAGTCGGCTTTCTCAAGAAGCGCAGGCCGTTATAGAACTCGAAGGTAGCCTTTCTGCTGTTACCTTTGCTGCACTCTCCCATATAATGAATAATCTCCACATCTGGGTAATACATCACCGTCCATCCGGCTTTCTTTGTTCTGAGGCACCAGTCCAGTTCTTCGCCATACATAAAAAACCTCTCGTCGAGCATGCCAATATTATCAACAACTTTTCTTCGAATCATTAAAAAAACGCCCGAAACAGCATCTACTTCGTTAGTTTCATTAGGATTCAGATACGTTAGATTGTATTTTGCCATTATTTTGCTGTTGGGGAATAGCCTGCTCAAACCGCTAAGACGGAAAAAGGCAACATGGAGAGTTGGAATACTTCTGCGACAAGCAAGCTGCAATGTCCCATCTTCATTTAGAACGCGACAGCCGACTATACCTACTTCAGGGTTTCTATCCATAAACTTGACTACTTTTTCAATTGCATTGTCACGGACAACAGTATCCGGATTGAGCAGCAGGAAATAATCTGTCTTGCCTTTTGATAATGCCATAAAAGCCCAAAAACCGCCAAAAGACTGGTACAGCAGGTCATTTTACAGGCAACAGATGATCGCTATAGGGGCTACCATAAAGCAAAAACGGCTGAAATTGGGAATATCACAAACTGCCTTGGCCCAACAACTTAACGTTAGGGTTGAGAACATTCAAAACTGGGAACACAGCCGTTCTATACCTGATATTTGCCGGTTGCCAAGGATAATCGAACTTCTTGGGTATGACCCTTTGGAAACCCCATCTACCCCTTGATGTGTAACGAAAAAAGCTGATTAATGCAGATGTTCGGAACGGGATCCGTACCCTTTTTATCATATAAAACTGAGTATCCTAAGGCCGCTTCTACCCACCTATTCACAGGAATTGAGGACTCTTAGCGACCGCTTGAAAAAACCGGCTGAGCTTGAACCTACTGCAGTCGAAGGTGGCTAAGAGGCTTGGAACCCATATTCATACAATTCGCGTCTGGGAATATAATCAGTACTCGCTTGAAATCAGGCATATGCCAAAGATAATCAAGTTTCTTGGTTATGTGCTCTGGGATACTTCTGCCTTGGAAAAAGTGAAATTCAAGAGCCGGAAAACCTAAAATAGCTTTAATAGCTGCACTCTCGCTTAGTCTTTGATTATCAACGTACTATTCTTGCACGGTGTTTAAACTCGGCCTATCTTCCTTCTCCGATTCGACAGCTTCTACGTCGATGTCACGATACACTTCAATTGCTGAATCTGGGCACATAATAGCACATAAAGCGCAACCAAAACAGTCAATCATGTTGTTGGTTACCTCTGCGGGGAAGTAGCCGTTCTTGTTGGAGTTTTGGGATATTACGATGACATTTTTTGGACATGCTTCCACACATAAACCACAGCCTTTGCATCGTTCGGCATCGATTTTTACTTCACCTCTCATGGCATTAAGCCCGGATCCATTATATGTTCATGGCCTGAGTTACAATCCACCCCCCGGGACATAACCCATAACACTTTGTACAATAAGCACAATCATCTACAAGTTCCGGAAGAATAGCTACCTCTCGATTTATTCCTCTACCTTTGAAGTAAACTGCGTTTAATTTTCTGACCTCTGCACAATATTGAACACAGAGCCCGCATAAACAGCATTCGGTATGCTCGGGGACAAAGCGAGATTTTTCTACTCCAAACTCTTTTGCCAGGGCAGGTACCGTTGGCCACAGCAATTCGACAATCATCTTACGAATTTTTCTTATTCTTTTAGAGTCGGTTTTTACAACAAGATTTTCTTCAACAGGATAAACACAGGAAGCAACCAGCTTTGTCCTTTTATTTTTCGATATTTCTACCATGCATAAGCGGCAGACGCCGGAAGGTTTGAGTTCAGGATGGTTGCAAAGAGCCGGAATGTAAATGCTATTTTTCCTAGCAACTTCGAGGATTGTTGCGCCTTCTTTGGCCTGGACTTTCTTTCCATCAATTTCTAACTGTATTGTTTTCATTTTTATTCCCTTATAGCAGCCATTGCAGTTAATACCGAGCATAAAGCACATCTTGTAAAAACACAGCCTTTGCCTTTTCCGGACAGCCAGCTATGCAGCTTCCACATTTGATACACTTTTCCTGGTCAATAACATATGTTTTATCATCGATTTTGGATATCGCATCCGTCGGGCAATTCTTTGCACACTGTCCGCAGCCCAGACATTTATCAGGATCAATATAATAACTGATCAGTGCCTTGCACACACCTGCAGGACATCGTGTTTGGTTTATATGTGCCTCATACTCATCCCTGAAATGTTTGATTGTGCTCAGAACAGGATTTGGAGCAGTTTGGCCAAGGGCACATAATGACGCCTCCTGGATAAATTCTGACAGTTCCTCCAAAAGCTCAATGTCCCCTTCCTTACCTTCCCCGTTTGTTATATTATTCAGGATTCTAAGCATCTGTCTGAGCCCCTCACGACATGGCACACATTTTCCGCAGGATTCGTCAGCAAGAAATTCGGTATAATACCTGGCTGTGTCCACCATACAGGTATTTTCATCCATTACTATCATTCCGCCGGAGCCCATCATTGAGCCTGCTTCTGTAAGTCGGTCAAAATCAACAGGAATGTCAATCATGCTTTCCGGCAAAACACCTCCGGAAGGACCGCCGGTTTGTACAGCCTTAAATTTCTTATCATTCGGAATGCCGCCGCCAATATCGTATACGATTTCTCTTAAAGTGATGCCCATGGGCACTTCAACTAATCCAGTGTTGTTAATCTTTCCAACTAACGAGAATATCTTGGTACCTTTACTGTTCTCGGTACCAATACCTTTGAACCAATTAGCACCTTTGCTGATAATAAATGGCACATTGGCCCAGGTTTCCACATTATTCAAACAGGTAGGCTTATCCCACAACCCTTTTACAGATGTATGGATGTACTTTGGCCTCGGCTCACCGACATGGCCTTCAATAGCACTCATAAGGGCGCTGGACTCGCCTGATACAAAAGCACCTGCTCCTCGATGGATAGTAACGTCAAAATCGAATCCTGAGCCAAGGATAGTTTTTCCTAACAGGCCATATTC
>JBAQFY010000158.1:0-1813 GCA_049287505.1 Sedimentisphaerales bacterium | reverse complement strand
GACCAACTGGGCCCAAAGTGAGCGCAAGAATATCGAAAAGTATCGAAAAACGTCGAAATCGGAAGGGCCTTGAAAACGAGCGCTTTAAACGGGAAGGGATAGAGGACAGATAAAAGGATGGTCCAATAGACCCAAAAAGAAGGCAAGAAGAGAAAGGAGTAGAAAATAAAAAAACTCTTGCATCGCTTAATCATGGAAATCCTTGCATCACATCAGCATAAGAATAATTTCCTTTTTCAAGTTGTCTCGAATCATGTCTCGTTAAGCCTGACAATGACGCCTCCCGTTGCGGTAAAATGATACATCCGGCTACTTTTTGGCCCAATTAGCACTATCGCCAAATATCAGTCTTCATTTTTAACAAGTTGGAACATGATTATATAACTTTATTCAGCCGCTCTTTCGGGATAACCAGTCCAGGAGCCGGGAAATAAGCATGATCTTATCACCTCCGAATGCCTGGCTGCGACCGATCAAGTCCCACGTACCAATCATTTGTACAGCGCCCTTGCCACAGAGGCCTTTAGGTGCTTCAACTGCCAACGCAAGCCAGCCTGCTTGCCGATTTATCCCGAAAGCAGTTCCGCCAGGTGCCGTCATTGTGCCATCGTGGTATTGTACGCTGTCGCGGTGAGGTCGGTAGACAACGTTCTCACCGACGCGCAACCATTCAATGCCGCCGGGCTCAACACGCAATGTCTGAACGTTTGTTAGTCGGAAATTCATTAGCGCATCTGTGAACGGGTGAGGGTCTGCGTGCGAAGTATTAAAGTTGACTGGAATATCGTATGGTTTCTTATCCCCGAAATCGGCCGGACCGACGATGTCGATGCAAGGATCGATTCCAAAATTATGACTCAATTCCGCCAGGTTTGTACCATGGTGGCGATCACCAAGCTCGAAACCGAGAAGGAGCAAACGGCCACCCTTTCTTACCCATTCGACAGTTGCCCCAATCGTTTCAGGCTCTAATTTTGCCCGCCAAGGACTCACAAAGATAAGACCCGACAGTCTGTGAAGATCCTCGGAAAAAAAAGCCTTTTTATCTGTTAGGGCATGAAATGTCCAATTGCCCATCATTCCGGAAGGGAGTGATTTTGTTAAAGCAAATACTGACCGTTCTCCCTCGTCCCACTGGCCCTGCTGGTGGCTAAGGACGATACCCACATCCACAGTTCTAGGCGGGACCTCAATCCTGAGGCTTTGAAGCATGTGAACAGGATTAAAACCGACTGCAGTTTGTAGCACAAGCACGGCAGCGAGCCGATCAACCAAATACTTGCATGAATCTGTATCGGCTAATTCTACAGCTTTGAAGATATGCAATGGGTCAGGCAGTTGGTCTTTTTTCATTCCCTTGTGACAAATAGGTATGACTGGTAGGCGCTTAGCCCAACCGCTGCCGCTTTCAAAGTTCAGCCATGGTCGGCGAACGGAATTTGGGCTGCACAAGGCCAGGACAGCCTTTGCACGCTTCATTGCTTCGTCTATTTCCTTTAGCCACGCATCTCCCAAGTGGATATCTGTCGCGCTAACAAAGAACTTAGAACCTGGTAGCGCACCCTCAAGTGCTTTTTTAATGGCCCTTGCCTCGGATGCCTCCTCGGATATATGACTTAGAAATGCATTCATTCGACCCTCCAATTAGTATTGGCAATATTCAAATTTGTCTGCGCCGGCTGAATGTGCATATTCTGGTCGAATCCGGCCAGTGATTCTGATTCAAAATGGCCACTGATTCTGATTGAAAGCGGCCACCGATTCTGGTTGAAAACGGCCACTTTTCGGCCGGGGCCAGAATCTTCAAAAAGTG
>JBAQFY010000157.1:0-17297 GCA_049287505.1 Sedimentisphaerales bacterium | reverse complement strand
CTTTACGTCAATTCAATCGTGATGCAAAAGCCCAGCCTGAAAAAGAACACGGGGGGGGGCAAGAGTTTTACTCACAAATTGATTCGCAAAACAAAAAGCATCTTCACCGGCCTTAAGAAGTCAGACGCTGGATTTTGGGTGTACAGTCCGTTTACACTACCGGTGCACCATATTTCGTGGGCTCGGTCTCTGAATGAATTACTTTTGAGAAAACAAATGGAAAACATCATTCGGAAGCTGGAAATACATGACCCTATCATTTGGGTTGCCTGCCCGGCAGCATGCGATGTAGCTATCAATATCCTGGATTCCTGCTTTCGCAGGAATGACAAAATGAGGAGGGCAAAATTGATATACCTGAAAACTGACGTGTATGAAGAATTTCCTAACGTTGATATTGGATTAATTGGAGAGCGTGACCTGAGATTAAAGGCTAATGCCGACCTGACAATATTTGTTAGCAGGGCTTTATATGATGAAGAATCAGGCCAATGCAAGAAAGCGATTTATCTGGACCATGGTGTTGATTTCCACTTGTTTGCATCAGCAGAGCAGGACCCATATAAACCCGGAGACATTGCTGAGATACCTAGACCGATAGTAGGATTTTTCGGCGAGATTGCCGACTATACGGTAGATATAGGTTTTATTGAGAAAGTAATAGATTATTTACCCGGGAAATCCTTTGTGTTTGTTGGTGAGGTATCGGTGGATTGTTCCGGTTTAGTTGCGAAAGACAATGTATGGATGCTTGGTAAGAAGCCCTATGAAGAAATTCCACACTACGGTAAATGTTTTGATGTTGCTATTATGCCATGGCGGCAGAATCGGTGGATTGAGCTGTGCAATCCAATAAAGCTCAAGGAGTATTTAGCATTAGGTAAGCCTGTGGTTAGTACGCCTTTTTCAGAATTACGGGGCTTTCGCGACGTGGTATATGAAGCAAGAAACCCGGAAGATTTTGCTGAAGGCATAAGAAAAGCATTGGCGGAAGACAGCCCAACGCGTGTTGTGGATAGGAGGAAAAAAGTTGAGACATCCACATGGGACAGTAAGGCAGAATTAGTACTAAATAAATTGTTTGAGAAATGAGAACACCAACCAAATATCTATGGTGCTATCCAAAAACAACAAAATGAAAATTTGCCTGACTGCATCGGCTGGAGGGCATCTGACAGAGCTGCTAAAACTTGCGGACGGTTGGCAAGAATACGAGGTTTTTTACGTTTCTACTGCGAATATGGTTGCCAAGAAGCTCCGGCAATATGGTCCAACCCATGTTGTGGGCGAATGCAATCGTGAACATCTTTTGCGGGTTATTCTGGTTCTGATGCGGTGTATAGGTGTAATATTACGCGAAAGGCCTAACGTCGTGATAAGTACTGGAGCCGCAGTAGGATGCATTGTGTGTTATCTCGGTAAATTATTAGGTGCGAAAGTCATTTGGATCGACAGTATCGCCAATGTGGAGTGGATATCGCTGTCAGGTAGAATGGTTCGGCACATAGCTGACTTATTCCTTGTGCAGTGGCCTGAACTTGCCGAGCGATATAGTAATGTGGAATACGTAGGCGCAGCGATATGATTTTTTTGACCGTTGGGACGCAGTTTCCGTTCGATCGTCTTGTCCGGGCTGTGGACAATATCTTTGACCAGGGTTTGATTGACGAAGAAATATTCGCCCAGATAGGAGAAACTTCATACAAACCACGTAATTTTGAATCTGTGGCCTCTCTGGAGAAAAAGGTCTTTGACGAGCGCTTTAAGAGAGCATCAAGTGTGATAAGCCATGCTGGGGTGGGTACGATAACGATGGCATTGAAGAACCATAAACCGTTACTGATTATGCCACGTATGAAGCGATATAAGGAGCATGTCAACGACCACCAAGTAGCGACTGCTAAGAAGTTTGAGGAGCTTGGGCACATATTGGCGGTGTATGATGTCAAGGATTTGCCTGATGGTATTCGCAAATTGAAAAACTTCATCCCCCTAAAAAGAAAAGCCAGCCCTGATGCAATCGCTGATAGAATTCGTCGTTTTCTGAACAGTTTACAGGACTAACGCTGGTTAACCCGAAATGGAAGGCGAAATAATTGTAGAACAAGGCTGTGGCCAAACGATGCCATCGAAAAACGTCCACTGAGCAAATGTGAATTACTCTTATGCCAGCACGACTTTACAGAACACTACTAAGCAGATTTCTTAAGGTTACCTTCCGTTTTTGGCAGTATCTGGGTATTCACATTACCCGCTGTCATTTTTATGAGCCCATACCCGATACAAGAACATTACGTGATGGCTTGTGGCAACACTATTCTAAACTTATAGGAGTAAATTTTGATGAGAAAGTGCAATTAGACCTCTTGTCACATTTCAAAAAGACATTCAAGGGAGAATATGATCGCTTTCCGATGGAGAAAACCAGTATGCCGTGCGAATATTATATAAAAAATGGTTTTTTTGAATCTGTGGATGGCGAGATTCTCTATTGTATGATCGGTCATTTCAGACCAAGGAGAATCATTGAAATTGGTTCGGGTTACTCTACGTATCTAGCAGCAAAGGCAGTATTGAACAATCAAAAAGACAATCACAATTATTTGTGTGACCTGACAGCAATAGACCCATTCCCGAACAAGATTCTGCAAAAAGGCTTTCCTGGTCTGTCCCGTTTAGTGCAAAAACACGTACAGGAAGTTCCTTATTCCGAATTTGAGAGGTTACGTGATAATGATATGCTTTTGATCGATTCAAGCCATGTTTTGAAAATAGACAGCGATGTACAATATTTATATTTGGAAGTACTTCCAAGGCTTGATAAAAAGGTGCTCATTTCTTTTCATGACATATTTTTGCCAGCACCTTATCGCAAGAAATGGGTTCTAAAAAACCATTGGTTCTGGAATGAGCAATATTTGCTTCAGGCATTTCTCACGTTTAACTCCTGTTTTGAGATTTTGTGGATGGGTAGCTATATGCATTTAATGCACTCCGAGGAACTGAGGGCTGCATTCAGTTCCTACGACAAGGAACGAGACTGGCCAGGAAGTTTCTGGATACGTAAGGTGAAATAATACAGTTGGGTTTGAAGCCCAGTTTTCTAGAGCTTGCGCTCCAAAGTGACTACATCAGTTATAAGCAAGCTATAAAAGGTATGAAGGGCAAGAATATTGTGCAAGCAGTCAAACATGGATAAGACAAAGGCGATTATACTGGCCGGCAGTTGGGACTTTGGCCGTTGTCCATTGGCATCGCGTCTGCCCACAGCCTTGTGGCCGGTAGCAGGAAAATCCGTATTGGAGCATCTGCTAACTTCTTTAGCCAATCAAGGTATAAAGCAGGCAACAATCTGCTCCAGCTTTGATAATTCACTGCTGGAAGAATCAATCCATGTCGATAATCGTATGGAGGTGAATTTTCTGGACGAATCCCTGCCGGTCGGCGCTGCAGGTTGTATTCGTGATGCCGCCGGTGATGAAACAGATGCATTAGGCTGCCGCAAGGCGGGGACACTTCTGATATTTCCTGCCGGCATAATACGTCCCCCCACAATTGATGTGTTGATAAATGCACACCGCGATGGTCAGTCCGATTTGACTGTGATGTTGAATCCTGACTGCGGGAATGCGGATATGCACGCTTCTCCGAAAGGAGTCCCTGGGACTGACAGTCGTGGTAAATCGATGGGCGAACCGGCAGGCATTTATGTTTGCCGAACCAGCATCCTGGAACATATCCCGAAAGCAGGTTACTTCGATATCAAGGAAGGCTTAATTCCTGAAATGCTTCGTGCCGGCAAAACTGTTCATGCAACAATGTTGCCACATCACGCCGGTAATTTCCGGGATAGGCAGGAATACCTATACGCCATCGCCAATTACCTTGAGGGCGTTCCAAAACTGAATGCAAACCTAAAACCCCGCAGGGATGCCGATTCACAAACAATATGGATAGCGGCTGATGCCAAAGTTGAGCCGGGCGCGCGAATTTATGGACCGGCCGTTGTCATGGACGGCGCTCACATTTCAAAGGGCGCAGTTGTTATTGGCCCGACTGTATTAGGAAATAATGTTAGTATCGGCGAGGACAGCGTTGTGCTGAACAGCGTGCTATGGGATGGTGCACAAGTAGGGCCAAATTGCCAAATCCAACAATGCATACTCGACTACAACGCGGCTTTGCGAGCTAATACTGTTGCGGAAGAAAAATCAATATTATTCGAACCGAAAGGAATGCCGGAACGTTTGGCCAGCCGGGCTTTAGAATTTGTGCAACATAACACGAGCAGATTACAGAACGCACTGCAGTTACCGCTTCGTGAAATCGGTGAAAAAATGCCAAATTGTGTACGGTCGCATAAAATAGAAATTATACAATGGCTTGCGGGAAGTCTCGTTCTAATTGCATTTCTTTGGTCTTACCGGCCGGGCTTTGCCGACCTTTGGAGTTTATGGCAAGGAAATGATGAATACTCTTCCGGCCTTTTAGTTCCTTTCCTGGCTGTTTATGTCCTGTGGTCAAGGCGTAAGACAATCTCTCAGTGCAGAATAAGACCTTCCGTTTGGGGTTTGTTTGCCTTTGTGGCGGCGCAGGGCATCAGGCTGTTTGGGCTGTTCTTTATGTACAGCTCAGCAGAAAGATTGTCTATTGTTCTAAGTGTTGCTGCACTGGTACTGCTTCTGTTTGGCTGGAAGCTTCTCCGAGAGGTATCTACGGTATTATTGTTCCTATGTTTAATGCTTCCCTGGCCTAACCGTGTCCAGACGGCGGTGACGCTGCCTTTACAACGTTGGGCCACTTCATCAGCCGTATTTTGTCTGGAGATGGTGGGCTACGAGGTCGTACGAGAAGGTAATGTTATCAATATCGGAGATGCAAGTGTTGCGGTTGCTGAGGCGTGCAATGGTTTGAGGATGATAACCGCCTTTTTTGTGATTGGCGGATTGGTTGTTCTGCTGATTAGACGAACATGGTGGGAGAAACTGATAATCCTCATTTCGAGCCTGCCCATTGCCTTACTGTGTAACACGATGCGTTTGGCAATCACAGCGGTATTTTTCACAGTGCTTGAGGGCGATTACTGGGAAACAGTATTCCACGACTTTGGTGGATATGCGATGATGCCATTGGCCCTTGCAGTGGTAATTGGTGAGCTTTGGCTTTTGACAAAACTTACGACACTTCCAGGCAAAGAAGAAGCAATAATAATTAAACGACAAAATAGAGTGGTGAGTGGTGATTGGAATAAGTGAACTAAAGTTTGAAGTGCCTAAAGTGCAAAGCGCCTAAAATGTAAAGTGTCTAAAGTTATGGATTATTTTTTACTTTAGCTCACTTTAGGCACTTTTCTGATAACCAATTAACTACTTACCAGTTAACCACTGTGAGCAGTGAGTTATGAGGAGGAATAGAAATGAACGGTTTAGAAAGATATCATGACCAGGTGATTGGACAAGAGCTTGTTAGTTTTGAAACCCCACCTGAACCTGAGGGCCAGGACATATCCAATATAATTGCCGGCATACTTCGCCACTGGCCTTCTGTGCTTGTAATGTTTGTGGTGATTTGCGCTATTGGGATTCCAGCGGTATGGTTTCTGGTAGAACCTCAATACCTTGCCACTGCATCAATTCGGGTGGCACCAATCATTCCTAATGTCCTTTTCAACGACAAGGACTCTGAAAGTGTAATGCCAATGTACGAGAATTTCAAGACCGACCAGGCAAGACTTATCGTAGCGGACCAAAGAGTGCTTCAACGGGTGGCAGACGACCTGTCAGACAAAGGGCTTAAGTTCTTTGAGAAGAAAAGTCCTTTGTCTGAGAAGGCAGTCGGTTTAGTGAAAACTCTCCGTCAAGCAATAGGTGAGAAAATTATTACAACTGTATTGCCCGAAAAACCGGCCGACCCAATTGAAGTTCTCCGGCAGGCAATAATTAAGAAAATTATTACTGCTGTTCCGGTCCAGCGCAGCGAGCTGATAAATATTAATATGGAAAGCAGCGACCGCGAAGAAGCGGCACAAATAGTAACTTCTTTTCGCATGGCTTATATGGCCGTGGAAGGTTCCAGGTCATCTCAGGAGGGAGATAACAAGCTGCTGCTTTTGGAAAACGAACGCCGAGAATATGCAGCAAAATTACAGCTACAACGTGAAAACCTCCGGCGATTGGCGGAAGAGTATGGCACTGTAGAGTTAGATCCACGCCAGGAGATGATGCTCCAACGGGTAGCGGTTCTACAAGAGCTTGCAACTAAAATAGACGCAGATGAGCTCCTTTTAGAGATAAAGATAGAGCTCTTAGAAAAAACTAAGGAAGAGTCAATTCTACAGAGGTCCTTGCTGGAAAGGCGGCACACGTTTGTTCAGAACGACCTTTTAGTTCAAATGTTGACCAAGCGTATAGCTGAATTGGAGGAGGAGCTTATTTCCGCCGGGCAGATTCTGTCAGGCGAAAACCCTCAACTTAAACGAAGAGCCGAGCTTTTAGAAGCTTTCGAAGCTAAACTGGAAGAACATCGTGAAAAAGTTGAAAAAACTTTCGATGAGAGTATCACTGAAGAATTAGGCAAAAATAGAGAGGTTGAGCTTGCCGATTCAAAACTTGAGCTGAAGGGATTAATTGCCCAGAGGGAGATCTTACAGGCTAAAATAGACGAACAAGACACCGATACAATAGAGCTTGGTCGTAAACAATTAGACATCAAGGAGCTGCAAGAGCAGCTGGCTTTTACCAAGGAAGTGTATGATACTATCCTGCGGACTATCCAGCAGATGGAAATGGAAAGAAAACGGCCGGCTCGGATATCTGTCCCTTATGAAACCACAGTTGTTCCTGTGCCAAGCAAGCGCATTAAATACACAATGGCCCTTATGTTTGGTGGAATGGCTTGTGGAATGCTGTTAGCTTTTCTAAAAAACAAAGCAGACCTGCGTTTGCGCACACCCGATGATGTAACTAAATTCATCGGTATTCGAATAATCGGGACCACCACGAGCTCACATACCGTCAAACCAGCTCTTCTTCCGGGACAGATAGCCGAAGACTACCAGACCATTCGCACTAATTTAGGATTACTGGACGGCGAAGGAATACCGAATAAACTGGTTGTTACAAGCCCAGGGATACAGGAGGGCAAAACTACCTTTGCCATTAATCTGGCAACAAGCTTGTCCAGGTCCGGGAAAAAGGTTTTGCTTATAGACGGCGACTTGAGAAAACCGGATATTGCACGTTTGCTGAATCTCCCAAAGGTCTCAAAGGGCTTGCAGGATGTACTTTTAGGGAAAGAGTTTGACCAGGCTGTTTATTCTATACGCTCAACCGGCCTGGATGTGCTGGCGTCGGATTCTCGCGGCGGTATCGATGTTTACGAGCTGATAGCTTCGCCGATAGCACGCCAGCGAATAAACAAAGTAAGCGAAAAATACGACCACGTGATTATTGATACTCCTCCTGTACTGGCCTATACCGATGCGCTTATATGGGCTAAGTTTGGAGATGCGGTTATTTTGACCAGCTTCGCGGGCAAAACTACTACACAAGAGCTTAGAGAAGCAAAGGAACGACTATCGCGAATAGATGCCAGGATACTGGGCACAGTACTAAGTAATGTCCAGGCTGAACAGAGTTACTCCCATCGTGGATACAGCTATTACGCACACGATGTCCGGTCGAGGAAAAAGGTTAAGCGAGCCAGGAGAAAACTGCTGGACCTTACCCAAAACGTAGAAGGCAATGCTGACGAGCCCTGACCGTTGTCCGCAGTCCCGAAAGGGACGCCTTGCGGCGGATGCCTTGCGGCAAAGACGGGACGGAGGCGAGTCCGGGGCTTCCCGGGAAAATTGGTAGGCTGGAGGTTATTCATAGAACCCAAATTCTTAATCCATCAATGAATCTGATTATCATACACAAAGACAATCCGCCCCCCACGTCTTCCTGTCGGAAGACAGGAGTGGGGGCGGACGCAAAGGGCAGCGGTGATAATCTACTTCGTTTTGTACTGGCCAGCGAGCCTGTTGCCGGTGTCATTCTCGATGGCTTGAGCAGGTGCTTACCCCCGCTTTCGCGGGGGCAGGCTTGCCACAGCAGAAAGATTGTTTGCGCTGTCCCGGAAGAATGGAGCATTGAATCCCGCCCGTCGTGCCGAAAGGCATCCTGTGGAGAGACGGGTCGGGATGAATCCCGTATAACCAAGGTAACGAAAATACGTTATGCGGAAAATTTTCCAGTCCGCCCACAGTTCCTGCGGAAAGTTAGACGAAGCTCATGGTTTGTCGTTTCCAACGGACGGTTTGCGACGCAAATTGATAGCCAGCTTCTTAATAAACTGCTGGCTAAAATCCAGACAGACGTGGTGGCGGTTAATGTCGAGCCTGATGAGTTGGGTAAACGAGAAAAAATGCGATTGACAGCGGAGGGTAAAGTAGCAGGATTCCGTCGATTGTACTGTGATTCGGCCGAAATCACCCCCATTTCTACCGATTGGCCTCATCATCTTTTTGTTAGAAACAATGTTCTCGAGAAGGTTCTTGCCGGTTGCGCTTTGCCTCAATCCTTTACCACACTTTTAGAAAAGTGCCGGTCGAATGCAGTGAGTCTGCGAGCAATTAAGGTAGGCGGAGCCGTATTGGATTTAGAAACACAAGATGGTTTGCTAAACTTTTGCAGGGCCGGCATTTCGAAAATTCAACCCCTGCAAGCAACAAACAGGGGCAAAGTTCAAAATTCAAATACGATATCACGGGATTCAAGATTAGTTGGAAAAGTGCTGTTAGGAAAAAACATTTATATCGGCCCGAAGGCAATCGTGGTGGGCCCAACCGTCATTTGTGATAACGTTAAAATTGAAAAAGGGGCGGTAATAAGCTCATCAATCATTGGCCCGGGAGTCTTAGTGCCGCAGAATCAATTTGTGCAGAACCGCATTGTAAAAGGACCTTTTTCGTTTAAGGTTGTCGATGCTCGTATCGATGCTCGCCCTGGAAACTCGAAGATCGGGCGTCCAGCCTCCAGTTTCGATACCAGCTTCGACAGCGCCAAACAAGATTCTGTACCTTCAGTAAGCCTTAGTTCAAAACAGATTTGCCGCTCGTCTTTCGACTTTGGCCGAAAACGACGCATCGAAGACAGCTACCGCAGCTGGCCGAGGCTCTCTTACGCAGGAAGCTTTAAGCGAATTGCTGATTGTTTCGCCGCAGTAATAGTGCTTGTTCTATTCGCTCCGGTGTTGCCCTTCATCGTCCTGGCAATAAAGTTAACTTCCCCAGGCCCGATATTTTTTAAGGATAAACGACAGGGACTCTATGGAAAAACATTCAACTGTCTAAAATTCAGAACAATGCACGTTGGTGCAGATAAGATACAAGATAAATTGCGATTCGTTAGTCAGGTCGATGGCCCACAATTCAAGATGGATGATGACCCACGAATCAGCGCCGTCGGAAGATTCCTGCGAGAGACATATCTCGACGAGATACCTCAATTCATTAATGTACTTCTTGGACAGATGAGTGTTGTCGGTCCAAGGCCTTCACCTGAATCGGAGAATTTGTTGTGTCCATTTTGGCGTGACGCCCGACTATCGGTTCGCCCTGGAATCACAGGCCTCTGGCAGGTTTACAGAACCCGACAACTAATGAAAGACTTCCAGGAATGGATATATTATGACACCAAATATGTCAGAAATCTGTCGCTAAGCATGGACCTACGGATATGCTGGCAAACAACCAAAAAACTGGCTGATAACTTCATCAGTCAATTTTAAGTCAGAAGTCAGAAGTCAGAAGTCAGAAGTCAGAAGCCGTAAATCAGATGTCAGAAATCAGATGTCAGAAATCAGATATCAGAAATCAGATGTCAGAGTTCAGACTTCAGACTTCAGATGTCAGACTTCAGACTTCTGATATCTGTCGTCCGTTTAATTAGAAAGGGTAAGTAAATGCCTCAAAGATATTTTAACTGGAAACTGGCAATTGTTCTGGTAATCGGCTTTCTTCTTTTGGGCTCAATCGCCTTTGGACTGCGCCAATGGCAGAAAGCTAACAGGGCCGAACAGGGACTCGTCCTCGGCAATAAAGCATACGACGAACAAAAGTGGGAAGAAGCGGCAAAGGATTTAGGCAAGTATCTCCGTGTTGAGCGGGATGATGTTCCCGCCTTGCTCAAATACGCTGATGCACAGCTTAAAATCAGGCCTTCTAAAGGCGGCAATGTTCAACAAGCCATAGAAGCTTATCGAGCCGTTTTGAGGGCTGACAAAAACAATTTCGAGGCAGCTTTGCAGCTTACCGAGGTATATTTAATGATGAATATGGCCGGCGAGGCCGAGTTAATAGCCAAGAGGCAGCTCGAAACAAATGATGACCCTAAACTTCGCAGGATGTTAGCCCTGGCGCTGGCCGGACAACGAAAATTCAGTGAAGCAGCAGCGCAATTGAAGGCCATCATACAAGAACATCCTGACCAGATATTGGCCTACGAAACGTTAGGTCAACTTACAGAGCAGCGTCCGGATGATTTCCCGCCCCCCCCCAACGATTCCCCCGCAGGTTGGTTTGACGAAGCGGTAAATAACAATCCGTCCTCGGCCCTGGCATATATAGTCCGTGCCGGTTTTTATAGGAGAAATAAAGACAACGCCAAAGCTTTAGCTGACCTGGAACAGGCTGAAAAACAGGATTTATCTGACCCTGAGGTGCGGCTGCGCCTTGCCGAGGAATTTATCAACGCAGACATCCTGGATAAGGCAGAGGAACATCTGGCGGCTGTTCAAAAGGCCGCGCCGACAGATGCTACTCTGCGAAGTAGCTCGCTACGAAGCACGAGCCAAAATCTCTGGCGAATATGGGCTCTTCTCGCACTGAAATCAAAGTCGCAGGAAAAGATGTTAGAGGTTGCCGAGACGGGCTTAAAAGAGCTTTCTTCTCAGCCCTGGGATTTTATGCCAATAGCTACGGAACTATTTATCCGTTGCGGTCAGCTCGACCGCGCTGCCGACTGTATCTTGGAAATGAACCAGAAGGATGTTTCACCTGTGGCGGTTGCATTCCTGGAAGGTCTTTTAGCTGCCGAGAGAGGACGTTTATTTAAGGCCGTTGAATATTGGCAGCAGTCAATTGGATTGGGTAATACATCTCCACAAGTTCGATTGGTATTGGCGTCAGCTCTGTCTCGCCTGGGCAACACACAATTGGCGCTGAGTAATTTACGCACGCTCGTTTCCGAAAGTCCAGATCTTTTCGCCGGACGTCTGGCCCTGGCCGAAATGTTGGCCCAGACAGGAAACTGGACCGAGGCGGCAGAGCACGCCGCAACAGCGATGCGACTTTCACCGGAAGACATTAGGCCTGTCTTACTGTATTTACAAGCTCGAATGCAACTATTGGCGGTAAGCTCGGCAGGCGGAGATGAGCAAATGTGGCAGGACATAGAACAACGATTGTCCGCTTTGGAAAAGGCCACTAACGGTGCTCTTGAGGTCAAACTTCTGCAGCTTCAGCTCGCACAGCAGCGGGGTAATTTCACCGACTCTGAGGCGTTGGTGACTCAACTGAAGAAAGACCATCCTTCCCAGGTTAAGATTGTTATGGCTGAGGTTGAGCTGCTTAATGCTCAAGATAAGATAGATGAAGCAATATTGTTGTTGGATGAGATTAGAGAGAAATTTCCCGACTCTGTTGAGATAGTAAGATACCTTGCGATTTTATTGGCTCAACAGGGCAATCAGGAAAAATGCGAAGCAATTATTAAAGATGCATTGATGCGTATTGAGCAGCCCATCGCCCAGCGCCAATTAGGCCTGCTGCTTGCCCAATTTTATACTCAGTGGAATCAGAAGGGCAATGCTTACGCACTGCTTGATGGGCTTGCACAAAAACTGCCTGAAGACGTTCCTGTAAAACGCCGACTTTTACTGTGCGGGCAGGTTATCAAAGATACTGAGAAAGCCCAGCGGCTCGTCGATGACATTAAGTTACTTGAGGGTGAGGATGGCTGGCAATGGCAATATGAACAAGCAAGGGTCTGGTACGCAGCAGACGATTTCAAAGCTCGTTATCTCCAAATTGTTACGCTTCTGCAGAAAAATCTGCTGGCAAATCCGAATGACCAGGCCAGCCGAATGCTCCTGGCGGCAGCATACGAACGCGACGGCGAGTTACAACTGGCAATTTCGACATATCGTGAAGGCCTGAGCTACTCGCCGGATGACCTTAACATAATAATTCCTACCGTCGCTGCACTCTACAAAGCAAGGGAATATGATGAAGCCGAGCAGCTTCTGAACCGTGCTTCTGCGGCGAAGCTCTATCACCCGCAACTTCAGCAATTTCAATTTCAAAGCCACCTCAGGCACGGCCAGTTAAGTTTAGCCTCAGACATTCTGCAGGACCTCCTCAGCAATGACCCCAATAACCAGACCGCCTGTTTGTCTCTTGCACTACTCGATATGCAGCAGGCTAAGTTTGACGAGGCTGGAGAATTACTGGATGAATTAAAGGTCCAGGACCCTAACTCGTTGCCTATAACTTATGCACAGGTCCAGCTCAACATTCGTCAGGACAAGCCCGCAGAAGCATTGAAACTTTGCGATGAAATAGTAAGCAACCTCAACAGTGCATCTGCTTATATCCTTCGTGCCAAAACATACACCACGCTGAAGCAAATCGATAAGGCAGTGGAAGACTTTGAGCACGCTGCTGCCATCGAACCCAACAACATTGAGGTTTGGATAGTCGGGAGCGGGTTTTACAATTCCATAGGCCGGCCGGATAAGGCGTTCGCTGATATTCAACAGGCGCTATCTTTGGACCCGAGCAATATCCGAATCCAAAAACAGGCTATCTCGCTGTTTTTAGCATCGGGCTTACGTGACCGCGTTCTTCAGGGAAAGGGCATCCTTGATGAAGCTCTCCAATCAAATCCTGATGATATCGATTTGCGACTGTTCAAAGTGGGTTCACTGCTTACCGAAGGAACAGCTCCGGCGATCAAAAATGCTGAACAGATTCTTCTCAAAATGACCGAAGACCAGCCCGAAATCAGCAGGCCTTGGGTGCTTTTAGGAGAAATCTCGCTCAGGCAGGGACAGGCCGGTAAAGCTATGGATGCCGCTTTGCGAGGCCTTGCACATAAACCCAACGATAGGACGTTACTTCTGCTGAAAGCTCGTGCCGAGGCGGTCAGGTCACCAATCCTGGCGATTCCGACTCTCAAGGTGCTTCGTGAAGTTGACCCGAACAATACTGATGCCACGTTGTATCTGGCCAACGTGTATATTGCGGTGGGCGAGCCTGAGAAAGCTGTAAATCTTCTCGAATCACAATTAGTCTCTTGCACCGGTACCCCGAAGGAGAGAAGGATAAAAATCGCCCTTGCAGTAGCATTACACAAGAATGGCGACAAGGCGGATGCCCAAAAGGAATTTGACTCTCTATCTCGGTCTGAACCAAATGACCTAAGCCTGCTGTTAGCGCAAGTACAATTACTCAAAGATGACCAATTATGGAGTCAGCTAAGCCAGAAGGTCGCTGAGTGGTACCAAAAGCACCCAAAAGATAGTCGTACGCTCATCGATGTTGCCAAGAACCTGGTGACAAGTGAGAGTAGTGAGGCCAGGAAAACAGCCGAAGAACTATTTAGGATGATACTGAAGAACGAGCCTGATTCTACTGAGGCTATGACTGACCTCGCTATACTATTATACACCGTTGGCCGTCCTGACGAAGTGGTTTTGCTTTATCAAAGGGTGCTTCAGCTTGAGCCTGACAATCTAATCGTCATCAACAATCTGGCCTGGATAATGTGCGAAGAGCAGGACAAGTTCCAGCAGGCGCTCGAGCTTGCCCAGAAGGGACTAAAGATAGCACCGAACTATATTGACCTAATCGACACCCGGGGTGTCGTGTATTACCGACTGGGCGAATTCAACAAAGCCGTCGAGGATTTCACTACGTGTATTAAACTCTATCCGAACGAAGCACCGGCGTTTATCGCTTCACGCTTTCATTTAGCAAGAGCTTTTGCCGGACTCGGACAAAGGAACAAAGCAGTTGAACATTTGACCCAGGTCTTGGACCTTAACCGGGCTTTGGACCCGGACAACCGAATAGGTGCTTTATCAGACACAGACCTGGCTGAAGCACAGCGTTTGCTCAAACAGTTACAGGAGGGCAGTTAACCATGCTCGAATTGCCAAATCCATCAATCGAGAATGTCGCCGGTGCTGATTCCCGCGACAAACACTACCAAATCATATTGCTTAACAAAAAGCAATGGTCATTTGTGCAGAAGCGATATGGCTTAACACCTCGTGAGTGCCAAATAGCAGAGTTGATATGCCAGGGTCTGCAAAATGGCGGCATAGCGAAGTATCTGCGCATAAGGCCCGGCACGGTAAAAACTCACACAAGAAATATTTATCGAAAGGCCCGCGTCAAAAGTAAAATTGCAATGCTCTTGAGATTTATCACCGATGCAAGAGGACTTTCTGTCAAATATGACTAAACGCGTCCCATTCATACAGTGGAATGAGTAAAGCTCACCGGGATAATTACCACTTTTTTCATCCCAATCAAAGTTAGAATTTATCCAAAAAAATAATCACGTATCGTCCGAAAAAAACAGGCGAAATAATTATAGCCGTTCTTCTCTAAAAATTAATGCGATTGAAATAAGAGCTCAACCTATTATGTTATGAAGGATTGCGAGTATAAGAGATTATGGGACGTTCACAAGCTTTTGGTTTTAAAAAGTGTCAGTTGCTGCCAGGTTGTTTGCGGCAATTTTTTATGTTACCGTGTCGTTCGCAGCCAAATACATATCCCCACAGGGATACGTCTCAGAGAGATTTGAGAAAAGGTCTGATAAAAAATGGTATTGAGTATAATATTTTTTGATTATAGTTTGCTTTCGTATGTACCGATATATAGGCTGGAAATCCGATAGAACAAGGAAAAAAGGAGAATGACGATGAGGTACACACGGGTTATATCAGTGGCGATTTGGTCACTAATTACGATTAGTCTGACCGGTTGCTTTTCATCTAATCCGCAAGACATAGAAGCATTTCTAAGGCCGGATAAGGTCGATGTTACAGCCGAAAGTTATGTTTTACAGCCCCCGGATGATATTGAAGTACATTGCTCAAGGGTGCCGGAGATCGACAAGCAACGGCAGCGGATTCGTCCGGACGGCAAGATAAGCTTTGAAACTTTGGGCGAAATGGAAGCAGCAGGTAGAACTACCGAACAACTTGCAAATATCCTGCGGGGGAAGGTATTGGAGCTTTACAAATTAGAAGGTGATAAGCCTATCGATATTCGGATTGTTGCATACCAAAGTAAAGTGTTTTATGTGTTGGGACAAGTTCTTTCGCCCGGGCCGAAAATCTATACTGGCCGTGATACGGCATTAACCGCTATTGCTCATGCGCGACTCAACCCTATGGCCTGGCAGGAACGCATCCAGGTAATAAGACCATCGGAAGATAAAAGTATTAAGCCGAAAATCTTTGAAGTGAACTTTGAACGTATGGTTGTTCATGGCGATACGAGTAAAGATGTTCTATTGCAGGAAGGCGATATAATTTATGTGCCGCCGACTGTGTTGGCGGTTGTGTCTTTGAAATTAGAAGAGATTCTCCGGCCGATTGCACGAGCCTTTTCCGGGGCCTATTATATTGAGCAGCCCTGGGGAACCGGCTACTATGGTGGTGGTGGATATTATAGATAAGTTTTTCGGCTGCTGAATTGTATATATAGTACAGGTTGATAAAGTATTCAAGGATGTGAGGGGATATATCATGTCCGAGCGTAAGACATTGAAGTCAGTTCATCTTGCAGGCACGGTCTGGTTCATCGTTTGTGTTGTCTATATTTTAGTTTTAGCATTGCGGCAGGCAGGCATTAAGTGGTGGGTTGTATTTTCCCTCTCCGGGCAGGGTGTGTTAGTAGTTCTGCTGCTGATTAGCCTATATTTGTTTGCGATTTACAGAGGGATTAGCAGCAGCCAGAAAGTGCAAATAGAACACCCATTAACCAGCACGAGCTATTATGCGGCGTTTTATGTGACAACACCTCTTTTAGGGGGGCTGGCGGGCTGCCTCGGAATGATAGGCATCAGTACAATCAACCAGCTCGTATTGGGAATCGCGCTGGGAACTTTGGGGACAACATTTTTGGTCTGGGTGATTATCGACCCTTTGGCCGGTCTGCTGGAGATGCTGGTGCTGCCTGCAAGCCGAAGACATTGTGCTGAACGGCTGGCCCGAGCTAAAGCGCTTCGCCAAAGCAGACAAAGAAATCGTGAGCTTTTGCTGACAGAGGTGTTAGCTAAGGCGGAATCTGAACAGGGCCACTGGCGGGAGGTGTTGAAGCCAAAGGCTGAAAAGCTCGCCGGATTGTTGACAACTGTTGAAGCCCCACACTTACGTGTGGGGAATGGAAACCACACACGTGAGTATGTGGAGGTAAGAATTGACTTTAGGCAGTCCGCAGGATGCCTTACGGCAGTAGAGCGTGAAGCGGTTGGTATAGGCGTCGATGCGTGGCAAATTGGGGGACTGGCTTGTATGCGGGAGCTTCACGATATGGCAATAGCCATCGCCGGACAGAGGAACCAAAACGAGTCTGTTGTTGACTACGTTGGTGCTTGGTGGGACGGTATCGGAAGCTGGCGAGAACCATCACTTGGTTGAGAGCCGGAATTAATCATCAGGCTGAATAAATCCAGCAAATTCAGTTTTGATGTGAGCATAATGAAAAAGGGCAAAGTCATACGACTTTGCCCTTTTTGCTTTTTTAGCGTTAATCGTATCTTTTCACAATGTTCTTCTTCTTCGCAGCCAGCCGACAAGGCCCACGCCAATGCTGCCTAACAGAATAGCACCGGGTGCCGGGGCAAAGACCATGTTGTCCAGTTCGTACGTTTCGTATATGTAAGTAGTAGGCCCCTCGGGACCTTCCGTGAGATATATACTGGTGAAATAGTCGTCTGAAACGAAGCCCCAGAATTCACCAGTAAGGCTGTGCGAAATATCGCCCACATGCGTCGTCGTTCCGTCTATATACACAGCGATACCCGTACCAGGGCCGCCCGGCCCCGCTAGATTCCAGTTGCCGCCAAATGCGTTCATGGGGCTAGCGAAGGTGATGATACTTGGGCCTTTTGAATCGTCAATCACATCATGCCATACTCCACCGATTACTCCGTTACCTGGAGTACTTGGAGTAAAGCTCAAATGGGGATCCAGCATGGCGTCATCGAACTGTTCTTCCCAGTAGACGTTATAGA
>JBAQFY010000156.1:0-1749 GCA_049287505.1 Sedimentisphaerales bacterium | reverse complement strand
GGGCAATCCTTAACTTTGCACTTCTTGCTCTTGGGTTTCCTGCGATTTCCAGCCGTGACGGCACAATCGGCTTTTTTGTGAAATCGCAGTACTTGTTCTCCTTTTTATTTTGCTTAAAATTATTCTTAACTAATCTATCTTCCAGACTGTGATAGCTAATGACCGCTATCTGCCCATCTTTCTTTAGCAGCGCCGGTGCCGAACCAAGCAGCTTTTCCAGGTTTTCCAGCTCGCCGTTTACGGCGATTCGCAGGGCCTGAAAGGTTCTGGTTGCCGGATGTATTCTGCTTCCTTTTTTCCCCGCCGGCCTTTGAAGCGCCTTGGAAACTATCGCTGCCAGCTGGCCGGTTGTAGTTATTGGCCGGTCCTGACGGCACCTGACGATAAACCGCGCTATCCGCCTTGAGGCCCTGTCCTGGCCAAACCTGTAAATCAAATCAGCTAGGGATTTTTCATCTGTTTTATTAACTATATCGGCAGCGGTGGTCTTTAATCTTTCGTCAATTCTCATATCAAGCGGTGAATCCATCTGGAAACTTAGCCCCATCCTGGCGTCAGCCAACTGCGCCGAGCAGAGACCCAAATCAGCCAATATAAAATCGACCTTTTCTATACCCTGCTTAGAAAGTTGCTCGCTGATTTGGGAAAAATTGGCACGAATCAAAATAACTCTGCAAAGAAGGTTCTTTAATTTAAAATGGGCCCTTCGGATAGCTTCTTTATCGACATCCAGGCCAATGAGAACTCCCTCAGGGCCCAACTTTGAGCCGAACAGAAGACTGTGACCTCCTTGTCCTATGGTCGCATCGACCATCACTCCATCCGTGGGCAAATGTATCCGTTCGGCCAACGTTTCTGCAAGAACCGGAATATGCTCTACCGCCGAACTATTCACTTCTAAATCAGCCCCGTCTCGACTCGGCGTCGAGCCGAGGTCGGAAAACCCCATATAGGGTCTGGTATCCATATATAGTGCATAATGTTTAGTTTTCTCTTTCTAAACACTACACGTTAATTTCAGCCTACGGCCACGACGTTTCTGCGGGTCTTAAGCTTTTTAACAGCGGACGAAAATTCAATGCTGGAAAAAACCTTGTCGAGCTTCTTCAGCCGTTCCAACCGTTCGGTAAGAATTTCCAGCGAGGCAAGGGTTTGTTCGTCAACCGCTCTCTCACCAGTAAGCCCCTTTTCCACAATCCGACAATGATTCAAATCCATTCCAATCATTTTTGCCTCCACCTCAGAAGTTAAATTTCCCTGCTTTCTTTCTGCAAGACAACCTGCCTTGCCTGCGACATCTGTTTCTGGTACTGAGCCATATTGTCTGCAAGATACTGTTCCCAGTTTTCGCTGTTCCACAGCTCGATGTGGTCTCTGACGCCGACGAGGGTAACCTGGTCTTTCAGCCCTGCCCTTTTTCTCAACCTCTCGTTCAAAAGCAACCGCCCCTGCCTGTCAAGCTCTACCTTTCCGGCCAAGGCAAAGCTCATTCGCTCGAACGCCACAGTTTCATCCGGTGCGGTAGCACCGGGCGCAATGGCAAGGGCAATCCGCTCGAAGTATTTTTCGGGATATAAACAAAGTATGCCGTTGGCCCCGAGGACAATATAAAAATTACTGCCGTGCTCATCGGCGTCAATTTGATTTCGCAGCTTGTTGGAGATGAGCACCCTGCTCTTGTCGTCGATTACGTGCTCATATTCGCCTGTTAATAAAAGCATGGCATTTGTCCCACTAAGAGAATTAACA
>JBAQFY010000155.1:0-25438 GCA_049287505.1 Sedimentisphaerales bacterium | reverse complement strand
TGGAGAAAACCACGCCTCCGAGCATTTTTGGCCTGCCGCCTTGGCCTCGAACTTTTCGCTCGGCCTCATAACGACCCGGTTATTCGGATAAGCTCTAAAACTTACCTTCCGTTTTGAAGTCTAGGCAAAGTCAGCATCGATCCTTTCAGGGAATGAGGTCACCAGAGGAGATTTGCGTCGAAGAGACCTCAAGTGACTTAAGCCAATTTCAGCCAGTCGAGACCTTCTTTCTTCACAGCATACCCTACTTCCTGCAGATAGCTACCATAGGCAACCATCCAATGGAAACCCCTGATTTGCTCGGCCAATTGCTCAGGCGGAATGGCTGCATTCAATCCGACTCTCTTTGCCGCCATCTTGTTGCCCATCTGATGCAGCGTTAGTCCCGTAACTTTACTGTTCTGGTCTTTGTTAAAGGACATCCGAGCATCCGCCACCTTGAGGAAGAACTTGGTTTCCGACTCAGGGAATAATTCTACTTTGGGCTGTTTATGGGCCTGCATTAAAAGCCTGTTGTCTTCTTTCGTAATAGTCATCAGCAGTCTAAAGTCAAAACGGTAGCATCCTACGTAGGCATCATAGATCGAAGGATCAACAGAGGCTTCAATTCGCTGGACAGGTTCAGGTTTGTTCCATTGGGCAAATATGTCATCTACCTTTTTTCCAACGTTTCATTATTATCAGCATTATATCCTGTCTTTTTAGTTTTATCGCTCTGCTGGGTAATTTGCTCGAACGTTTGCTGAAACGTAACTTCGGGTGTAAAGTTCCATTTTGAGGGCGTTACAATCTTCGATGTATCCGCGAGTCCTGCATCCAGGAACCGTAACATTAGATGGTGTACAACCTGGCCGGTAATTGTCCAGATATCCATATGAGCTAAATCGTCGAGAATGACCCAACGTGCATTCGTGAAAGCGTCGGCATATTTCTCTCTGAACGGCTCGCCTGTCTCTTTGCTTCCGTAAATTATCAGTGTTTCAACATTGGATTTTTGTAGCTCAGGATATTCAACTGGAAACGGTTTAACCGGCCAATTGCTGTACTGGAAACCTCCCCAGGCAAGCATTGATAAAGGTGAACCGATTACAGAATCACGGTTTTCCAATTCAGAAATAAAGTCTCTATCCGGGTTGGTTACGCTGCTGAATGTCTTTGCCAAAAGGTCGCCGGTATTTCCCATTTTGGCAAAAAAATGGTCATACATCATAGACAGCAATGCTATGTTGGTAAAATCTCCATTTTCTGCACAAACGTAGGCGTCAAAAGTCATATTCACATAAGACCGCTGAGAAGTAATACCAAAGTAGGTCATGAATCTGACTTTTGATGGATCAATAGGTAGCCCGTTCCATTCTTGAGGCATGTTTTTGAGTACATTCCTCATCGTCTGTACTATGTCAGGAGACCTTTTTAATGCTTCAGGGTCCTTCCTCCAAAGCTGATTTAAGTGGTTTAGTCTTTTGTCGAACTCTTCAGGCCTTCCAAAAGCTATATCATATGGAAATGCGGCCTCTATCATAATTGCCCTGTGGATTCTCTCCGGGTACCTTAAGCAATAGACCATAACCACCGCACCGCCGTAGCTGCCGCCAGTAATATTTATTTTCTCATAACCGAGGGCGGCTCTTGCCACTTCCATATCTTCAACTACATTCTGAATGTTGTATTCGGCTACATCAATCCCTTTCGCTTGAAGCTCTTTTACTGCTTGTGTAGCTATTTGCCCGATTTTTTTTAAGCTCGACCTGGATAGCATATCGGGGGTTCTGAATATTTCGTCAAATAATGGGTGTTTTAGATTTGGTGTTCCATCAACACCTCTGTACCCAACCTCTACTACATCATGATTCTTAAGGTCCTCTTCGTTGATATGCTCTCCCGGTGCAATGTTTGAGAGGCCCGGGCCACCGGTAAACTGAAATATCGGATAATCAGGATTTGGATTTATGGATTTTACAACTACCACTGGTAATTCTATAATTCCGGACTCTGCTTTGGCTCTGCTTTCCGGCACATATAGTGTTCCTCGCATTCCATCATATTCTTTTCCCTGGCATAGGATTTTATCTGGCTTGATTTCTAATCGAGAATTTTTTCCCCTGGTATCAAGTTTTTCTTGAGAACAGACATTAATTGGCATAAACATTATTACTGTAACAATGACCAAACCTCTTGAAAATCTTTGTATTTTGATTCTTGCCATTAGAGTCTCCTGTCTGAATTTGGCCAATGATGAAGAACAATAAAATTTATTATACTCTGTTGCTTAGTCGCATTATTTGTTCAGCGGGTTTCAAAAAATTTTCTTTCTTCTATTTTGACCTTTGTTCTTTCCTCTGGTTTGCCTTCTTGTTAGTATTTGGGCCGAAAGCACACGAACATGAACTTAAATACACCTTCTTAAAGTTGGCTCAGTAAAAAGCCCGACCTGAGCTGCGATAAGAAGTTAAAAAATGATTGGTAAATGCCCTGAATCAATCCATTTCAATAACCGCTACATCCTCGCCGGCGAGTGTAAGAGCGGCTTGTCCGTTATGCCAGTTGATTTTTTGGCCAGATACTAATTCCCGTCCCGCTGCCGGGGTTTTTCCTTCTACAGTGATGGTTACAGTACGGTGCTCGAACCCGTCGTTAAGAACGGTGATGTATCGGCTCCCGAATCGCTCGACATAGACGCGATCGTCGCTCGAGCGAGCGAGGGTAATCGGCTCCCAGCCCGCTTCGGCCACCAGCTTACACAGTGGAACATACTTCTTAAAGAGGTCTCGGTCCCGTTCATAGAGTTCGGGTCGTGTGAAGTAATGACCCTGTGAAGCATTGTGGCTGAAAAAACCAGGAAACATACCATAAGCAAGACAACGCTTCATATACTTTTCAACAAGCTCATTTGAGAACTCTTCGAAACGGGTGTTCATCAGAAAGCAATACGGTTTGCCTTTGCACAGTGCTCGACGATAAAGCAGGTCGCTGTCAGACATCGGACGCCATGTTCGGCCAGGATTCCAGTCCGTTTCGGTGCCCATTACATCCAGTTCTGGTGCCAGCCAGCATAAACGGATGGGGGTGGAGTTGGCCATCATAAGCTTGTTCATATTATGAATATCGCCGGCAATAGCATGTATGTATTCAAATGCCGTCAGACCTCGAAATATGCCGACCTTGCAGCCCTCAAGTGAGAAGGTCAGAGGTGTTTGAGCTGCTGCGAAATGGTCGCGGCGAAAGTTCAGCTCGTCGGTCACATAGCCTTCGCTCGAATCGATATACTCTCCATCCAGTTCGGCCCTGCGTTTCGCTCCGTAGAGTTCTTCCCGAAGTTTCGCGTTCCACTTGTTTTTAAACTCTGTGATTTCACCCTGAACACCCGGCATCGAGTTAATACTCCAAACCGCGCCGTCGCACCAGGGTCTGTTAAGTAACCGCGCAGAAAATTGCCCGGCTTCATCGTGATAGCCGCTCGTGAAAAGTGCTTTAGCACGAGGGTCTAACTTTTCCTCAGCGAGGCGCCGGGCATAGCCCAAGGCAGCCTGCAGCGTTCGGGGCATTTCTTTGGGCATACGCATCCACCAGGTCATCGGCTCTGTGTAGCGGAAGGTAATGATATTGTGCTCATCGTCCCACCCGGTTTCATTGTTGCCTTCCTTAAACTTGAAGCCGAAGTCCTGCCAGCCCTTAACATCGCTGATTTTGGCAAAAGGCATCCAGAGACCCTGCTGAGGTGTACGGCAACTGAAGTAATCGCCGAATATTTCATAAAATCGAGCAAGAGCAGCACGAAATTGCCATTTTGGGTTGAAATTAAACTGGCAGAATCTCAGATGGGCCGATGGCTTTTCGGGTGCAAGGCCAATGTCATAGGCAAGGAACAATTCACCTGTTCCGCAGTTGTAGCCCGTACGGAAAAAGGCCGGCCGAGACATGTCGATACCCAGGGCAAACCCCTGATTAGCGGCAGCCACGGCCGCAAATGGATACCGCGAGAGTCGGCCGTTGGCCCCTACAGAAAATCTATTGGCGTTGATATATTCACGATTCGGCTCGACTATAATACTTTCACGAGGATCCTGTAACCAGCAGCATCGGTTGGCTGGAACAGGAATGGCATAAATCAAAGTTATAGCGCGATCTTTCCCTGTTTTGTCGCTAATGGTAACATCATAGTATGTAGCTCCATCAGCATGCTTTTTTTGATATGCAAGTTCGAGGCCAAGAGCACGGCGTTCGAGCTGGACGAAGTCGGAACCGGCAGCTACGTCACGAACCTGAAACCCTTCTCTTGCTCGCCCCATCAGTGAAACAGGTACGCCATCAAATAGGCAGGCCCCATCTGGCGGCCTTATAACGCGCAGCTCCGGATCTCGGAAGTAAGCCTTGCCTTGGTGACGCCGCAGAAGCATATGAAAAGAGACCGACTTGATTGGCTTTTCAGGAAATACAGTAACTTTAGCCTTCTCCCACTCACTTGTGCCGACGTTGTAGGAGTCAGTCTGACCCCACAATGGGCTTCCATCAGAATAAACCAGATCAAGATAAAGGGAATAATCACTGTTGCGGCTACCGGCTACTCCTTCAGCCTTGCTCCAGGCTGTAGCCACAATTGGTTCGAGTTTGCTTTGGTTTAATACTACCGTCTGAGAGATACCTCGCTGGACCTGTGCATCGGTGTCGTTATCGCAGATGAAAATATTGCCTTGTCTTTCGAAGCCCTTTTGCCAGGGCTTCCAGGCATTCGGTTTAAGGAGGTTTTCTCCTGCATGGCGCAGGTCGAGCACTCTCTTCACAACGGCACCATCAGAGTGTATTCTGTCAATTTGCTTTTGAGAAGGCTCTGCGTTTAGGGATTGCTGAGGCACCAAACAAAAACATGCCAAGAGCAGGACTAAAATTTTTTTGCCTATGCCCCGCATACTTAGTTGTACACCTTTATGATAATACTTAAAATCAATTCGCATAAATATAACCTATTTTAACTAACATTTCCGATTCAAAATTAATCCAGCCACATTGCTGAACTTTCCTTCCTTTTCTATTCATATTTTATAACTTGCATTAGGTCACTGCAATCACAATAATACTGGTTATTTCTGGAGGCTTTTATGACTGTGAAAGATGTGCGTAGGTATCTTTCAAAAACATCTTCAACCTTAAATAGCATGGGAATCCACTCACTCTCGTTTTACAATAATTGAGCTTCAGCAGAAATAAAGACATCGTCCTCAGCTGGGCTACAATCTCCTTCACCATTTGATGAACATACTTCATTACTCGGGGCCACCCAGGAAACCCTCATGGAAAAAGACCGGCTTGTATCCATTTTCAGTAACCCAACGGATTGCCGCATCAAGTCTTTTGAAATGGTCGGGAATATAGTTAGCGTAAAATGGCCAGAAGTACTGCTCATGGGTAAAAATATCCATAATCTCCGCCTGGTTGGGGTCCTTAGCGAGCGGTTCAAGTGTAGGTATAATCTGGTCAACGGTTGTGCTGTTGCAGACAATGTCAACTCTGGAGAAAACTATTCCGCTGTCGAAGTCCATAAGAGCATCATGGCGTGACAGATACTCTGACCGGACATCATCCAGCAGGTAGTTAACATCCCATATACCATTTTGACGACGAAAATAGCCGCTCAGCACACGGACTCCGCGTTCATATAAAGGCTTTAAGGCCGTAGGCTGCACCATTCCCCAGTGGATAACCGTAGGGGGTGAATATGTCTGCTCACCGGCAAAGCGAATGATTTGCTCAGCCACCTTGTTCAAATCAGCTATCAGCTGTGATGCTGGGGCATACTGATACGGTCGGTCAGGTTCATTTGCATTTGCATGAAAGGCGAGCTTGAGCCAGGCTGAGCTGTCCTGCCACTCGCTTTTGTAACGGTCAGGAAATTGAGGCAGTTCAAATCCATCCCCCGTTGTATAATAGATATTAAGAACAAAGTGCGTGCCATATTTCGAATGGAGCTCTCTAAGATTCTTTAAATAGAAGCAGTCGAATAGGGAGGCGTAATTTTTCTTCGCAATATCACGCAGAAAGAAGCTGTTATCATCTATCGAGAATCTATATCTGGGCTGTGAATATCGGTCCCACAAGACACGCACGCGATGCTCGTGACTTCCATAATTACCCTGAGAAGCTGCGATTATCTCTGTCTCCTTTTGGCGGAGTACAATTTCCGATGTGAATCTCGTGCCTTCCCGTTGTGCCGGTGTCCCGTTGACAGTCACCCGGTCGCGCAGAGGTGCCTGACCTGTTACCCGAATTTGCAAACCATTGTTTAATTCCTTACCGTGCCTTCGGTTCAAAACCGCCCCGTGGAACGGTTCTTCAATCTTTATTGAACCGAAATTTCCCGCCCACAGCATCTTTGGCCTTGTAAGAACAAATCCTATGGCACCTGTAGCCGTTGTGTGCAGAAAGTCACGGCGTGCTGTTGATATTTTATTCATTATCTCATCTCCCTTCATAATTGAACACATTCGACTGCGCTCAGTGTTCATCCTGAGCGGAGTCGAAGGATGAAGCTGAGCTCTTCCTTATTGATAAAGTCGCAGCTTACATTTTTAATTGGCGTAATTCGCGGCTATTGGTCCATTTACAGAGTCCAACCTTCCCGATATTGAGTGCGGATATACTTATTGGCCTCAGGGAGGTTTGTCACCTTCATGTTGTCAGCATCCCATTCAATCCTGGCATCAACCCGCTTAGCCACATTTCCAAGCAGACAGACTTCGGTCAAAAGGCCGGAATACTCAAAATCCGCCCCGGCTGCTCGGCCAGCCTTACATGCCCTCACCCAATCCTGCTCATGCGAGTCCTCTACCCTCGGGATAGTCTTCTTGTGCCTCTCATACGCTTTCATTTTACTTTCAGGTATCAGACGCTGCCCTTCACCATAAACACCTGCCACGAGCTTGCCCTTGCTGCCTTTGAATAGCACTCCCCCCTCTGTATGGCCCATTTGCCTGCCGTCTTCGAGCTCTATGGGCCGGGGTGGGCGCAAACCCTCATACCATGTCAGCTTTACCGGGGGCAAATCACCACGTTGTGGAAATCTGTAGGTTACAATTGATGCCACCGGATGCGTGTCCGGATTCAAATCCAGCGAGGTTGCATCCACACTTGTCGGATGCCCCAGCTTCAGTGCCCAAAAGACAGGGTCCAAGGTATGAGCGCCGCGGTCCCCCATCATACCGCAGCCAAAGTCCCACCAGCATCGCCACACACCCGGATGGTACGCAGAATGATACGGTCGCTCGGGTGCCGGTCCCAGCCAGAGGTCCCAATCCAGTGTTGATGGGACCGGTGGTGTTTCCTCGGGACGTCGGCTCCACTTCGAACTCCACCACTCATGACCAAACGGATAATAGGACAAACTGCACCAGGCGTCAACTTCACGGACTTCGCCAATAGCACCATCCCAAATCCACTCACAAATCAAACGAATCCCTTCACCGGAATGTCCCTGAATCCCCATCTGCGTGGTAACACCGGTTTCTCGCGCCGCCTTTGCCAGCATGCGCGACTCATAAACATCGTGCGTCAATGGTTTCTGACAATAAACGTGTTTTCCCCTCCGCATTGCCTCCATACCGATAACCGCATGTGTATGGTCCGGGGTAGCGATAACCACGGCATCGATGTCTTTCTGTGTGTCGAGCATTTTCCGAAAATCAGTATATATCTTTGCTTTGGGATACCGCATGAACGTTTTAGCTGCATATTCATAATCCACATCACACAGCGCCACGATATTTTCACTTTCAAGCTGCCGCAGATTGCTATTACCCATACCACCGACACCAATACCGGCAATATTGAGTTTCTCGCTGGGCACAGTACGTCCACGACCTCCCAGAACGGTTCTTGGCACAATCGTGACAGCAGCAGCTATTGCTGTCCCGGCAAGAAAACGGCGTCTATTGATATGCTTTCTTGACATTGGAGTCTCTCCTAATTATTGACTTGTCGGGAGAGTACCTTGTAACAACCCGACGTTGGCAATTTATGCCCTCCCGCCACGGCACATCGCGGCGAGTTAGCAACGCAACTGAGCATCTTCAGCTTACTATATTACCAAATATTTCTGAAAATTTGAACTGTTTTGATGTCATTTGTTTGAGCTTTGTCCACTGAAATTCTTCCATCTACCCTTGCCTAAGGATTATCCAATAAATGTTCTTCCAATTTTTCGTTAAAGAGCCTAATATACATACATATATTCTTGTTAAGATGGTATCTTGGCTGGCAAGACAATTAATCCGTTTTTTGGAGTTCTGAGTAATGTGTTATCAAAGGTGGATACTGGTCATAGCAGTCGGTGTATCGGTGTTCTCAGGCAGCCTGAATGCATCGCAAACTACAGAACGGCAAGGTCTTGAAAAGTCAGTGATTATGGTCCGAAGTATCAAACAGGACTTTGACTATGTTTCTCCCTGGAAGCAACAGGAAATGAGGCAGGTCATCGGCTCAGGATTTCTCATGGCCGGCAAAAAAATTATTACCAATGCCCACAACGTCAGCAATTGCAGATACATTGAATTAAAAAAAGAAAATATTGCTAAACGGTACCCGGCCAGGATTACCTTTATCGGTCATGATTGCGACCTGGCAATATTAACCACAGACGATGAAAGTTTTTTTGATAATACTATTCCTTTGGAGCTGGCAGGAATCCCGAAGGTAAATAGCACTGTATCGACATACGGCTTCCCGGTGGGTGGCAACCGCATTTCCGTTACGGAGGGTGTGGTCTCTCGCATAGAAACAGATACCTATGTCCACAGTGGAGCCGATGCGCACCTGGTCATCCAAACTGACGCAGCTATTAATCCCGGCAACAGCGGTGGTCCGGTAATGCAAAACGGTAAAGTTGTTGGACTGGCTTTTCAAGGCCTGCGAACGGCTGACAATATAGGCTATATGATTCCCACAACTGTCATCAGGCATTTTCTGGTTGATATCGAAGACGGCGAGTATGATGGTTTTGGCTCATTAGGTGTTTTATTATATCCGGGTCTTCATAGTCCCAGCTATAAGGATTACCTTAAGGTCCCACCTGATGAAGATGGTATCATCGTAGTATCCACGATGATGAACAGCTCGGTCGAATCAATATTACAGCCCAATGATGTGCTCACACGAATCGATGATTATAACATTGATAACGATGGATTGGTGCAGATGTATGGCTTAACTTTGCATATGTCCGAGGCCATCGAGACTAAGCGCATTGGTCAAACCGTACAACTTACTTTCTATCGCAGCGGTAAACTAATGACAGAAATCGCGACTGTGGCTTTGAATAGGCCAATTTTCGAACAGGCCCGTCAGTACGACCGTCCCCCACGGTATGTTTGCTTTGCCGGGCTGACGTTTGTTCCTGCGACAAGAAACTTTCTTGAAACCTGGGGACGTGATTGGCAAAAAGATATACCACATTACCTGCGATATCTTTTTAGATATTCAATGCAGCTCAATACTGACCGGCAGCGCAAAGAGTACGTGGTTCTTGCGGAAATATTGCCCGATGAGGTCAACTCTTATGCCAGTGACTTTAAGAGCCAGCCGGTTGAAAGCATCAATGACATTACCATTTGGGGCCTTGATGACGTTTACAAAGCCTTTCAGCAGATTGTTGATGATTTTTACACAATAAAGTTTATTGGTGACAATCGGATTCTACCCATTGATGCCAAAAAGGCTCAACTCAGGCAGCAGCTCATATTGAACAGATACCACATACCTGCCGAAGCTCGCTTGGAGGAGAAGTTATGAAAAACCACGCAGTTTTCATATTTATCATGTTCGGCGTTGTTATCACACTGTGTTCACAACTAACTATCGCTGAACGCAACGAGGCCGATTTAACCGAAGCAATGAAACAATCCGTTGTCTATTTAGAAACGTCCTTTTACGGTTACGAGCAGAGTCAGCCTTGGAGGCATAAAGACCTCTCGGAAAACTGGGCATGTGCTTGTGCCGTCGGTGAATATGAGGTGCTTACGACGGCCTGGAACGTCGCAAATTTGGCCTTTGTGAAAGCCCTAAGATATGGCCAAAACGAATTTGTAGGTGCTAAGATCAAGGTCGTCGATTACGAAAGCAATCTCTGTCTAATCGAGCTCGACCCTAACGAGGCCGGAGAGCCTTTGAAACCGCTTGTATTTACCGAGGACTACCGAAAAGGGGCTGAAGTAGATTTCTACTGGCTTTCATCAGACAATCATTTATATAATGGGCGAGGTTATCTTGACCGCGCAATAGTTCAACAGACAAATACTTCATACGAAAATCGTCTCCATTACATCGTCGCTAACACATCCCATCTTACAGGAGAAGGACAAGTTTATTGTGTCGGCTCAGAACCAATCGGTATAGCTTGCTGGTCCAATGAGAACAAAGAAGCAGGCCTTATCCCGGCGGAGATAATAAACAGGTTTTTAGCTGCTGCAGCCGACGATAGTTATGAAGGCTTTGGGGCGGTTGGCTTTGCCACCTCTGAGCTTTTGGACCCGGCTATGCGGAGCTTTCTGAAGATACCGACATCTCTCAAGACCGGCGCCTATGTAACCGACGTCTATAATCTTGGCACCGGTTGCGATGTCCTCAAAAAAGCTGATGTCATATTAGCAATTGATGGAAACCCTCTTAATTCTTACGGTCAATTCATGCACCCAAAATACGAATGGCTGAATTTCCCTCATTTGATAACAAGTAAAACTGCCGGTCAAGCAGTTTCGTTCGAGCTTTGGCGAGATGGCGAGAAAATACAGGTCCAATCCGAGGTTAAGAACTTCAATGCCTCAGAGATGCTCGTACCATATCACGAATATGACCAACAGCCGGAATACATCATCACAGGTGGATTCATCCTACAAAAGCTTACCCGCGAGTATTTAATCCAATGGGGTGATGATTGGACCGGTAAGGCCCCGTCGCACCTGTATCATTATTATCGTGATTTTGCCTTCAAACCCACCCCAGAACGCAATAACATCGTGATACTAAGTTACGTCCTGCCGGCTAATATCAACCTTGGCTACCATGACCTTGGACAAATTGTTGTCAAAAAGTTTAACGGCATGGCTATACGTTCCATTGCAGACATCCTGACGGCTCAGAAACTGAATCCCAAATCCAAGTATGATGTAATAGAGTTTGAGCTGGATAATCCGGCAGTGGTTATCACCCGTGAGCAATTGCCCGAAGCAGATATGTTCATCCGTAAGAACTACGGTATATATGAACTTCTAAATATTAACCTGTGACGTGATTAGGGTCTTGCCACCATTGTCACCTAAATCACAGCTTATAGCTGTGGTTCCGAGCTTGGCCGATACAATCAAATGTCGTCAAAGTATATTTTGTCTTCACCGCCGGGCATTGTCAGAAACTGCACGTACGCGCATCGCATAGTTGCTACCTGTTGCCCCCATTATAGACTGGGGAAGAACGGAAACAGCTTCTGAATCTCTTTCTTTGACGGACGTCGGCCGTATTCACAGATTTCAAATGCCTCGGCATACTTGATATTCTTGGCCTGCTCCTGTCCATACCAATGGGTGAGCTGTTCGCGGAACTGATTGGCGGTATCCGCGAAGCGACTATCAAAGCGCCGACGAACCTCCTGCTCGCGAGCCTTTCGTTCGGTCGGGTCCTCCGGATATAAACTCTCCGACCCTCCACAGCCGCCTTCCAATGTCTGCGATGCGAGGGCCAGGGCGGCTTCCAGTTTCTTGTCGATGACGGCGTCGATGCCCACAGCAATGTCCGCGGAGAACGGATTTGGTTTCTGGAAGCGATCCTGATAGTACAGGAACACAGGATTGCTTTTAAGGTAGGGTATGTCGGGACAGAAGAATGGCACCGTGACCATGTAACCCGCATCCTGAACCAGCAGCGCCGCATAGCGATGGTCCGGATGGTAATCATTCGGACGATGGCACATGACAATGTCCGCACGCCACTCACGTATCAGCCGTACAATGGTTTTGCGATTTTCGAGGGTCGGCATAATCTCGCCATCGTGAATGTCAAGCACTTCGGTTTCGATGCCGAAGATTTCTGCGCATCGCTCGACCTCGGCAGTGCGGCGCTGTGCCAGGGGACCACCGGCCATACCCCAGTGACCTATATCCCCATTCGTACAGGAGACAAACTTGACGTGATGCCCCTGGGCCGCCCACATGGCCGCTACGCCCCCGGCACGAAACTCGTTGTCGTCCGGATGCGCGCCGAAGCAGATGACCCGCACCTTTCCATCGGTGGGATCCGGGGCGGACGCAGGCTTCGAGACGGCAGCATCCAATGTCCCAGCCAGAAACAATAGTACGCCACCCAGGAGCAAGCTCCCTACCAACCATCTTTCTCTTACAAATCTATCATTCATAGCGTGAACCTCCTATAATGAGTCCCTTCCCTGCGGGACCATCCATTAGGGAACACGGCACGTGCTACACGCAGCACGATGCCGTCAAATCTGCATATTGCTATTATATATACCGGCAGTCGGTGAGGGCTCGCTCACGAGTTCGCATAAGGTGGACTATCCAGTTGTAATATATGGAAGTTTTATGGCAGCAAGTCTTTTGTTTGTATTATCTTCTGCGAGGCCGGCCTACGATTCTTTCTTCTCTCCTTTATCAGAACTTCGTGAAACTGTCATCGGCTTACCTACCTTTGTCACATCGTCACGGAAGACCAAACAGAACGCCACTAACAAAACTATGGATATGACTGTGGTAATGGCCCAAATGGTATTCCAGTCATAAACCTTCTGAGCTACCCCATCTACGATAGTTTCGGTCATGTAGTGGGAGATGAGTTTGCCGTTAAAGAAGTTCCCTATAAGCATTCCAATGCCGTAACAGATTAGAACAATAAGTCCCTGAGCCTGTGCTCGAATCTCCTTAGGAGCTTTCTTGTCAACATAGACTTGCCCTCCGACAAAGAAGAATCCAAAGATAATCCCATGTACAAGGATCGCTACAAAATACAACCATGTATAATCAAACAAGCCGCCGCTCAGAAAAGCCACAAAGCGCACTAATGTCGCAACGAGTCCAACTACCAAGGTCCACTTGATACCTTTCCGTGCGATTGCGAGCGGCACTAGCAGCATAAAGAACATCTCACCGAACTGGCCCCAGTTCATGGTAATCGTAATGAACTCAAATCCCTTATCCTGGAGAAACTCCGAGCAATAGGTCCAATAGATTGTAAAGGGAATCATCATAAGCATTGAGATGACACTGAACAATACAAAGTTGAAATCCTTCAGAAGAACAAGTGCCCGCAAGCCGAATGCATCAATAATCGACGCTTCCTTCCCTTTGCCTGGTGGAGGGGTGTTCGGCAACGTCAGGTTGAAGATAGCTGTAACAAGAGCCATTCCCGCACCGCACAAAAGTGGAGTTGCTGTCCCATCAATCTTTGCTCCATATACCTTCAAGGCCACAAGACTGAACACGCCTGACGCAACCCAACCGATTGAACCGAACACTCGAATCTGCGGGAATTTCTCCGATGGAATGTTGGCCATGGCTATCGCATTTGTTAAGCTCCATGTGGGCATATAACAGAACATCGCGAACAATAACAGGACAAACAGGAGCATCGCATTGTCCTGTTTTGCTGCCAGAAAGAACAGCACTGCACACATGAGGTTCAGTACTGTCAGGACCTTCTGACTTGCAAAGTGACGGTCAGCAATCATGCTGATGATTGGCGCCGCCAGACAGCCCAGCCCGACGGAGCTCAAGATCGTAGCCTTGTACAGGCCTTCTATGCCAATATTGACAAGATATGCCGCCAGGGGCTGCCACCATACAGCAAACATGATGTATTGCAGAAACATCATTATGCTCAGGCGAATCCGTATACTCATCGATATCCCGTTCATTTCATAGCTCCCTTTTCAAAATTTCATCAGCTTTCGAGTTTATCGCATATTTTGCCAGGATTTTAGACAGCGATTAAATAGTCATAAGTCTCGATGGTATTCGCCAACACCGGAGACGCTATGCCCACCTTTCCTGCTCGAAAATCCTATCCTCATTCACATATTGGCAGTCATGTCCAATCGCGAGCTCTTATGAAACCTTGGTAATAGTACCATAATGAAGAATATTCAGACAAGAGAAATATCTACAAATCGTTAGCCTATACAGACCTCAAGACCGGCTGCCTTCTCAATAAACAAAATACCCTGGGACATAGTCGTAAAGCCGGTACGTGGCATCCAGACAAGAATGCAAAGAATTGCAAAGAATCGTTTGACTTAACAGGAGCGCTACAACTAATATTATGTCGAAAAAGTAGAAAATAGAATGTATTTCAAAATTTCTGTCGAGCATGCATGGGATTGCTTGAAATAAGTAGAGGTAAAAACATTGGGTAATATTTTTACAAAAATAATGTTTTTCAGTTGTCTCTGGGTCATTTTATCTTTGGCATCCTGCTCAAGTTACTCCTCTAAGGGATGCCTAACGGCGGAAGCAGACTCTCGGAATTCCCCGCATCAGGATGAGCTTGACTCCGTTAGAAATTCCAGAGAGGGGAAGAATATCCGAGAAAGACCGAACGTTTCTCCCGAAGGGATGCCCTTTGGTTATAACGGGGTTGAGGAAAGCCCGGTCGATTCGGAGCATATCCTGAAGTGTCAGGCACAAGAATTTTTCCCTGTTACTGTTGATGTCGATGTGTCCAGGCCGATTGGCAAATTTCGTCGAATCTGGCGTTTCTTTGGGGCTGATGAAGCGAATTATGCGTACATGGAAAACGGAGAAAAGCTTATTAAAGAATTAGGAGAGCTTGCCCCCCAGGAAGTATACTTTCGGGCTCATAATCTGTTGACATCCGGCGATGGGACACCAGCACTCAAATGGGGCTCAACGGGAGTGTATCGTGAGGATGCAAACGGCAACCCGGTTTATGACTGGACCATTCTGGATAGGATATTTGATACTTATCTAATGCACGGGGTAAGACCTTATGCACAGATCGGTTTTATGCCACAGGCTCTTTCCATCAATCCGGAGCCTTATCAGCATAAATGGAATCCGGACTTGAAGTACAAGGAGATATTTACCGGCTGGGCATATCCTCCCAGTGATTATGATAAATGGGGGGAGCTGGTGTATCAGTGGGTTCGGCATTGCGTGGACAGATACGGTGCTTCAGAAGTAAAGTCCTGGTATTGGCAGACATGGAACGAAGCAAATATCGCCTACTGGCAAGGTACCCCCGAAGAGTTTTTCAAGCTTCATGATTATGCGCTTGATGCGGTACGACGTGCGCTTCCAGATACCCGTGTTGGCGGCCCGGATACGGCTGGCCCGGGAGGACAATTTATGCGGGATTTCCTCGAACACTGTTTACACGGTATAAATTACGCAAACGGCAAAAAGGGGACTCCGCTTGACTTTGTTTCGTTCCATGCCAAAGGCCAGCCGAAATATGTGGATGGTCATGTACAAATGGGTATGGACAATCAACTTCGTGCTATCGACAGGGGATTTGAACTTATTGCGTCCTATCCGGAACTGAAGGGAATTCCGATTATTATTGGCGAATCCGACCCGGAAGGCTGCGCTGCCTGCCAGGGCGAACATTTAGGATACCGCAACGGTACAATGTATTCCAGTTACACGGCCGCAAGCTTTGCCCTGAAAATGGATTTGGCGGAAAAGCACGACGTCAACCTGGAAGGGGCACTGACCTGGGCCTTTGAGTTTGAAGACCAGCCTTACTTCGCGGGATTTCGTTCATTGGCTACGAATGGTATTGATAAGCCTGTCCTCAATGTTTTCCGCATGTACAGCAAGATGAGCGGGCAGCGCCTATCGGTAAATAGCAGCAGCGCTGTTCCGCTCGATACGATACTCAAAGAGGGAGTTTGCGAAAAGCCGGATGTTTCTGCTCTCGCTACCTTGGATAAGAATGAAATATGTGTGATGCTATGGCATTACCATGATGAAGATATTCCTGGTCCGCAGGCGGATGTTAAGCTGACATTAAGTGGTCTGCCTTTTCGGTTCGGCACGTTACAACTTCGGCATTATCGCATTGACCAGGAATACAGCAATGCGTATGCCTTGTGGAAGAAAATGGGCTCTCCCCAGCAGCCGACAGCACAACAGTATACTCGGCTTGAAAAAGCCGGGCGTCTGATGGAAATCGATAGGAGGCAGTCCTGCAGTGTGGATAACAATCGAGTTATATTGGAATTTGATATGCCGCGCCAGGCAGTATCGCTACTTGTATTCGAGTGGAGCTCCCCGTTAGAAATTCCAGAAGGAACAAGAATATGGGAAAAAAGCGAAGATTTCTAACGGGGGAGCCCAGGAAACAATTAAGGATTGCTCTAAAAATTTCCAAATTCAAGTGCAATAATTTATATAATGGATGCGTTAGCTATCGTTGAACTACGAAAGTAATATCTGCCGGAGCATCGGACAATCTTTTTTTTGGTTGTTTTTCTTTACCACCGTCGTCATTTCCATCTTCACCTATGCTGTAAACAACGAAGCCGGCTTCCAGTTTTTTATATCGAAGGTCTTTGCCATCGAAGGGGTCTTTAGGTACGGCGTCGAGATAGGTTGGTAGAAGCTCCGCCAGGGTTTCAGGAAGGCTGCCGGTGGCGAGACGGTAACGCTCGATTGCAAGACCAATTTGGGCGGTTCGTAACTGAGCGATGGTTCTTATATCTATCGTGGTGACTCGGGAAAGTGCAGGCATAATCATATGCAGGATTATGTGGATTTTGTTTGTCGTTTCAAAACTGTCGTCGATGGCATTAGCGGCATTTTGACGCTCGTGTAAAGGAAGCTGGATAGCTTTCATATAATCGTTCATGAAGTCGAGGTACATGATTGCGTCCATATCAGCCAAACCCACGAATTTGTAAAGCGCAATAGCCGGAACACCCAGTCGTGATGAACCACTGCCGCCCACTTGGATGATTTTAGCAGCAGGCATTTTGAATATGCTAACTCCGGCGCAACGCTCACCTGCAAAGGTGCGGGCCATGGCGGAAAGGTCCTCACCATCAGCCAAAATTTCACTTAGCTCTATTAGTTGTCCATCTGTAAAATCGGTCTTGTTAATCACATGTTCAAGGGCCGATACAGCAAGCGCCTGGCAGGCAAGGCGAACAAGTTGGGAGATAAGCACGGGCTCTTTGGAAAGCGACCGCGCCAGACCGAGTATTGAAGTTATTGAGTCAGCGGCCAGTTGTGGTTTGTCATTGTCGGCATGCAGCGCCGCTTCGAGCTTGAGCAACCGGGCACCTGTGCGAAAATCGGCTAAATAAGGCATAAGAGCTTCAAAACCTTTGCTAAGGTCAATGGGATATCGGCTGTGCTCTATTAAGGCGCCTTTATGGAGCAGCTCGAGGGCTTCTTGGTTGTCGGCTAAATGTCGAGCGATAAGGTCTTTGGTCTCTTGAGCCAGAGGTTCCGTTCGGGCAGGAAGCTCTGCTTTGCCTACTACCGGCATAAGCTCGAATTCTTCTGTCTCCTCCAGTTTGTGGTAATGTGAGAAGGCTTGTGTTACGGTATCGGCAGCGTTCTCGACAGATTCAGGTATTGCGTACCAGTCGTCCAGCTCGACACAGGTGGCGGGATAGCCGGCTGACCTTATGGCGGCAAGTCTCGCTTGCAGTCTTGACTTCAAAATGAGCCTGAAAATCGCAAAGCAAGCAATAACAATAACCAGCAATAATATCAATACCTGAAGAGCTTTCCGTTTTCGGCGAGGTTTTTCGGGAGTTTCGTTATTAGTCATTCCAAAATTTCCTTTCTATCCCGTCCCGTCTTCGATGGGCGGGATTCAAAATTCATTCAATAAAAATAGTATCTGCGATAGGCGTCGTATTCTATCCTCAAAAGAGGGGAATGGCAATAATTAAACTTGCAAAGGCTCTTTTTAGCGCCAGCCTAATTCACGGATAGTTGACATAAGTGTCTGACAATACTGATTTAAGCTCAATTCTCATAAAACTGAGAAAAGCCGGCATCATCAATATTTGTTACGGAGTCAAAGTCGATATAGCTGTCCATACTCCTTGCCCCGTTAGAAGTAAGCCGTCGACTTCTAACGGGGCGAGCCGATAGACTCAAGGCGTTATTGATAGACTTGAAAAAACTATATCTGCAACTTTGCTACGAACAGATTTCGCGGTTCCCTGGTCGCTGGGATGGACTCTATTGGTAAGAATAATAACAAAGGTCTCGCTAACCGGGTCGCAGACTATCGAAGTGCCTGTATAACCAGTATGGCAAAACGCTTTTTCCGGAGCGTAGGAGCCCTTCGCTGATGAGTAACTCGAACTCACATCAAAACCATAAGCACGGCCATCTGTTTGAGCAGTGGTCAACATAGCAACCGCTTCAGGGCTGAGAACTCTTCTGCCGTTCCAGATTCCGTCATTCAGCAGCATCTTGCAGTATATCGACAAATCATAGGCATTGGAAAATAGTCCGGCGTTACCGGATATGCCTCCCATCAATTTCGCCAGAGGGTCATGGACAGTTCCTCGAAGCAGTTGCTGGTCCACAATTTCAGTGGCTGCAATATCTTTCTCCCAGGAAACCGGAGGATTATAAGCGGTGTGTTTCATACCAAGAGGGACAAATATGTTCTCCCTGCTAAAATCAGCAATGCTCATCCCGCTGACTGCTTCGGCAATCTTTGCCAGCGTAATGTAGCCTAAGCAGCTATAACGAAATTCTTCTCCGGGTTTGCTGATAGCTTCCAATTCACATATTTTATCAATCACCTTTTCGGGACAGGGACTCCCGAATTGCTCCTTCAAGTCGTCCACATTCGTATATGCAGGTAATCCCGAAGTATGGGTCAGCAGATGCTTGATACGGACCTCCTCCTTGCCATTGCACGCAAAAGCAGGAAGATATGTACCGACATAACCGTCTAAGTCTATTGCTTTACGGTCTCTCAGAATCATAATTGAAGTGGCTGTGGCAATAGGTTTGGTCAGAGACGCCAGATCAAAAACCGTATTTCTGTCAATAGGTTCCTCACAAGGTTCTATTACTTCATAACCAAAGGCCTCCCAGTACAAAATGTCACCTTGTTTGCCAACGAAAACCACGGCTCCAGGGATGTTACCTTTCTCGATTTCCTCTTCGATTACGAGGTCAATCTCGCTAAAGCGCTGCTTACGAATCTCTTTCTGAACTGGTTGGCATCCTGTCGCAACACAAAGCAGTAATGTCAGAAGCATCGTTGTTCGGATTAGCTTCATATCAGTCAAGCCCACTATCAAGATTTTTCTCCTTTGCCTTGGAGCCGCTCGATGGCTAAAGCCACGGGTGAGGGAACCTCTCGGCCTTGCCGCTGCCCGGTTTCCACTTCTTCCATCGCTTCGTGAAGGGCGATGCACGCCTGCTCGTAACTGCACCCAGTCTGTTGAGCAATCAGTCGCGAGCCACGGTCGATAAGTTTCTTATTGCTTGGTGACAGCCAAACCATTGCATTGCCGATGACCCGACCCATGCGAACCATCGTCGCAGTGGAAAGCGTATTTAGAATAAGTTTAACGGTAAGATGATGCCACAACTGCAGGGGTGAATCGGCAAGACCGCAGGGAAACTGGAATATTTCACCCGCCGTGGCTCGCTTGGCGGAGCCAAGTCGCGACAGGTCGGTGGGAACGGTAGCATCCGCCAACCCTACAACAAGTGCGGCTGTTTTCTTGTACTGAGGGCCAAATTTCTGTAGAGCCGTGCGAACCAGATGGCCTGTTTCACCTCCTACAGTTATTACTACTAATGCTGAGTCAGGTACGTTGGTACGCGAAGGATCGGATTCGTTGCCTATCATGAATTTGTATATCTCGGAATTGTCAAGTTTTGGTGGCTTGGACTTTAGACCGGCCGGTGCTTTCAATTTTTCATAAACCTCACGCCCCCAATTTAAACCTCTGGGTTCACGTTGCAGCAGTGAGTGCCAAGCCTCTTGGGTGGTGCGAAATGGGTCTTTTACAAATGCCCATGAGCTTGGAGATTGATTGTCCCCATATTTTCGAAAGGGGGGTAACATAAAAGTTGGAGAACGCTCGGTAGTATCTGTTAATACGTCCAGTAGGAATGAATCGGCCAGATAGGTTACAAGGCCTTTTCGGTGATAGATGTTTTCTTCGAATCTTGTCATACGAGCCAGCGTATCAACCACCTGAGAGCTCGAAAGCTGCTCCAGGAGATCAGACAATAATCTTAGGTAATCACCGGGCTTGTACTCTATAAGCCCTAATCTCGCCAAATGTATCGGCGACAGCCGCTCTCGAAGGAAACGAACCAGAGCTATCTCAAAGGCACTTCCGACGATGGATAATTCGGCTGTTGTGGCCTGCATTCTTGTCGAGCCGGTGATTGCCATTGGGCCGGTAGTCAGCTCAATCTTGGTGATACGCGGCTCCTCAATCACTTCACGTGAGCGTTTAACATAACGGCACAATAAATCAGTGGGATTGTTATAGACAAAAAAGACCTTTGCTCCGGCATCGAGCCCTTCCCATGCCGTACCAATGACAAAAGGAGTTTCCCCGCCTTCCGTGATGGCAACAACAACATCGCCGGGCTGAACCTGTTTCTCCTTCATCTGGTGTCGCCCGAAGTCCGGAAAATCTTCGTACCCTTCGACTGATTTTATCAAAGCAAAATCACCCCCGGCCATTACACTGTGAACACGGTCTTCCATATCAGGAATCTCTAATCCCTTTTCATCCCGCCCCTCGGAGGGGCGGGACTGGTTTAATTTGCGCCAAAACCGCCGCCAGGCTGCTTCAAGTAGTATGCTCAAGCGTCCTGTGGCTCCGCAGCCGGTGAAGTAAATACGCTTGCCGGTACTCATAGCTTTTGCAAACGCTTCAACGAGCTCTCGGAATGAATCCTGCTGGAGAACCTTCTTCATTGCAGGAGGGATTTCGTCATCGACCGACTGCAACATCCTTATAGCTGCAGGTATGTCAACTTCGGCTGTTTGCGAGAGAGTTTTAGTTTTGGGATGAGATGACTCGGTAAGTAATTCACCTAACCTGAACGCCCGCTCCCGGCTTAAGAATTCTTCGGCTCTTTTAATCGCATTTGACATTACAGCTTCCTGAGACTCATATATCCCTCGTGCTTCGTAGCGAAGCGCTACTTCGCAGAGTAGCAAAGGACAATATTCGTATCATTTTACGGGGACAATGTAAATACACTTTTCACCTATCAAGTACATTGCGGATAAAGTGAAGCCGATATATAATTCATTTGTTGACGGTCAATGTCAACAAAAGTCTTCATTGGTAAATCGAGGGTAAGATATTAGTGAGTAGCCGTATTCGAGAAATTACAGTTAGGGGCAAAATGCGGGTTGCAGGTTTGATGTCAGGTACATCTGTTGATGGTGTTGACGTTGCTATAGTCAATATCATCGGGCAAAAGATTCACCTGTTGGCTTATGATGTCTTTCCATACCCCGCTGCTTTGCGAAGGGAAGTTCTTCGTCTATGCGACCCCGAATCAGCCCGTTTGGACAAAATTTGCCATTACAATTTCGTTTTGGGCGAAGTTTTTGCCGATGCAATCATCAAGCTCTGTAATAAAAGTGGCATTCCTCTAAGCTCAATAGACCTGGTTGGTTCGCATGGCCAGACAATATATCATAATCCGCAAGGCAAGCGATACGGCCGAATGAAAATACGTTCAACTCTACAGATAGGAGAACCCTCTGTAATAGCCCAGCGCACCGGCATCACAACGGTCGCGGATTTCAGGACTCGCGATATGGCCTCGGGAGGCGAAGGTGCACCCTTGGTACCTTACGCTGATTATTTTTTATTTGGCCATAATCGGTTGTCTCGCGCCATACAGAATATCGGTGGTATTGCTAATGTAACTTTCCTGCCACGCGGCTGTAAGCAGGATGATATTATCGCCTTTGATACGGGCCCGGGAAATATGGTAATTGACGGCATCATCCGGCTCATCAGCGGCGGTAAGAAATGCTTCGACCCTGCTGGAAAAATTGCAGCACAGGGCAAAGTCAACAAAAGGCTTCTGAACGAAATGCTCCGGCACCCTTTTTTACGACGAAATCCGCCAAAATCCACCGGTCGCGAGGAGTTTGGGAGTTCTTTTGCCACCAGGATATACCAAAGCGCCGTCCAAAAAGGCTTATCCGACAATGATATTGTGGCGACCGTAACAGCCTTTACTGCCAACGGTATCACTCGGGCATACCATCAGTACCTGCCGACGATGCCGGATGAGGTGATATTATGCGGCGGCGGGTCTCACAATAACACACTCGTTGAGATGTTGCGGAGAGAACTGCCGAATGCTAAGATGCTCTCTACCGAGGATTTTGGCATTAGTGTCGATGCCAAGGAAGCGGTTTCTTTTGCTGTTTTAGCCTGGGCAACTATAAGAGGATTTACTAATAATGTGCCCAAAGCTACCGGTGCCGACCAGCCGGTAGTTCTGGGAAAGATAATACCAGCATGACGAAAAAACGTAGAATATTACCGACTACCGAGAAACGCAACCGCGCCAGCGAAAATATTGATAAACTATCGACAAAGCAGATTGTCAATCTTATTAACGCTGAAGATGCGCTTGTACCTGCTGCCGTGGCACGGCAGTCTAAACAAATTGCTGCAGCTATCGATTTGATTGTAGCGCGTTTTAAAAAGGGCGGAAGGCTGTTTTACGTGGGAGCCGGCACAAGTGGCCGGCTCGGTGTATTAGACGCCTCGGAGTGCCCACCCACTTTTGGTGTGCCAGCTTCCCTTGTTCAGGGCATCATTGCCGGCGGCCGACGTGCGCTGGTCAGAGCGGTTGAAGGTGCCGAAGATTACGCCCAGGATGGGGCTGCTTCAATAAAAAACAAACGCATCAGGGTAGGTGACGTTGTGGTCGGGCTGGCCGCATGTGGTATGACACCTTTTGTGCATGGTGCTCTTAAACAGGCACGGCAAATAGGGGCTGCGACCGTTTTTGTCACCTGTGCGCCGGAGGCCGTCAGACATATTCCCGCCGATATCATCGTCAATCCGGTTGTAGGACCGGAAGTGGTTACAGGTTCAACCCGGATGAAAGCAGGTACTGCGACAAAGCTCGTACTCAACACTCTCACCACGGGGGCAATGATTAGATTAGGCAAGGTTTATGGCAATCTTATGGTTGACCTGAAGGCAACCAATGAGAAATTGCGAGACCGGTCGCTGCGGATTGTAATGGAAATGACCAATCTCAGCCGGTCTCGTGCGAGGAGACTGCTCACCCGCGCACGGGGAAAGGTTAAAGCTGCTATTGTGATGCACTTTCGTCAGACGAATTTGGCGAGCGCCCTGAGAATACTTGACGAATACGACCAGTTTCTGCGAAAAGCTATTGAGGAGGCGCCGTGAGTCCCATCTTAGCTCAGACAGAAACACTCAGTGGGCTCGACTGGAGCATTGTAGGTGCCGGTGTCGTTCTGTTGTTCGCCATCTCATACGTTTTTGGACGCGAGGAAAAGGATACAGACGATTTTTTCCTTGGAGGCCGACGCATTCCACCCATTGTGGCGTGTCTATCGTTTGTGGCCACTGAGATTAGTGCTCTGACAATTGTCGGCATTCCTCATACGGCCTTCACCGAGAACTGGCGATGGATTCAGTTCATGGTTGGCTCGGCCTTGGCCCGGCTCCTTGTGGCGTTTTTATTTATTCCGGCCTTCTACAAACACAATTGCACCAGTATCTACCAGTTTCTGGGACACCGATTCGGACCGGCGACCCAATACACAGGCTCGATCTACTTTTTTGTCACGCGCCTTCTGGCTTCGGGCGTACGCCTTTACGCAACGTGTATGGCTGTCGGTGTCATTATGGGCTGGCCCCTGGCCGCGACGATAACTTTATTCACTGTGGTTAGCATTGTCTTTATTGCCTTTGGCGGCATCAAGGCGGTCGTCTGGGCCGGTGCTTACCAGGCCCTGTTCTTCGTTATCGCCGGGGTCGTTGTCGTCGGCTATCTTGTTCATCACATAGACGGCGGCCTGGCCGCTGCCGTACAGACTGCGAATGAAGCCGGGCGTTTGAGCACATTCTATTTCAAGTTTAACTTCAATGAGCCTTCCACGTTCTGGGCGGGTTCAGCTAACGGATTCTTTGTGGGATTGGTCGCCTTCGGAACCGACCAGGAAATGGTCCAGAGACTGCTCACCGTCAAGACGCGAAAGAGCAGTCAGAAGACCATTATCTCCACCATTATTACCGTGCTTCCCGTTTACTGGCTCTATCTGCTTGTCGGCACGCTGCTATATGTGTTTTATAAACAAAATCCTTCTTATATCTTGCCGGAAGAGCTCAAGGAAATCCTTCCACATTTTGCACGAAACGTTTTACCCTCCGGCCTAAAAGGTCTGGTCCTGGGCGCAATCTTCATGGCCAGCATAGATTCACCGCTCAGCTCACTCACCTCGTCTTTCGTCACCGATATTTATCGTCCTCTGATTCGCAGGCATGCCTCTGCTGGCAGGCATCCTGCGGAGGAAAAACATTATCTGCTCGTATCAAGAATAGGGGTGGTTGGTTTTGGACTGGTTCTGGCGGGAATCGCGGCGGCCTGCGCTCCGGTGAAAAACATTCTCTGGTTTGCTTTCCAGATTCTCTCGCTCACCGGTGGCCCTATGCTCGGCGTATTCCTGCTCGGCCTGCTCACACGGCGCAAGGCTAACCTCGCCAACATCCCTGCGATGCTTTTCAGCACGGGTGTTTGTGTGGTGCTGCTTCTGCTGATAAGACTGGAAATCCTAAAGCTCGGCTGGAGCTGGCTGATAGTCATCGGGACGGGGATAACATTCGTTCTGGGCTATCTGTTTGGTCCGGCCATGATAAGACGTCAAATCGCTCAGGCAGAAAAGTAGTGAGAGAACACACCCCGGCTTGCACATAGTAATTCGAAGTTGAAAGCTTCCTCTCAGGGGCATCCTCGCCGTGCTACGCACGTCGCAGAAGGTTAAGCTGCTTTACTATCCAAATTTGAATGTTATATTTCTGCAACTAACGACTTGCCCCCGATAGTCCCGACAGGGATGGCCAAATCCATCGCAATCGGGGGCTTGCTAACGGTCGTTCCTTATCGTAGTGTTGTAAATATAGTACTACCCTGCTAAAACCAGTGCAACCACGATATATCGGGGGTGTTTCGTTTATGCTCACGTGTGTATGTATTTGTGTTTGCCTGTGAAATTCGTTATCATAGCGATAGTAGGAGTCGTAGTAATTTGATTTGGTTCTCCGAAATGGCCATATTAGATTTGTCTAATAATGAGGATACATATTATGCTTATGCACAGTGCACGAGTTGTTCTTCTTGCTGTTTTTTTGACCTTTTCCGTCCCGCGAACAGCATCGTCAATACCTGCTTTTCCGGGGGCTGAGGGG
>JBAQFY010000154.1:0-2313 GCA_049287505.1 Sedimentisphaerales bacterium | reverse complement strand
GCCTTGCCGTAGCTTTTAAGCGAAGGCAGGTTTCGCTCAGATACGCCGCAGCTTGCTGCGGGGAGCTTCATTATAATGAAAGCGAGCAAGTTAATAATCTTACACGAAGAGGTATTATGAAGTATCTACAGACCATAATAGAAAGCAAAGATCTTTCACAGTATCAAATCGTAAAAGGGGACGTAGGGAAAGCGCCGATTAAAACCGGCATGGAGTAGGAGGTGAGACTTTCGATGGTTAGAAGAAGTCAAGTCCTCTACGGGGTAAGGAGTAGCGAGCCGCCCCGGCCCTGAGCTATGCCTCGACGACCAGCAATGGCGTGGGGAAGCGTTAGTAGGGGTGTGCATAGGCGCAGTATGGAGCTCCGAAATCACCGTTCGGGAGTGCCGACCTTGTACTACGGTGGGGAAGGCAAGATGAATGAGTGCGTCAAGCGAGTCCTCATTCGGCTCCCCGGAGTCATAGACCTGTGGCATGTGCATAGACTTCATGAGCGGGAATCGGGAGATCTCGGAAGCGGCTGTGTTTCGTCCCAGAGACAGTCCGGCCGGGGAAGGCCAAGGCCGAAATCCCGGCGTGTACACTTCCGAGAAGTCGGACAGGCCCATAGTACCTGGGAAGCTGTCGAACAAAGCTCCTTCAATCGTATCAATGTGACCACGGGGCGGCGGAGATGGTGGAGGAAAGGGGCCTGACTGAGGGGAACCGGTAAGAGTCCGACAGGTGCCGTACACAGTGACGGAGGCTTAATATGGAGAACACTAAACGGGCACGAAAGGAGAAATCCAGGACACGGCCAAGTGGAGAGACCTACGTTGAGCCAAAAGACCTGTTAAGTGGGCTTGAACGGGTACGAGAGGCAGCGAGAAGGGACTCGCAAATCCAGTTTACCTCACTGTTCCACCACATTACGGTGGACCTGTTGAGGGAGTCTTACCGAAAGTTAAACCCGAAAGCCGCACCCGGCGTGGACGATGTGACGTGGTTGGAATATGGCAAGGGATTGGAAAGCCGATTAGCCGACCTGCACGACCGGGTTCACAATGGCCGCTACCGAGCCAAACCCTCCAGGAGGACCTACGTACCGAAGGATGATGGAAAACAACGTCCGATTGGTATAGCCGCATTGGAAGACAAGATAGTCCAGCATGCGGTGGTCCAACTGCTAACGCAGATTTACGAGGAGGTGTTCCTAGGTTTCAGTTATGGCTTTCGCCCGGAGCGCAGTGTGCATGATGCGCTGGATGCGATGTGGGTGGGGATAACCCGGAGGAAGGTGAACTGGATTTTGGATGCGGATGTCCGAAACTTCTTTGGTGAATTGGATCACAAATGGCTGTTGAAGTTTCTGGGACACCGTGTTGGAGACCCGCGGATACTCCGTCTGATAAAGAAATGGTTAAGGGCGGGTGTATCCGAGGAAGGCGAGTGGTCCAGGACCGTGGTTGGGACGCCACAGGGGGCAGTGATTTCGCCAATGCTTGCGAACATATACCTGCATTATGTTCTTGACCTGTGGGTGCAACAATGGCGCAAGAAATGCGCCAAGGGTGAAGTGATCATAGTGAGATATGCGGATGACTTTGTCATGGGATTTCAGTACCAAGAAGATGCGGAACGTCTTCAAAAGGAGTTAGAAGAGCGCATGCAGCAATTTGGGCTGGAAATGAATTCCGAGAAGACCCGCCTGCTTGAGTTTGGCCGATTCGCGATAGACAACCGAGCGAAGCGAGGTGAAGGAAAGCCTGAAACGTTTGACTTTCTGGGATTTACACATATCTGTGCGAAGACCCGGAAAGATGGGTGCTTCACCGTAAAGCTCAAGAGTATATCAAAGCGTCTTCGCCGTAAGGTCAAAGAGGTGGAAGAAAAGCTCAATCGCAGGAGGCATGCGCCTGTGCCTGATCAAGGCAAATGGCTACGGAGTGTAATACAGGGTTTCTTTAATCATCACGCGGTGCCGGGAAATCGGGATGCACTTGATGCCTTTCGAACACTACTGGCCCGTTCATGGTTCCAGTCATTACGCCGACGAAGCCAGAAGGCCCGCAGTCTTAAGTGGGAGCGAATGCAAAGGATAATCGACAGATGGTTGCCTCATCCACGTATACTGCACCCATATCCGAATCAACGTCTCTGCGTTATAAACCCGAGGTAGGAGCCCGGTGCGTTAGTAGCGCACGCCGGGATCTGTGCGGGGGGTGCCGGGTGACCGGTATCCCTACCGCGACTATGTAACGTCGCGCCAGGGCAGGCCTTATCTATCCTTGATATTTGCCCCGAAAATCGGGATGAATCGAACGGGAATAGTAT
>JBAQFY010000153.1:0-4270 GCA_049287505.1 Sedimentisphaerales bacterium | reverse complement strand
AATTATAGCCACGTATTGTGCACAATATTTTATTTTTTAATTTGATTTTCTGACATATTTTGCTATAGAATTTAAAAATAGTCCTAATAAGATTAATCCAAGTACTGCTTCAATTGTCACGAGTGACCGAGCTTTCCGCGTCGGTTTATAGTATTACCATCTGACAGGAAAGAATGATACCGCCCTTTTATAACTCATGTGCGACGGGCAAGTGGAAGAGGTATTTTTCTGTTTATTCCGATGATGGATTCTAATTTCATTTCAGGATTTCTCACACAAGCAATCACCATCGGGCCATATGAACCGGTTAAAGACTGTTCTAAACGGATTGGGTAACTGTTTAAAACAAAAAAGGCGTCCGGAACAATGTCACGGACGCCTGTATGCAACCACCGGTATAAAGTTTCACCTTCGGCTACCTCCGGCCAAAGCTTGTTACATGGTATTTTTATCCGGTTGTTCATATTTTTGCTGTAGCAGTTTTCCTTCATGTTTCCGGTAGCTTGGGCCTTTTATTTCCACCCTGATGGAGCGATGGAACACTCGATCTAATATGGCTTTGGTTGATATGGGATCGCCGAGGTAATCGGCCCAATCCTGTTCGTAGACATTAGTGGTAAAAATCAATGATTTTTCCTTGTTATAGCGTTCATTGATCACTTTAAAGAGAAGATGGGCTTCCTTGGTTACTTCCAGCTCTAAACGGTCATGACCCATTTCGTCAATGACCAGTAATTCGGGGGCCACGTATCTTTTTAACCGGCTCAGCAAGGTCTTTTCATAAACCCCCTGGTTTAAATCATTTAACATGTCGGAACAGGTGGTGTAAAACACCTTGCAACGCTTTTGACACGCCCTAAAGGCCAAAGCCTGTGCCAGATGACTCTTACCTGTTCCCGGATCGCCAATGAACAGGACAGACTCTTTTTGCAGAAAAAATTCCAGTGTGGCCAAATCCATGATCAGTTTTTTCCTCAGACCGGGTTGAAAGGCAAAATCAAAATCCTCCAGTAATTTATAGGGCTGGGGCAGGTGGCTTTCTTTTATCCGGTAGCCAATGCTCCTTTCTTTTTTGGCATTGGTCTCATTTTGGATAATTTGCCTGATAAACAATGAAAAACCCATATTCGATTCATTGGCCTGTTGGATGATATGGACATATTCGGCCTCCAGGTATTTTAAACCCAGATAACGGCAGTTCTCCATAAAGGCGATTTCTTCTTTGGTCTTATTCATCATGCAAAGAGGTTTTAGAGGGAAAGACTATTTCTGATTGTTTTTGAGCATTCACCTGTAAAAAGTTTTCAATGGCCTGTGATTCAAAAACATGGTATTTTAAGGCACGTCTGACTGCTGTGATAATGTCGTCGCAGCGGTAATTGACCTTTAATGAGAGAAGACGACGCCAATGATGTAAGTAGGTGCCTGGTTTATGGTTTTTCAACTGCAGGGTATATTCCTGCATGATGGGGCCAAAAGCATTCAGGCGGAGTGCTACTTCTCCGGCATCGAGACTGTATTTGACCCGTTGGCCTTTCCTGCCGATATATCGGTCTTTCCTGCCTTTTTCAGCTAACCGGTAGCTGACGATCTGCCGGCAATCCGGACTGTAAATGATGATCTCATCTGCGTTCACCCGCACCGGACAGGTTTCATACATGTACTGAGCAGGGACCATATAATAATAATCCTCCCACTGAATGGCTGATTCATTGTTGACCACACGATAGGCGATTACGGAGGTATCGTATTGCCGGGCAGGTAAAGGCTGCAAAAAAGCAAGTTCCTCCTCATATAATTCTATTGGCTTTCGACGGGTAGTGCGGTGGATACGCCGGTCGTTATGCTCCGTCAGCCACCTTTGCAACTGTGTCTTAAGGTCCGGCTTATCATGGAATTGGCGCCCGTTTAAAAAGTTGGTCTCCAGGTAATAAAACGGCCTTTCTACCTTCAGGTTCTCCCGGGGCTTACCTGGATGGATGGCCAAAGGCCGGAAACGATAATGGGTGGCAAAATTCAAAAAGTTACGGTTAAAGATGGGTTGGCCTAATTCCCAGCGGTCAACGCAGGCCTTTTGGTTATCGCTTTTGATTTCTTTGGGAACTCCATCAAAATAGATAAACGCGTTGATCAGACCGCGCAAAAGAGTGGCCTGGCTCTTATCTTCCACCACTTCGATGTATTGACGCCTGGAATAATTTAAAATAAGACTCAGAAAAGTGATTTTTTCACTCTCCTGATGGGTAAAATCTATCGTATACTCGCTCCAGTCATGGGAGGCCCGCACACCAGGTGGTGTCTCCACGCATACAATGGGTTCCTGCGTCTTTTTCCCACGCACCTCGACCAAATAATCGCGCAAGATGGTTATTTTCCCTTCATACCCTTTTTCTGTCAGCAGTTCAAATACCCGTTGGTTGGTGATAGGAGGGCTTTGGTACTGTTCAAGTAATTCGTCGATGTAATCCTTCCACCTGTCGAGCTTGGAACTCTGTTTGACCGTTTTTTTAAGATTTTCCTGCCCCTTTTCACGATCTAAGCCATTTTGTCCCAAAATACGCCTGACACGTCCCCGGCTGATGCCAAACTCCCTGGACAGCCGACGCACAGACCACCCCCGGCCATGAAGGCTCACCACATTGTTTTCCAATAATTCATCTCTCATGACTTTCGTATGGTTTAAGAATAGATTGAATAATTTTTATTTTTCTTATGATATCTGTAAAACCTGCAGTCAGGATTTCTCCATCCATCTGCCTCAACTCTTTTAAGGGCGGGTTAGTTGTAACGCCAATGAAAATATGTTGCTGAAGGGCCAGCTGCCTCGAGGCCCTTAATATCCGGTTGCCCTGCAAGCTTAACCGGCTGTCATGAATCTCCTCCTCATGTAAGGCCCGCTCGATAATTTCCAGAGGGTGTCCTAACAGGTAGGTCTGTTCTTCATTGGTCCTGGACAGTAAATATTCACGGATCAACATACTGCTCTGACGGCTGGTCAGGTTATGACCGATGATCAACTTTAAAAATTCAGCTTGTTTGCCACGTGGCAACTTGACCAATTCCCTGGCATGACTCGGTGTGATCCTGCCCAGTTGCAAATGCGTCCGTACCCCTTCCTCCAAGCGCTCGATAAAGGATAATCGTCGGCTGACCCAGGAGTAACTCCGCGAAAGAACTTTAGCGATCTCCTGCTGGCTCATCAAATGATCTTTTTTTAAACTGTATACGATTTGCGCTTCCTCATAATCTATCAGGCTGCTACCCTGTTGATTGTAACTTATTATCATGGCTTTAGCCGTGATGTCATCCACCTGCACGATGTGAGCCTGTAACGTGTCCCACTTTAATGCCTGACACGCATAATACCGCTTAAACCCATCCAACAGCTGGTAAACAGTCCCTTTCCTGCGAACGATCACACTGCGCAATTGACCCACCGTTTCCATGGAATGTTGCATCCAGCTGATTTGTTCCGGCCGGGTTAACCGTAAGAAGGATAACCCATCGTCTATGGCCTCCGGTTTTATGGCTTGTTCATTCATCGGAATGGTTTTTCTCGCAAAGGTAGAGCCTCCCTTATCGCTATACAATCGCGTCCGTCTTTACAATCAACTGCTGTTTTGCAACAAATCACTCCCAATTCCCCGTCCTGCTACCATTTGAACAACTAACGCGTCCGTCTTTACAATCTTTCCCCTCCCCTGTACCTTTTGGTACGGTATAAGCACGTATAATCCACGTGTATCAATACTTTCCAAAGATAACGCGTCCGTCTTTACAATCTTTTCTCCCCATTTGTAATATGGGCGTCTTTGGTTGCGTTCCCGCTGCTTCTTGCGGTTACAATCACAGTACAACGGATGGGTGGCCCGATAGACCGAATGGTACCGGTTACCGGGATAGCGCAAATACCACTTCTTCTTATCTGCCTTGCGCTTGGCTTTATAGACGGGGTCTTTTTTGAGCTTCTCCCGCTCCCATGTGTTCTTTCGGGCCTGCTGGCAGGGTTTTGAACTGCAATAGTTTTGAGGAGTCTTTAACCGCGGATTTTTCTTGTATCGTCGCCCGCAATGTTTACATACAAAGGTCTTTGACATACATATTGCCTCTTTTCTGATGGTATGTCTTACCTTTTTCCTTTAGTGATGGTTACTGTAAATTGAAATTATTGGGATGGTATCGTTTTTTTTCGATAACTGGTACTGTTTTTAACCGATGCCGAAATAATATGGAAAGGATATCCCGGGAAATGTCTGAAAATGATAAATAC
>JBAQFY010000152.1:0-5991 GCA_049287505.1 Sedimentisphaerales bacterium | reverse complement strand
GTTATATTCGGAGGGCTAAAGCCCAGTATGTGTTTAGCCAGGGAAAAACCATCCCCAAAGCCTTCGGCTTTGAGGCTGCCACCCAATAAAATTAATAAAGAATGTGTGGCAGCCTCAAGCAAGTCCTGAGCAGAGTCGAAGGACGAGCTTGGGGATGGCCATTTAAGCCAAACCCGGCTAAACACGTACTAAAGCCCCCCTACGAAATTTAGATTGCTTCTTTGCGCTCACAATGATAGCAAGAAACAACGCATATGACAGATTTGCCGAAAACACAATATGCCGTGCAGTTAGTTGGGCCGGATGAGCTTGTCCTGAACAAGACCAAGAAGGTTTTTCCACCGGGCAGGCATCAGCTCTTTTGCCGGGTCGAGGCGGTCGGGCTTTGTTTTTCCGACCTGAAATTGCTGAAGCAGTTTTCCAATCATGTCCGCAAAAGCGAAATAGTTTCCGGCATTGAGCCTGAAGTCCTGAAAGAGATACCCAGCTATGTCCCCGGCGATGCACCGACGGTGCCCGGCCACGAAACTGTGGTCAGGGTTGAGGCGGTTGGCAAGGCGGTGAAAAATTTTAAGCCCGGCCAGCGTTTCCTTGTTCAGACGGATTACCGCTGGCTGCGCACCGCCAGCTCGAACGGGGCGTTCGGATACAATTTTGAAGGTGCTCTTGCCGAGTATGTGCTGATGGACGAAAGAATCATAACCACACCGCAGGGCGACTCGATGCTTTTGCCCGTCAGTGAGGAGCTTTCCGGCTCGGCTGTAGCTCTTGTAGAGCCGTGGGCGTGCGTTGAAGATGCCTATGCTTCAGAAGAACGTACAGGCATAAAAACAGATGGGCATTTGCTCATCGTTGTTGATACAGAATTGGCCGAAGATATGTTCCAGGATTTGTTTACTCGCTACGGCAGGCCGGCTCAAATAACCTGGCTCTCGGGGGCGCCAATACCGGCTGGATTGGAGCTTGTGGCAGAAAGGGCCACAAGCATATCGGTGCTTACAGACGTCGGATATGACGACGTAATCTATTTTGGCTCTGATGCTAAGGTTGTTGAAACATTATTTGCAAAACTTGCTTTGAATGGCCTTTTGAATATCGTCCTTTGTGGCGACAGATTCGGCAGAGACGTTGTTACTACGGTTGGGCGGGTTCACTATGGCGGTATTCGAATAGTGGGCACAACAGGTTCGGACCCGGCTGAGTCTATGAAAGTGATTCCCGATACCGATGAAATTCGTCCCGGCGACAAGATTAATGTTGTCGGGGCAGGCGGCCCAATGGGTATGATGCACGTAATCCGCAACATCTGCCAGGGCATTGAAGGCGTCAGCGTTTTTGCATCTGATGTGGACGACAATCGCCTGGCCACATTGACAAGGATTGCCGGGCCTTTAGCCGAGAAATACGCTGTTACGTATAAGGCGTACAATCCCTTGAAAGACGAGATTACCGAAGCATTTGACTACACAGCTTTGATGGCACCGATACCGGCTTTGGTTGCCGCTTCAGTGCATAGCGCTGCAGAGCGGGGATTAATAAATATCTTCGCGGGCATCCCCGCTACGGTTACCGCCAGGATTGACCTGGATGCTTACATAGGAAAGCAATTATATTTCATCGGGACAAGCGGCTCAACTTTAGAGGATATGAAAAGGATGCTGGAAAAAGCCGAATCCGGCAGGCTCGATACGAATCTCAGCGTCGCGGCTGTTTGTGGGCTTGCCGGTGCCACCGACGGAATTCGGGCGGTCGAAAAGCGTACAATAGCAGGTAAAATTGTTGTTTATCCGGCCTGTAAAGATTTGGGGTTGATACCGCTTGAGAAGATGAACGAAAAGATGCCGCAAGTAGCTAAGTATCTAAATAATGGGCTGTGGACAAAACAGGCAGAAAAGAAGCTTCTGGAAAGTTTTGTCTCGTAAGAAAATTGAGAATTAAGGATTAGTGATGAGCAAACCTGAGAGTATCGAAAAGGCATACAAGGCGGCGCAGCAGCGTTACGCCGAACTGGGCGTTGATACGGACAAGGCGATGGAAAAGCTCAGCAGTATAGCAGTATCGCTGCACTGCTGGCAGGGAGATGATGTCGGCGGTTTTGAAAAGGCCGAAGAAGGCCTTAGCGGCGGCGGCATAATGGCCACAGGCGCCTATCCCGGCAGGGCACGGACCGCCGATGAGCTGCGGATGGATTTGGAAAAGGCGTTGAGCTTGATACCGGGTAAGCATCGGCTGAACCTGCACGCAATGTATGCAGAGACCAAAGGCAAAGTCGAGCGCAACGAGTTGTCCCCGGAGCATTTTGCTGCGTGGATTGACTGGGCTAAGGCAAACGGCCTGGGAATGGATTTTAACGGCACCTTCTTTTCACATCCGAAAGCCGAGAGCGGTTTCACACTGTCCATCGCTGACGGAGGGATACGCCGTTTCTGGGTCGAGCATGGCATCGTCTGCCGAAAAATCGGCGCTGCGATGGGAAAGGCTTTAGGAAAGCCCTGTGTAACGAACTTATGGATTCCGGACGGATATAAAGATATTCCGATTGACCGAAAAGGACCTCGCGAACGGCTTAAAAAATCACTCGATGAGATATTCACCGAATCGATGGACCGAAGCTGTCTTCTGGATTCGGTGGAAAGCAAACTCTTCGGCATCGGCTCGGAAAGTTATGTTGTCGGCTCGCATGAGTTTTATCTGGGCTATGCTATCGAAAATAAAATGCTGCTATGCCTCGACACAGGGCATTTTCATCCGACGGAAGTTGTCTCTGACAAGATATCATCCGTGCTGACTTTTCTCGATGAAATATTGCTCCACGTCAGCCGGGGCGTACGCTGGGACAGCGACCACGTGGTTATTCTCTCGGACGAGCTGCGTGCCATTGCCGAAGAGATAGTTCGGGGCGATTATCTTCATAGAGTGCACATCGGCCTTGATTTTTTCGACGCCAGCATTAATCGTATAGCAGCCTGGGTTATTGGCACGCGTTGTATGCTCAAGGCACTGCTGATTGCCTTATTGGAACCGGCAGTTAGGCTGCGCCAAATGGAAATAAACGGCGACTATACTTCGCGTCTGGCTATGCTGGAAGAGTTAAAAACCCTGCCGTTCGGGGCGATTTGGGACCATTATTGTATGAAATCAGACGTGCCGGTCGCTGAAGGCTGGCTCAATAAGGTCAGAGCTTATGAAAGGGATGTTCTCGACAAGCGCCGGTAGAGCACATACAGTTCACAGTTAATATTAAGGAAGACGGCATGGATACAGAACAGCAGTCGCAGCAAACACAAGCTGGGAGTGAGTTTGAACGTGAGCCGGTGCCGAAGAGCGCACTGCTCGGCTTCAAGAGCTTCATTGGAATGTACGCCGGCGAGCATTGCGCCGGAACCGAGCTAATGCTCGGGCCGCTGTTTGTGGCCGCAGGAGTCAGCGCCTTCGACCTTGTTATGGGTCTTGTCGTCGGCAACGCCCTGGCGGTCCTTAGCTGGATGTTCCTTTGCGCGCCTATCGCTACTCGTACCCGTTTGACCCTCTACTATCAACTGGAGAAGATATGCGGCCGCAAGCTTGTAATCCTCTACAATCTTGCCAACGGCGTGATGTTCTGTTTTCTCGCCGGGGCAATGGTAACCGTCTCAGCGACGGCAGTGGGGGTCTGGTTCAAGTTCAAGATGCCGGGGCTAAACGACCTGTATCCCAACAGTATCGGCTGGGTCGTGGCTGTCGCCGTTGTAGGTGGGCTAATTGCCATCGTTGCTGCTTACGGCTACCAGACAATCGCTAAGTTTGCAAACGTGGCCGCTCCGTGGATGGTCCTCGTGTTCCTGGTCTTTGGCTTTGTGGGTCTTAGGCAGTTCATCGAGGCAACAGGAGTAGAAATCAACTCACTGGGCGACCTCTGGGGCCTGTCCAAAACCCAAATATGGAAGGGCGGTGCGCCGCTGGCCGGGCAGGTCAAGTTCACCTTCTGGCATGTAACCTTCTTCGCCTGGTTCTGTAATATGGCGATGCACATCGGCATGAGCGATCTGTCTGTATTCCGGTTCGCCCGCAAGAGCTGGTATGCAGTGGCCAGCAGTGCAGGTATGTACGTGGGACACTTTATGGCCTGGATAAGCGCTTCAATCTTGTATGCCTATCAGTTGCATCAGGATTCGAGCAATATCGATGTATTGCCCGGCCCGCTGGCCTACCGGGCTGCAGGGCTGGTCGGCCTCTTATGTGTGATTATTGCCGGCTGGACGACTGCCAATCCGACCATCTACCGCGCAGGCTTGGCGTTCCAGGCCCTGGCACCCAAATCGTCCCGTTTCAAAGTAACACTTATCACCGGCGCCATTGCAACAATCGCCGGTATGTTCCCGGCTATTGCAATGAAGCTGCTGGGCTTTGTCGCCCTTTACGGTCTGATTCTTATGCCAATGGGTGCAGTTATCTTTGTCGATTTCTGGCTGGTTCGAAAGTTTGGCCTACAGAGTTACTACGCCGAGCTGAGCAGAAGGACCTTCAACTGGGCCGCCGGCCTGGCCTGGCTTGTAACACTTACCATCTGTCTGGTCCTTGTCCAGCTCGGATGGATTATTGACAAGCTGGTTGCCTGGGGCGTTTTCACTATGAGCGACCGCCTTGGGTGGCTCAAAGACACCTTCACCGTGCAAATCTTTTTCGTTTCGCTGCCCGGCTGGTTTGTTGCAGCCGTGTTGTATATCGTCCTGAGCAAATTCTATCAGAAAAAACTCCGCCCGAACGTGGCCCAATAACAGGAGAAATTACTATGCGTCCTATCTTACAAATCATCTCACTGCTGGCGCTGATTGCCTTAACGTTGCCGTCTATCATCTTCCTTGCAGGCCGCTTGGAGCTGGATATGGTCAAATGGATAATGCTGCTCGCTACAATAGTATGGTTTGTTGCCGCTACTCCATGGATGTTGAAAGACAAAGACGCCGACCGGCAAGACGTTGGTTAGGTTGACAAACTAACCGGCCCTAAAAGACAAATAAAATAAGAGAAAGGGAATAATTATGCCTGAAATCGACTCCGCGAAAGGAGAAAAAAAATACTACGAAGATGTTCCAATGAAGGCTGAGGGCTTTTTCCTCAAAGGTGCAAACTCTCTCGATTGGGGGATGAAGAATCGGCTCTCACGGATATTTAATCCCGATACCGGACGAACGGTAATGTTTGCGATTGACCACGGCTACTTTCAGGGACCGACCACCGGCCTTGAGCGGATTGACCTGACCATCGTGCCGCTAATGTACTACGCCGACGCTATAATGCTGACCCGTGGAATCCTGCGAACCACGGTACCTCCTACCTTGACCAAGCCAATCGTAATGCGCTGCAGCGGCGGCCCAAGCATACTCAAGGAGCTCTCGAATGAGGAATTAGCCGTCGATATCGAGGACGCGATTCGGATGAACGCTGCGGCGATTACGCTGCAGGTATTTATTGGCGGCGAGTTCGAGACCCGCTCGGTGCATAATATGACAAGGCTGGTGGATATGGGACTGCGTTATGGTATTCCGACTATGGCAGTTACGGCGGTGGGCAAAGATATGGTCCGCGATGCAAGATATTTCCGTTTGGCCTGCCGCATCTGTGCCGAGCTTGGGGCCCAGATTATAAAGACCTATTACGTTCCGGAAGAATTTGAAACGATAACTGCTTCCTGTCCGGTTCCGATTGTAATGGCCGGCGGCAAGAAAATCCCCGTGCTCGATGCCCTGACAATGGCGTACAATGCGGTGCAGGAAGGCGCATCAGGGGTGGATATGGGACGCAATATTTTCCAGTCCGACGCGCCCAAAGAGATGATGTGGGCGATTCGCAAGGTTGTTCATGAGGATATGAAGCCGGCCGAGGCCCTCGAGCTGTACGAAACCCTCAAAAACGAAAAAGATTAGCCACAGATTTCACGGATTAACACGGATTAAATATAAACATGAATCTTGTTTATTCTTCAGGGTTTTTTATTGTACATAACAGTAC
>JBAQFY010000151.1:0-35057 GCA_049287505.1 Sedimentisphaerales bacterium | reverse complement strand
TTTGAATCGTCAATCACATCATGCCATACTCCACCGATTACTCCGTTACCTGGAGTACTTGGAGTAAAGCTCAAATGGGGATCCAGCATGGCGTCATCGAACTGTTCTTCCCAGTAGACGTTATAGACGGCAGTCTCCCATGAGGGCCGGTCAGTGTAGATGGTAATCGCTGCATTGGCACTGCCAGCGAGAAATAACACTATTGCAAAAATTATTAACTTCTTCATCTGTTCATCTCCTCCTCTCAGATGTAAAACGTGTTTTCTGAGTTATGTTTATCTTAATGTTACCTTTGTTTACATATTTACATTTTTACAATTCGTTTTGTTACTACGTCAATGGAAAACTAATTCAGAATCCCATCAACCTCCGCCATGAAGGGTCTGCGCGCAATGACCCTCCGCATAGAAAGGAGGTTGTAGTTATCAGGCCGGGTTAGGCGGGCCGCGGGCCAGATGGACAAAAGTAAATGCCGGTGAAAAATAAATATACTGCTTGGCTCCGGGAGCCAGGCAGTTGGTTGCCCGGATTAGTAAAGATGAAAGGTGCGTTATTGCGAATTGAGGTGCTGCGGGGATGCACTTGGTCTGCGCAAAAGATACCTGCTTGAGCGGTACGATGAGATTGCTTCGCTGCGCTCGCAATGACTGAAGGGACGCCGGTAATAGCAACGCCGTTGTGGCGTTCGGTATTCCAGCTAAATGGCGAAGCAGGCCTATGTATTTCGTGCCTTCAATGTCACTGCGCAAACGGAGGGATTCTTCAAGCCGATGTAAGCGAACAGTATTAGTATGAGATTTTTGCTGAATATGTTTCTTTGAGCTAATATGTGCAGCTAATTTTGGGATGGCTTGAATTCCAGTCTGTCCTGCCCATAGCAAGCCGGCCAAAGCTCCCAGCCAGAACCTGCGGTCCTTAACCAATGAAACACAAAGGAATCCTGTTAAAACCATGAAAAGCGCTGCAGGCACGGGCGGCAAAGACTGTGCACCAACAGGTGGCGAGCTCGTAAAATCAGCGGGTGGCTTTGAAAGCTCTACGCCCATATTGGCCAGGTGAGCATTGGAAGGTTCGGTAATTTGGCTTGTTTCGAGTACGAAGAAGATATGTGTTTCCGAAGTCGGTGATGCAACGCCGGTAACGAAGCTCCCATTGAAATTGCTCATCGTTGGCCCGGCTTTTACCGACGTGGCCGTAGCGAGCAACAGCAATACGAACGATAATCTGCTGCTTTTGTACACCACCAATCCTCCGCCTCCTCAAAAATAGCAAGGCGTCTGAATATAAATATAAAATGGACTGTACCAAGACCACCCCCCCTCGTAGCCAGAAGACACTCTTAGCCCTTTTTAAATAATTTTATCTCACCAGTTTACCAGGATTCAAATTGCAGGTCAAGAAAAAAAAGCAAAAAAAGAGGATTTTTCAAGAAATGTTCTCTTTTCTTTCCAGGGTCTTAGTTATGTATGAGTGGAGTGAGGTGTCTCACTACTTCTTTTGGGCTATTCCTAAAGCGGTATATTGGCTTGCTGAGACAGTTTTTTCCGAAATTGGCATATTTTGATGAAATTGCAGATACGGAACTTGACAGAAAAGTTGAATTGTTAAATAATCGTCCGAGGAAGTGCTTGGGCTACACGATTGGTGAAATAACTTTAGATAATTGTCCTTGGAATGTTTCAATCACGTCATATTGCCGGCAAGCTCACCGGCAAAAGACGGAAAGGGTAGCCAAATGTGGTATGCTATTTATATTACCAGCATTGTAGTCATAGGACTGTTAGCTTTTTTGATAGGGAAAAAATTGTCCGCATCGCCCAGGACCGAATCGAAAACAACTACGTTTCTGATTAAATCCATCCAGGCGATAGCGGAATTAGCGGTTCTGGAATATATAACCGAAGGTGTTACGGAGATAAAAGAAAAGAAGACCAGTCTTATTACCGTTCGCTGGAAAAGAGGCTTGTTGAGATATACGGCTAAGCTGAAAGTCGGTTTTGAGCTGGACCGAATGGATTACACTATCAACGATTCACAAAAGGTGATTCAAATCGCGCTGCCGAACCCGAGGGTCTTGAGCTGTGAAATCTACAACAGAAAGTTTTATAAACTACCTTTGGAAAAAGCGGAGAATGTCCCCTGGAAGTACGACATAATAGAAGATTTCAGCTCTGATGAGGTTCTTGCCCTTGACGATGAGGCCAGAAATAATGCCCTTAAACATGTGAATGAATTCTACGTCCTTGACCTGCTTAGGGACAAAACCAAACTTACCTTCAAGAAGATTTTTTCTCTTTCTTATCCAGAATACACAACAGACATATCTATTGTGGATGAGCCCGTTTCCCAAACTACTGCCGAACTTCCCGGAGAATCGGGTTCCGAAGACCAGGTTTCCGGCTCCGTCAAACAATAAAATACAATCAGCGAGGAATGGCTGTTCTTTAAGAAAAAGCTTGAGCGTCGTCTATGTCATTTTGAGCGAAAAAGGCCTTTAGCTCTGAACGGAGTCGAAGGGCAAGCAATCCTGTGAGCCGGAGTCTGTCAAAGAGTTTTTTGTTTTAATTTGTCTTTTATTCTTTTAATATACTCTTATGTTGGAAAAAGGGCTTGTCCAGATTTATACCGGAGACGGCAAGGGCAAAACCACCGCTGCGTTCGGATTGGCGCTGCGTGCAGCCGGCCAGGGAAACAAGGTACTGATATATCAATTTTTGAAACCGGCGTCTCTTGATATCGGCGAGCGTTTCGCACTGCAATTGGGCGCTGTCAGAATCAGGACCGAAGCGCTTGATACACCCTGGGATATGTCCAAATCTTTTGAGGACGAAAAAGCTTTCGCCCGGATGCAGGCTGCAATCAGTGAGGCCCTTGAAAGAATCGCACAGACGGCGGAGAAAAGGTTTTACGATGTGCTGATACTTGACGAGATTGTGTTTTGCCTTTCAAAAGGCCTGGCTAAATTGGAAGATATCAAAAATATAATTGACAAAAGAGACCCTGTTGTCGAAATTGTTATGACCGGCAGAGGCGCAACTAAGGAATTGATAGCGATGGCGGATTTGGTGACTGAAATGAGAAATATCAGGCACCCGTTTGATAATGGCCTGCCCGCCAGACGTGGCATCGAATTTTAGCCACAGATTTCACAGATTTGATGAGTTGAAAAACAAAAGCTTGAAACGGGAACTTTCACTATGAGTCAAAGTGTTGCTGCAATTATTTGTGCTGCCGGGGTCAGCAGCCGATTCAGCGGAAAAAGAAAGAAAGCGTTTGTCGATGTGGCCGGCAGGGCGGTCTTTCTGCGAAGCGTCGAGCTTTTCGCCAACCGCAACGATGTAAAACAGATTCTGTTAGGCATCGCGCCCGAGGATGAGGAGCTTGTGAGCATCAAATGGGGACCTAACCTGAAGTTTTTCAATGTAAAAATCTTTTTTGGGGGCTCCGAGCGTTTTGATACCGTCAATAAAGGTCTCGAGCTTATCAAAGATGAAATCGACCTTATTGCCGTCCACGATGCCTGTCGATGCTGCGTAACTGCGGAATTGATTGGCAAGGTTATCGCCGCTGCCGCCAAAAGCGGTGCCGGCCTACCTGCCTGTCCTGTTGCGGCGACGATAAAAGAAGTAAAGAATAACACTGTAATCAGAACGGTTGACAGGGCGAGTCTCTACGAGGCTCAAACCCCACAGGTCTTCGGGGCCTCCCTGCTCAAAAAGGCATACGAAAACCTCAAAAATCTGGACCAGAGCAAAATCAGCGATGACTCGCAATTGGTTGAAGCGCTGGGTCATAAGGTAACGATCGTGGAAGCAGACTCTTCGAATATCAAAATTACCCGGCAAAGTGATATTGCAATAGCAGAAGCAATTCTCAAGTCCATGCCTAAGCTTGCACCGAAAGGCCCCATAGGGCCTTATATTGAAGCTCAGTGGTAATATCTATCAGTGGTAATATCTAAAGGGACTGGATGTAACTCAAAGAAAAGGGATATTTATTACGAAGGGGACTAAGCGATGAAAGCAGTAATTTATTGGAAAACAACTGTTATTTTACTGACGCTGTTAGCTGTGGCGACCGGGTGTAACGGACTGGCTGGTATAGGCGGTAAGAAAATGCCGCTGTTGTTCGAGGCGGACTTTGAAGACGGCAGTCTGGGTGAATGGCAGGCCACCGACCCGTTCGCGTGGCAAATCGAGCCCGGGCACGATGGCAAGGTGTTAGCCCTGTATAAACAGAGCGAATATGAGCCACGAGTCCGCTCGCCTCTCAATATTAACCTTGTTCGGAATTTCGTCGTGGGCAGCTTCGTGCTGGAGTTGAAGATGCGCTCCACGACGAAGGATTACGGCCATCGAGATATATGCCTGTTTTTTGGACATCAGGACCCGTCGCATTTCTATTACGTGCACATTGCCAACATAGCTGATGCTAACGCGAACTCGATTTTTATTGTTGATGCCGAGCCGCGCGTCTCGATTGCAAAGACACGAACCGAGGGGACAAAGTGGGACGATAACTGGCACACCGTACGCTTAGTGCGTGATGCAGAAAAAGGTACGATTGAGGTCTTTTTTGACGACGGGCCCGAACCGATAATGACTGCCGTTGACAATCGCTTTGATTGGGGAAGGGTCGGCGTTGGCTCGTTCGACGATACCGGCCAATTCGACGATGTTAAACTCAGGGGCTACGAGAGATAAGACCCTATAAAGACCCTTCCACTGAAGTTAAAGGTGATACCTTGAAATCCATCGCCTCTGTTAGACTATTGCTTGTGTATAGTCGTTATCGGATGGAAAAAAGAAAATCAAATAATCAATAATAAATCATCAATAATCAATTATTTAGGTGGCAGATGAATGTACTATTAGTTGGGAGCGGCGGACGTGAGCATGCAATCGCCTGGAAACTGGCTCAGTCGAAAGATTTAACTAAACTTTACATAGCACCGGGCAATCCCGGCACATCACAATGTGGACAGAATATTCCTATCGGTGCTGATGATGCCGATGAGCTTCTGGACTTTGCACGTCAGAACGATGTCGGTCTTGTAGTGGTCGGCCCGGAGGACCCTCTTGCAGCAGGCCTGGTCGATGTTTTTGAAGCTGCCGGTATAAAGGCGTTCGGCCCGAGCGCCGGTGCCGCTCAGCTCGAGGCGGATAAAGCATTCGCAAAGCAGTTGATGCGCTCCAGCTCCGTCTCCACGGCTGAGGGTAGAACCTTCGACAGGTTCAGCGATGCCAAAGCATATATCGCAAGCAGAGACGAACCGGTGGTGGTAAAAGCCGCAGGCCTTGCGAAGGGCAAAGGTGTTTTTGTCTGTGACGACCCTTCTGATGGAATCTTAGCGGCTGAACAGATAATGTGCGACAAAGTATTCGGCCCGGCGGGTGACATAATCATCGTCGAAGATAAACTGCTCGGCGAAGAGGCCTCGATACTTGCCTTTGTGGACGGGCGGAATATCTATGTTATGGAATCGTCCCAGGACCACAAGCCCATCGGTGACGGCGACACGGGGCCCAACACCGGTGGAATGGGCGCTTATAGTCCGGCACCTGTGATTACTGAGGATTTGATGAATCAGATTACTCGTGAAATTCTTGTGCCGGTCGTCGATGGTATGAATCGGAACGGTACGCCGTATAAGGGTGTCCTGTACGCGGGGCTTATGATTACCGGCGGCGGCCCAAGGGTGCTGGAGTTTAACGTGCGCTTCGGCGACCCCGAAACCCAGCCGATTCTTGCAAGGCTGAAAAGCGATTTGCTCCAGGTCCTTCTGGCTGTCTGCAACGGCACGTTAGACCAGATTACCCTCGAATGGGACCAGCGGCCGGCGGTTTGTGTGGTAATGGCTTCAGGCGGTTATCCGGGCGAGTATGAAAAAGGCAAAAAAATCATCGGTCTCGAAGATGCACAACAGCTCGAAGATGTTATTGTATTCCACGCAGGCACTAAAAAAATGGACGGGGATATTGTTACCAGCGGCGGAAGAGTGTTAGGCGTAACCGCCCTGGGGCAGACAATCCGAGACGCAAAGGAAAGGGCGTATAGAGCGGTAGATAAAATAAAATTCGACGGTGCTTATTGCCGTCGTGATATAGCGGATAAGGCGATTAAAAAATAATGATTGGTTGCCGAACAGAGTTTGTAGTTGGAATTTTTAAATAGAATACGAACACGGATAAGGCGATTAAAAAATAATGGTTGATTGCCGAACAGAGTTTGTAGTTGGGATATTAAAAATAAATTACGAACAACGAACTAAAAACTACGAACCCAACATTATTTGCACGCTCTATGGCCCAGCTCAAAATTCAAAACTTGAAGCTCAAAACTGCAATTCGCTGGCTTGTGGAAGTGTTGATTCTGACCTCTCTTCTATGGCTCTTTTTTATACTGGCAGGCAGAGCTCTCTGCCACATCGCTTTAGGACAGATTGCTGAGCTGACCAACACGAATATAAAAACCGAATCGGTTAATTTTCACACCGACGGTTCGGTCCTCATCAAAGAGCTTGTAATCAGCCCATATAAGAAGCGGATTAATGCGGAAATGCACGCTTCTCTGAAAGGTGTCCTTAGGACTAACAGGCGTGATGATACTATTCTTAAAGCAGAAACAGTGTATGCACGCTTTAGTCTGAGCAGCTTATTGTTACTGCGGCCCAGGTTAAAAATTATAGATGTCAATGATTTTGTTTTCAACGCCCAATACGATTTGGATACGGGCTGGTGGAATTTATCGGCACTTAAAATCAGGCCTCCTAAAGGCGCCTCCGGCAAGATGCCGCGTATTCATCTCGAAGCAGGAAAACTGCAATATAGCAAGATTTCAAGCGGGCAGGTAAAAGTTGCTGTTTCAGTGCCTCTTAATGCGAGGTTTGGATTCGATGAGAAAACACAAGACGGCTACAGCTTTGATATAACGACAGCCACGATGGCTTCCGGTTATGGCAAAAGCCATCTGAGCGGATTTTGGAAGCCGGGAATTGTTACGATTGCAGGTGGAATTTCATCTGTCGATGTCTCTGAGCTTGAGATGGCCTGGATTATAGACATCCTGGCTGCTGAATTGAAGTACGACCAGGACAATACCTTCTCTCTAAAGCTAAGGATAAAAGATTTGCAATCCAAATGTAGTCCGGCGCTGGACAAATTAGCATTAGTTGGGCCGGCTTTTTTGGAGAGGTCCAGCCCATTTGCTGCTCTGCAAAGATTTTTTAACCAGTACCAGCCGTATGGACAAGTAGATATTGACCTTGATGCGTCGGGCAATTTAAACCGGCTAAGCGAAAGTACGTTGGCCGGCAAAGTTTATTGTAAGGATGTTGCGTTTTGCTGCTATAAGTTCCCGTACACGGTAGAGCATTTGGTTGGCCAGATAGATTTTACAAAAAATAGCGTGGTGCTGAGCAATCTAAACGGTAAGCACGGAGACGTTGAGCTTTTCTTTAACGGCTGGAGCCGGGACTTCGGCCCGGATTGGAAGTATCAAATCCGGATTACAAGCGACAATGTCGCTTTGGATAATGACCTGTATAATGCGCTAAGCACCAAACAGAAAGAATCCTGGTCAGCTTTTTCCCCCGCAGGATTTGCAGCGATAGATTACCGGCTCAGCCGACGCTCACAAACGGACAAAGAAGAAAAATTGACAGTCGAACCGCGCGGCGCAGAAGCTATATATCGGCATTTTCCTTATCCATTAAAAAATCTTACAGGCCGGCTCTTTTTCGACCGCGGTAATGTAATCCTTTCGGATGTAGTCTCGCAGGTAAACGAATGTAAAATCACCTTGAACGGCGAAGTGGCAACCCACAGCGCCGATAGCTCGATATATAATGTGTCCATCGAGGTAAACAATATTCCCCTCGATTCGACACTGGAGGCGGCACTGCCTGATGGGCAGAGGAATTTATACGCTCGAATTCACCCTGCAGGTCTGGCCGATGGCTGGGTAAAGGTTTCGAGACAGGGGGCCGAACCCGCGACTTATACAGCCGATTTGTCTTTTAAAAAAGCTTCTTTGAAGTCCGGCCGATTTTCGCTGCCTGTCTCAAATATATCGGCCAACGCTGTTTTTACGCCTGATTTGATAACTGTCAAAAACTTATCCGGCCGGTACGGCGATGGTTTGGTTTCGTTGACCGGCCGAATTTGGCCGGACCGGAAAACCCAGGAGCTCCGCTATCGCCTGTCGCTGGATTTTGAACAGGTGCGGTTTAACAATGATTTATTTAGTCTGCTGCCTGAGTTGCTGAAAGAAATCGTTGCCGAATTGAAACCACAGGGCAAACTAAATCTCAGCGCCGATTTGAACAAAGAGAGCCTTACAGAGCCCCTTGATTACAGGATAACTGTGGATTGCCTGGGTGACAGCGTCAATTTCTCGCAGTTTCCCTACCCCTTCAGAGACATCACCGGCACCTTGTTGATAACAAAAGATAGTATCACGCTTAAAGATATTTCTGCAACTTTAGGTGATGGTGTTCCGCTGACAGCAGTCCAAGGGACTCCTTTCGGAGAGGCCTCGACCATAAAATTGAACGGCCAAATAGCTTTGTCTGACAATGTTTTCAGTAACGCCCTTTTGCAGCTCTCGGCTAACGACATTTACCTCGATGAGTGTCTCGGCACGGCCTTGCCGCAACATATTCAGCAATTATACAGCAGTCTCTCGCCTACCGGCCGATTTGATATGGATTTCGAAAATATCTCGGTTTTTCGGGCAGATGACGGGCAAAAGTCCGTTGATTTCGCCGGCGATATCAGATTCAAGAACTGTAGTTTCAAATTATCCGATGCCGAAACTGAATTAGATACTGTGTTGAAAACGAAGGGCTTGTATAAAACCGGCGAAGGTCTCAGTGATTGCCGGGCTGCTCTCGATGGAGGCACGCTCAAGATTCAGGGCAAATCTCTCACTAATCCGAAAGCGGATATCTATTATGACCCTGACCTGCACAGTTGGGCCACCGAAGGTTTAATCGCCGATTGTTATGGCGGAAAATCGACAGGAAGATTCGAGCTCAAATCCGCCCGAGGCGGAGCTGATGGTGCTTCAGAGTATCTGCTGCGGTTAGGTTTTGACAATATTGACTTAAAACGATTTCTGTCGGACACAAAAACTAAAGAGAGTCCTGATAACGACTATACGAGCGGGAAAATGAATGGCTCATTGAGCGTCAATGCCCGTCTTGATGACAGCTCCTCACGTATCGGCACATGCAGGCTTGCAATCAGCGATATGCAGGTCGGGCAACTTTCGCCCCTGGCTAAAATCTTGCAGGTATTGAAACTGACCGAGTCGAAAGACTTCGCTTTTGACCAGATGTTCCTTGATTCATATATCAGGCGCAATGACCTGCTTATTAAGAAGCTCGACCTGTCCGGCCGGACCGTTGCCTTTTACGGCTCTGGTAGGATTGACCTGAAAACACGAAATGTCGATTTGGCTCTTATCGCACGAGGTCGGCGTCTTGCCACCGCAGACCCTTCCATTTGGCAATCTCTTACAGAAGGTCTTGGGCGGGCTGTTGTGCGAATGGAGGTAATCGGCGATTTCTACGACCCGAAGGTAACAACCAAAACCTTACCGGTTATTGGAGAAACTCTCCAAATCCTGGGAACAAAACCAAACACACGTTAATTAGTGATTGGTTATCAGAAAAGTGCCTAAAGTGAGCTAAAGTTACCCAGTTGTAGAAACTTGTTTGTCGTTGTCGAAACTGGTATCGAAACTGTAAGCTCGAAGCTGGAAACTCGGTAAATACGAGCTTCGAGTTTCCAGGGCGAGCATCCATACGAGCATCGACAACGTTAAACGAAAATCGGACTTTAGGCATTCCAAACTTTAGTGCAGTAATTCTGCTTACCACTCACTGCCGGCCACTGGCAATCATATCTGCGAATACGATTCCGGTCGCAGGATTATATCGGTAATATTGGAAACAGTGTCCTTATAAGCGGTATTTGCACTGAGTTTTTTCCAGTCGGGGTCGCCGCTGAAAATGCCCCATTTCTTGTCGCGGTCGGCCATATTCTCAAAGACCAGCATATAAGTCAAATTCGGCATTTTCGGGCCTATTATTGTCTCGCCGAAGAACACCGGCTGCAAACCTGTCTTTTTGAAAATCGCTATCTCCCCGCCTTCATTAAACATCTCAATTTTCTTCTTGGCCGCCTTGATGCTGTGACTTTCGTAGGTCCGAAGCTCGAAAATACCCCTTCCCTTTTCCGGAACTTCCAGTTTCGGCATATCCCTAAAAGCCACCATCAGCGAGCTTTCCATTCGCACGTATGTCGGCTCAGCCAAGGGCGCATTGATAAACTCAGCCCCCGCCTTCAGGTACTCTTTATCCGCCATCAAAAGCGAAGCTGAGCTCACTACCGAGTCCAAAGATTTGTGTACAAGCAGAACGTAAAGCGTTGGGCTGTTGGGCCCATATATCGCGCTGAAGGCACCGACCGGCTCAATCCCTATGCGGTTCATCGCGGGTATTCCCACATCACGCAGGAAATCACCCACCAGTCTTTTCTTCGAGCCTACGTGCAAATAGTATTTTCTGAACTCAAAATATTCTCGTTTGACATCTTCACCCTCTGCAGCAGCCGCCAAAGAGCTCATACCTGCTATCCCGGCAAGGCCCGCTGCCGTACCTATGGCACCAGTTAGAAACTCTCGTCTTTTCATTTCAAAATTCTCCTTTCAAAAACTAAGCACAATTTTGATTTCATCTATGTCTGCTCTGTACGATAACTAAAATTTTCAAATCCGTCAACAGTCCAGCACCAATTAAGCGTGAGCCGGGTGTAGCCAGATTTTCCGGCAAACGATTTTAAGTTCATTTTGGCCTTTCGGGAATCCGCCTACGGCGGACAAGATTGGGTTTGTTTTGGCTTTGTTTTTTTGGGCTTGAAGGTGGTTTCATTTTCATAATCCTTTGTGACATATAAGTTTGCGTTCATTTGCAATCCGCCTACGGCGGACAAGATTGGGTTTGTTTATTCGGACTGTAAAATCATCGTTTTTTCTGTAATCCTTTTTTATAACATTACTTAAGTTCATTTGCAATCCGCCTACGGCGGACAAGATTGGGTTTGAATTGGGTTTGAATTGGGTTTGTTTTCACCAAGTGTCCAATTACATTTATTTTCATAAATCCTTGTTATATAAAAGTTTAAGTTCATTTGCAATCCGCCTACGGCGGACAAGATTGGGTTTGTTTTGCATAAAACGTTGATAAATTCGTACGTAATATTTCGTAGATTGTATTTAGTTTCTCGTGAAGCGTATCTCGTGAAGCGTATCTCGTATTTCGTGGTTCATTAGTCAATTTAGTTAATATGGATAAACTGGTTAAATAGTTAAGCTATAATCTGGGTCCCCGACTACGACATTCCCTTCGATTACACTCAGGGTAAACTCAATACGCTCAGGGCAAGCTCTGCTCAGGACAAGTTTAGAGTTTGGCATCTTTTTGCCGGAGGCGAAAAAAGCAGCCCCCGGCCCCCTGTTATAGGCCAAGGTAGTGGTTCTCGGGGATAAACTCCAAAGCAAATAAGCACACACTTCCCGGCAGAAGAGCCGTGTAAGTAAACCCGGGGATAAACTCGGGTAAACTCAGGGAGTAAAAAAACACTCCCTCTATAATTAGAGCTACCTGCACTTTTGATGCGAAAAAAGTCCTCGAATATTGATTCGTGATTCTCGTAACTCCATTTGGGACAGTAAGTTAAAAAATTTTTGAAAATCTTAATTTTTGTTCTGAGGTATCAGCGTTTTTGATTGAAAACCAGTGGAATTTTTACCTATTTTAAGCCACGGATTACCTGGCGCAGCGTAGCCGCAACCAAAAGTTCGTCTAAACAAAATGTTCCATAACCTATTGTAATTACAGATGATACAATCGCTTAAAACAAAAAACATGCATAAAAAACAAGAAGTTGAAAGATTGTATTACAGATTAAACGGATTTGGCCCGCCGGGTGTTCCCGGCAGTTTCTTTTCTCAAAGTCAGCCCATTCGACTACGCTCAGGGCAGGCTACGCTCAGGACAGGTATCGAACAAGGAATGTCGAATTTCGAAGTGAAGGCAGGGTGAAGAAAAGGAATATCCCTTCGACTGCGCTCAGGGTAAACTCAGAAGCTTATCTCCCTTCGACTGCGCTCAGGACAGGTATCGAACAAGGAATGTCGAATTTCGAAGTCAAAGTGGTGCGAAATCTTGACTGTCGTCAGACAAGTATCGCACCCTACCTGCTTTAGCGCACACATTCTCCGTTTTCAAACCATCCCCAAGCTGCGCTTGAGGCTGCCACCCGCGTGCGGGGACAAGCCCCATTAGAGTATAAGGCACTTTAACGGGGCAATCCAAATTATAGTAAATCCCCGACAGTGCCGGGGTGGGTAAAAAGGGACAGAAGTGACCCCCACCACGCGGGGTGGGTAAAAAGGACAAAAGTGACCCCCACCGCGCGGGGTGGGGGCTATATAAAAGTCAAAGTGGTGCGAAATGCTACTCTGCGAAGTTAGCTTTGCTACGAAGCACGAGTATCGCACCCTACCTGCTTTAGCGCACACATTCTCCGTTTTCAAACCATCCCCAAGCTGCGCTTGAGGCTGCCACCCGCGTGCGGGGACAAGCAAATCAGGGCAACCACATGGGGTTGCCCCTACTGTCAAAAACCTCCTCATCCTCTTTTCGCCAGGCAGGGTCAACTATGCACAAGAATTTCAGCTCGGAATCTCCTGTATTTTCGATATATTGGAGCGCTTGCGGCGGGATGTAAACAGCACACTCAGGGCCGACTTCAAGAGATTCTTCATCTATGTGCATCAGGCCTTTTCCGGCTATTATATAGTAAACTTCGGCGGCTTGAAGTTTATGTGGTTTGGTCGTTTGGCCGACCCTGACTTGGGCATGAGCTAAGCTATAATGAATTTTCAAATCTGCTTTCTCAGGATGTAAAAGCTCACGAAGAATTGAATTATCACCAGCTACAAATTCCCGGCAGTCCTTCAAATACTTTAAGAACATGATTATTTGCCCAATAGAATCGAGCCTTTAGTAAAGAAGGTTCCGGCCACGCAGGCCGTTAAAAGACAGGCCAACGTTGCCGCCAATAGTGCACGTAGCGCGACCCCTCCTATATTACGGACTCTGTCAGGGACCAATGCGCTGATACCTCCGACGAAAATGGCCATCGAGGCAAGGTGAGCAAATCCGCATAGCGCGTATGTGGTAATTACAGCCGAGCGTTCATGCTGCAATAAATTATGCTCTAAAGCTGCTGCCAAATCCTTGTAAGCCACGACTTCAGTAACAATCAAACGCTCACCGATAATTTTGGAAACTGTCCCCGCATCGGATAAAGGGATACCCAAGATTAAAGTAAACGGATAAAAGATGTAACCAAAAATCGCTTTCAAAGACCACTGTCCCTCGATGCCGAAAAGCAAATTTACCTTTGCGCCTACAGCGGACAATAAAAGGTCAGCTAATGCAACCAGACCTAAAACCGCTATAAGCAGCGCCACAATTCCGACAATCATTTTGACCCCGGAATTGGCACCGTTAATAATCGCCTCGAAAAGGCTTTTCTCCTTTTCATAAAAGGGACGGACATTTATGCCTAATGTTTCCGGGCTTTGCTTCTCGGGGAAAATAACTTTTGACATAACAAGCGCCGCCGGTGCAGAAAGCAAAGATGCCGAAACCAGATGGCCTGCAATTGTGGGAAATTGAGCTTTCAAGCTAAACACATAAAGCGCCAATACGTTGGAGGCAACCGTAGCCATTCCCGCGGTCAGAATAGTACAGATTTCAGAGTCGGTCATTCGGCTAAGGTATGGCTTAACAGTGAGAGTGGACTCAATTCCAACAAAAATATTGCTGGCGGTAACCAGAGATTCGGCGCCGGATATTCTCATCAGCTTTGTAAATACATAAGCAAATCCCCTGATGACTAAAGGCATTATGCCGAAATAGTATAGAACCGCAATGAGAGCCGAGAAGAAGATGATAGTAGGAAACGCCTGAAAAGCCAGAATAAATCCGAGTGACTCCTCTCCTGTCTCGCTTGTCTGACCCGGCGCAAGAGCCAATCGTCCGAACACAAACTTTGCACCGGCCGAGGCGGAATCCAGAATGCTTACTACTACGTCATTGACAACCAGGAATAATTTTGACCCTGCCGGAACAATGAAGATGAACAGGGCAATTAGTATCTGCAGGGCGAGCCCCCAGAAGATAACCCTCCAGTTCATATTTTTTTTATCAGCCGACAGAATCCATGCAAAGCCGACCAAGACAAATATCCCTGCGAAGCTGACAAGATTATAGATATCCATATCTAAACCATGCGGACTTTTTCCGCCTTGGGTCGGCAGCAGGGCAAAAATAACCTGCTAAAGTAGTCCTTAAGTACGTGTTTAGCCGGGTTTGGCTTAAATGGCCATCCCCAAGCTCGTCCTTCGACTCTGCTCAGGACTCGCTTGAGGCTGCCACACATTCTTTAATAATTTTATTGGGTGGCAGCCTCAAAGCCGAAGGCTTTGGGGATGGTTTTTCCCTGGCTAAATAAACACAGTCCTTAGGACTTCTTCGTTTAGTCCTGCTACTGGCCGAAAGTCATGCCCTGCTAAGCTCAAAACAACGGTCAATATAGTGAACCGCCGTGGGCGGACTTCTATCAGGCGTATCGAAGTCGAAGATTCGCTCCGGGCGAAACCCGCGTGTGGCGGAATCAACGTCGCAGCTCTGCCTGCGGCGGATTCAATTATTGTTGCTTACGCCTGGCTTTTTGGGCTTTCGCCGAGCCGAACGACAGCGTAAACCAGTGTCCCGAGCAGCCCGGTCAAAAGCGCAATCACTATCCATATACCGGACATGCCGGCACGCTGGCGTATATCCTGGTACACCCAAACCGCGCAAAGGATATGGACTACCAGAACCAGCAGCAGTAATAGATGCAGCCCATTCTCATCATTATCGTTGTCCTTCATACGTTCTGGATGCCCTTTCGGTCTTCGCATATTCTCCATCTCAATCTTGCGTTTCTCGAGGTCAAGCTCCTGCATCTTCCGCTCAATGTCCATTTGGTCTTTTTGATGTTGCAGTTTCATTTCCCTTCCACGCGTTTCCATCTGGATATCGATGTCCCTTGGCTTTTCACGTTCCAGGTCCATCTTGCGTTTATCCAGCTCGAGCTCCTGCGTCCTCCGCTCGATATCCATTTGGGCTTCCTGCTGTTGCAGCTCCATTTCCCTTTGTCGCATTTCCATCTGGAAATCGATGTTCTGCGGCCCTTTCTCCTGAGCGACCGCGAACGCCGGCAAAAATATAGTCGCCAACATCATACTCAAAATATATCGCTTCATCTTATTTCTCCTAATTAAACCTGTTTACAAGACCTGCAATTTATTTTACAGCCAAACTTTGGTAACTTCCAGCTTATATTTCGACTATTTACCTACCTCACTGAACTTTTTCCGCTATATTTTATGCCTGACAGAAAGTAAAGGATTACAACGTGTGGATAGCTTTGGGCTGCGTATATCTTGTTGTTTGCATTATTCTTCTGCGATATAACGTAATCTACGACGGTATGAAAAAAGATACACAGGCAGACAAAAAACATTTCATCGACCTGGCCATAAAGCTCGGTGCCGACCACGCCGTGGTTTTTAGAATAAACGATATTGTTTTCGATACGCGTACAATATTAAAGTGCATGTTCGGCTGTGGTGACTGGGGCAAGGGAAACACATGCCCTTCAAGGCCCGGCTCATTAAAACCCTGGGAGTATCAAAAAGTGTTTCAGAGCACTGCTGTCCGGTTGTTTGATTTGGAAAACGCTGTAACGATTTGAATGATATTGGATTATAGACAGAAATGACTGTGAGCGATTTGAAGCGGAGGCAGTTGTCAGTGTATAACCTTATTGAGAGGATATGTAATTATTCCCGTTGCGCCCGCCCGCTTCAATGCCGGAACTAAGGACCGTTCGATTTTGTCGTCGATAATCACTTCTATCGCTACATACATCGGGTCAGCCAGAGACGAAACGGTCGGGCTTTTTTCAGCGGGCAAAATCTTCAGTGTCGATTCTAAGTGGTCCTTCTTTATATTCATCTTCAAGCCGACTTTGCTGCCGGCTTCGATTGCTGCCTTGAGCAATATGGAGATATTTTCTATTTTTTCCCGCTTGAACTTATCGTCCCAGGCCTGCTTATTTGCGATAAACCTCGTCGTGGAAGTTATCACGGTATCTATGATGCGCAGCTCATTTGCCCTCAATGATGTGCCGGTCTCGGTAAGCTCCACTATTGCATCGACCAGCCGGGCCTTTACCTCGGTAGCGCCCCAGCTAAATTCAACCTTTACGTTGATATTTTTATCCGCGAAGTATTTTTTTGTTACGTTAACCAGCTCGGTTGCGACTATACCACCGTCCAAATCCTTCACTCTTTTAACCTGCGATTCATCAGGCACAGCCAGCACCCATCTGGCTGGATTGTTCGTGGCTTTGCTGTAGGCAAGCTCACAGACATCCATCACATCACAGTTATTCTCTGTTATCCAGTCGTAGCCGGTAATGCCGGCGTCAAGAGCTCCATCGGCTACGTATCTGCCCATCTCCTGTGCTCGCAGCATGATAAGCCGGATTTGCTCGTCATCTATACGAGGCAAATAGCTCCTTTCGGAATCGGTGATGTGGAATCCGGCTTTGCCAAAAAGTTCTATCGTTGCCTTTTGCAGACTGCCTGTGGGAATACCTAATTTTAATATCCGTTCTGACATTGTTTTACTTTTTGCTTTTTCTTTTTTCGTCTTAGTTACTTTTTTTCTTTGTTTTCTTTTTGCGTTTAGTTTTAGTCTTTTTTTTGCGAGTCGTTTTGCTTTTTATCTTATTGTTCCTGCATGATTCACTTTCGCGCCGCAAAAGAGCATAAAACTCATATCCATTGTCGGCTGAAATCTGCTTTGCTAAAAAGCCTCCTATCTGCTGCTCGTTAGCTTCAGGATAGACCAGCTCCTTGCTTGCGAGATATTCTATCATTCCTTTGGTAAGCGGTATGGCGTGACCCTGCAGAGACGTGAGCATACAATAATCGACTACGAACCGGCTGGTACCTTCCATCTTCTCAAGAATCTGTCGAGCGGGACGTTTGCCTATTTTTTTCAATGCCTCTAAGCTCACTTTATGATATTCGTTGAATATAGCCCTTAAAACGCTGGTGATTGTCAATGCTATATTCCTTGTAACAGGTGTGTCCTCACCTAACATTTCTACTATTTCTTCTGTTCGCGAAACACGTAAATCGTTCAGGTCAACGAAATAATCACCGAATTTCTTAATCGCAGAATCCGTTGCCTTCTCGCTCAGCTCGGCGCTGATGATTGCATAAACAATTGCATCTGTTGGTTCATCGTGGATAACTTTTTGTACTTTTGGATATTTCCGGCTCAGTGAGCGGTGCAACATTTGTATTTTTTGAGAATACTTTTTGCTATTCTTCATATTAGTCTCTTGCCGATAGTGTAAAAGACCAGTTATCGCATCTTAGTTTTTGCGGGGACATTTTTAGTCCCGCCAAAGCAGAGGTGCCTCGAATTTCGGATTTCGCTTCACGCTTCTTCGTCGTTCAAATCTTCTTCCATGTCCTTTTTTTCCAGCTCACTGACTGCCTGGTCTATCAGTTTCATAGTCTCTAACGTTTTTTTGAATTTCTCATCTCTGTAAAAATGTAATATGGGACAGAATCTGCTCTGTAATTTGCCGGCTACCAGAGATTGTATTCGGCTTTTTGCATGTATTATTGCCGCGAAAGTTTTGTTCTGAGCCGGCTCGTCTCCACCGAAAATGCTGACATATACATCGGCATTGCGCAAATCAGCTGCCACTTCCACTGTCGTAACGCTCACGAACCCCTCAATGCGGGGGTCGCTAAGATGGTGAGAAATGGCGTCACTGACGCCTTCTTTCACCACACGGGCTACTTTCTCCTGCCGTCGAGTCGCCATAGTTTGATTACGTAGTAAATGGTAATTGGTAATTGATTAAATAGTTAAGTAATCACTACTCATTAATCAGCAATTACCAGCTCAAAGGGTTCTGGCTACTTTCACAATTTCATAGAACTCAAGAACGTCATCGATTTTAATATCATCGAATCCTGCTATCTTAATCCCGCACTCCAGGCCCGCCTTTACCTCACGAGCGTCGTCCTTGAAATGCTTTAACGATTCTACACTGAGGTTGTCTTTGAGCACAATATTGTCGCGTATTAGCCGCATCTTCGCATTCTTTCTTACGTATCCACTGCTGACATAGCAGCCGGCCACCGTACCAATTCGGGAGATTTTAAACGTATTTCTTACCACAACTCTGCCCAGCGCCTTCTCTATTTCTTCCGGCTCAAGCATACCGACCATTGATTTCTCTAAATCTTCGGTTATACGGTAGATGACGTTGTAGAGCCTTATCTCAACGCCTTTGGATTCTGCGATCTTGGAGGCGTGTTCTTCAGGGACAACGTTAAAGCCGATAATAATGGCATTCGACGCCTCTGCAAGCACAACGTCACCTTCTGTAATTCCACCCGGCGCGGCATGCAGAATATTAATCTTTACTTCCTCGACGCTCAGCTCGGACAAATATTTTTTCAGGACATCGACCGAGCCCTGCACATCGGCCCGGATGATAAGATTTAATGCTTCTGTTTTGCCGGCGTCTATCTGGCTGAATAAATTGTCTAATGTTACCTGTGTGCGTTCGGCCAGCGAGCTCTCTCTTGAGCGTATTTGGTTTTCCTCGGCGGCGGCCTTGGCTCTGTTGATGTCATCCAGGCAGTAAAATCTGTCACCAGCCTGGGGGACATCGTTCAGGCCCGTTATCTCCACCGGCATAGAGCTTGTAGCTGTCTTTATGTTTTTGCCGTAGCTGTTTTTCAACATTTTTACTCTGCCGTAGGCATTGCCGGCCAGGACCACATCACCATTCTTTAGTCGGCCTTCCTTGATTAGCAGAGTCGCCACGGGCCCGCTCTTTGCCGACATCCTGGCCTCGACGACCCATCCTGTCGCAGGGATTGTCGGGTCAGCCTTAAGCTCAAGTAATTCAGCCACATAATCCAGAGATTCAAGCAAGTTGTCTATACCCTCACCGGTAACTGCGCTGGTCTTGACCACTTCAGTTTGGCCTCCCCATTCAGCCGGAGCCAGCTCCTGCTCAGCCAGCCGAGAGTAAATACGATTTATATCGCAGCCAGGCAAATCTATTTTATTCAAGGCCACAATAATCGGCACACGCGCTGCCCTGCTGTGGGCTATCGCCTCAATTGTTTGGGGCATCACTCCATCATCGGCAGCAACAACTAACACAACAACGTCGGTCATATTAGCGCCTCTGGCACGCATTGCTGTAAAAGCCTCGTGCCCCGGAGTATCCAGAAATGTTACTGTTTTATTGTCCCAGGTCACTTCAGATGCCCCGATATGCTGCGTAATGCCGCCTGCTTCGCCGGCTGCTATATGAGTTGACCGGATTTTGTCCAGCAGGCTGGTCTTGCCGTGGTCAACGTGCCCGAGCATCGCAGCAACCACCGCACGTTTTTGAGGATTTTTTCTCTGACGTTCTTTAAAATCGGCCTGTATCTGTTCTTCCAGCGTGCTTTTGTGCTCCACGACCAGCTCAGTGTCGAACTCCAACGCAACCAGTTCCGCAACTTCGCTGCTTATTACCTGATTGGCCGTGGCCATTACATCCTGTTGTATGAGTTTTTGTATGATTTCCGTTGATTTAATCGCCAGGGCTGCTGATAATTCTTTTACTGTAATTGGCTCGCTTACAAAGGCTTTTTTGGGTCTGACAGGAACAGCAAGCTTCAGTTTGGACTTGGAAGCGATCTTACGCGTTGGCCTTAATCGCAGCCCCTCACCCCCGGCCGCATCAAGCCGGGCTTGTCTTTCTTCGATATCTCTTTGTCGCCATTGGCTGCCGGTTTTAGGCCTCCTTATCGTTTCCGTGTCTCGCACATCTCGCCCATCTCGCCCATCTCGCCTTCGCCCATGTGTTCTTTCTTTGAGTCGTTTTGGGACTCGTTTCCTGTCCTCGTCCAGAGCCAAAGTTGACCCTTCCTCTTCCTTTTGACTGTACATCAACGGTTCGGTAACAGGTGCGTCATATCGGACTCTCGGCTTAGGCTTTGGTCGTCGTCGTATCGGCTCGGGTGCTTCGACTCGAACAACTTGTGGTCCACTCAGTCGGGCCGGCTCAGGTTTTTCCAGCATCGGCCCGGCAGGTACTATCGGCTCCGGCTCTTGTTCCTCTGGTGGTGCTTCGGTTATCTGGTCTTCGGCCGGTGGGGGCTTTTCTATTGTAGTTACCGCAGCTTCTATAGTTAAAGCAGCTTCCTGTTCGGTTTGTTCAGCTTCTTTTTCTGTTGCGGTAGTTGTCTCGGCTGCCGGTCTTGTCCGCTTGGCTTTTTTAACTTTTATTTCCTTTGCCGCCGGTTTTTCCTTCTTTTTGATTCGAACCTTTTCCAGGTCCACTTTCTCTGCCGTCTCAATAGTTGTAATATTTTCCCCTTCGCTGAACCACTCCCGAATGGTCGCTGCCAGGCCGGCCGATAACACTGACATGTGGTTCTTTATGTCCAGACCCTCATCCTGGCACTTCTTCACAATGGCGGCGCTTTTTGCGCCGAGCTCTTTGGCCAAGATGTAAACTCTTGTAGTGGACAAAAATAAATCTCCAATCTCAACCGTCTTTGATACATCATATCTCGTTCGAGATATGGCTACTGTTCGCTATCTGCTGCTTTTGTCTGTTGGGCCAATTGCTTTTCCGCCTCATTTCGTTTCGATTCGGCCTCCAGACGTTCGATTTCTTTGGCTGCCGCTGTAACTAGTTTCTCAGCGACCTTAGCGTCAATCTTCAGCTCATTAATCAGTGGTTCGACCCCTACATCTTCAATGTCACCAAGGGATATTACGCCAAGTGCTATCAGCTTATCAACCACCGTATCGCCGGCGCCTTCCACAGACTTAACGCAGCTTGTCAGTCTCTCGATGCCCTGGTTGTATTCGTCCGGGGTTAGTATATCGATGTCCCAGCCTGTGAGTCTGGCGGCTAACCGGACATTTTGCCCGTGCTTACCGATAGCCAGGCTGAGCTGGTCCTCATCCACGACAACTGTTGCTCGTCCCAATTCAAAACACAGGGCGATTTCGCTGACTTTTGCCGGCATCAAGGCATTCGCCACGAGCACCTGTGACGACTCATTCCAGCGGACAATATCTATTTTCTCGCCGCCGAGCTCATCGACTATATTCTTTATCCTGCTGCCCCGCACACCCACGCACGCCCCAACAGGGTCAACCTTGTCGTCGAATGAGACCACCGCAACTTTCGTTCTATAGCCTGCCTCTCGCGCAAGTACACGTATTTCGATAATTTTTTCATTAATCTCCGGCACCTCTAACTCGAATAATCTCCGGATAAAACCAGGGTGCGTGCGGGAGAGGATAATTTTGACCTGATTCGAGGTCTCTTTTACATCAAGAATCAAACATCGAATTCTCTCGCCCACCCGATGTGTCTGGCCCATTATCTGTTCGCCTTTTGGCATATAAGCTTCCGTCCAGCGGTCCAGGTTAACAATCACTGTTCCACTTTCGTATCGAACAACCGTGCCGCTTACGATTTCGCCCTTTCGCTGAACGAACTCGGCATAGATGCTGTTTCTTTCGTCAGCCCGTATCTTCTGTATCATCACCTGTTTGGCTGTCTGGGCGGGGATTCGGCCGAGCCGTTTTATATCGATTTTCTCGTCGTCCTTAAAGGCCGTAATCTGGCCTGTGTTGCGGTCGATGCTTACCTCTATATTGCTTTCCGGCTCGCCAAAGTGCTTCCTCGCTGCCGAAACCATGGCTTCTTCCAGGTCCACAAATATCGATTCCTTTTCGATGTTTTTATCGCGGGCAATGTTTTCCACGATTCTGAGTAATTCCTGACTCATTGTCTTTTCTCTTTAATCCGGCACTGATTTTTCTTTTTCAAGCCCGAACCCACTCTCCGGCCTCGGACAAAAAAAAATGGAAACTATACGCGTTTCCACTTCAAAAGGGGATTCCTTGCAAAATAGGTTCCCCGGCATGCCAAAAACGAACAGAAGTTGTAGTTTGCCTTTACGCTACATCATCTGCCTCCGATAGTAAATAACCCCGTTCGTTTTCCGACAATTGAAGCAGAAAACCGATTTCCAAGCCACCATTTGCGCAGAAGCAAAGCCATGCGGGTCAATTGTTAGTCGCTTACTTTGCACTGTTTGCTAATCCTGTCAAAACCATTTTAAGCGCCTCTTTAGTTCTAAGTTTAGCTTTGGTAGCTGTTAATCATTATAACCAAACTTCTTATAATAATCGTCAAATACGACAATAGCAATTATTTTTTTGTCAAATTTGTATAATTTTTAGCCCACGTCCGACACAAGCGAAAAAACTCAGTGACTCAAAACCGCCAACGTCCGGATAAAATCGCTTTTTCTGAACCAAAATCCTCTTTTGCATTGACCACGAGGCTAAGACCACAAGGCGTGCTACGAAGCTGGAACCAGACGCACCAGTAATTTTTCATTATCTATAGTTATTTTTTCAATTCGCACCTTTTTTTTATCGTCAACCCTGAAAACAGGCTCAAACGGCTCATCAGTAAGCAAAGACGCAACTATTTTTGTCTGTATAGCCTCTGTGTCTATAGGTAGAGCGGCAAGCCTCTGCGAGTACATCTGTTTGGCAATCATCTTGGCAAGGGGCGTAATATTCATAGCGCCAACCTTTACCTTCGCAACCTCCAGGTTCAAAAGCCCCTGTTCGTTGATTTTGGGCTCTAACTCAATAGTAATGATGAATTCGACACCTTTGACGTCTGCCGTTACCATGAGCACAACGGTACCGGGGACAAAAAGCGCTGCAGGTGCATAAAGCAGGATTCCTTCGGATTCCATTGGCCAGTTACCCCGGGCAATTATATCGTTTATTCCCTTTTGGGTAATGACCACCTCGAAGGGCTTGCCACGCTGGGCACCGTTATAAATTGTCGGTGATAAGTCATTTGTCAGATATGGACTGACCTGCCCCCGTTCGTGGCTGCCGGAGCTGAAATCGGTCGGTTTATATCGACCGGGCCTGTATAACAGTAGAGCAAAGATGATGGCCGCTACAGCCAAATCGACCAGGAGCCAGCAGACCAGTTTTTTGAATCTTGCCTTTTTGCGAATTTTCAAATCTGTTTTCATACCTTGTATTTCTGTCTTGCTCGAATCCATTTATATGATTATAGTGGTTCAAATGTTTATTAAAAGTTTTTTCCAATTGTGAGGATTTAGAATATGGCAAGTCATTTTGCTGACCGTCTTTGCGAGGCCGTAAAGACAAAGAAGACTTCTTTAATTGTCGGGTTGGACCCTGTTTACAACAGACTGCCCTCTGCGATAAGAAACCATCGCCAGATGAACGATGAGTTTGATGCCGCCGCCGCGGTCGATGCTATTTTCGATTTTTGCACTCAGACGATGCGAATCGTTGCGCCAATGGTACCTGCCGTGAAGATAAACATTGCGTTTTTTGAAAAGTATCTCTGGGAAGGCCTGGAGACTTACTATGCCTTGATTTCCGAGGCTGACGAGCTGGGCCTGGAAATAATTGGCGACGTAAAACGAGGTGACATAGGCCACACCGCAGAAGCTTACGCTGCTGCTCATCTTGAAAATCCGGAGCTGGCCGGCCTCGAAGACAACCTTGCCCCCGACGCCATAACTATTAACGGTTACATAGGTGCTGATTGTATTGAACCTTTTGCGAATATGGCCGACAAGCAGGGTAAAGGTATTTTTGTGCTGGTTCGTACCAGCAATCCTTCCGCAGCCGCTATTCAGGATTTTACCGGCGCCGATGGTCAAAGAATGTACGAAAAGCTCGCCGAAGTCGTCGGCCAGATCGCCAACAAGGGTGAGCGAATCGGCACAAACGGCTACAGTAATGTTGGAATGGTAGTGGGCGGTACTGCGCCGGAAGTAACGAGTGCTCTGCGCCAAAAGTATGAAAAGTTATGGTTCCTCGTCCCGGGCTACGGCTCTCAGGGCGCCGGGGCTGCCGACTGTGTCCGGTTCTGTAAACCAGACGGCACCGGAGCTTTAATCAACGCATCACGCTCCATTATCTACGCTTATGAAAAGCCGATATATAAAGGCCAGTTCGGCGACGACTGGAAAAGATGTATCGAGCAGGCTGTCATCGATGCAAAAGTCGATTTGGCAAAAGCAATGCAGACGTTGATATAGAAACGTAAAACGCAAAGCGAAAAACGTAGAACCGTAACATAAAATTCAAAACTTCATCTAAAACAGGAAAAATGTCTCTGCAATCTTCTGATACCTGCAAAACTTTTAGAAACAAAGTTGATATCTGCAGAATGTTTGACCGGATAGCGCCACGTTACGACCTTCTTAATCACTTGTTGTCTTTCGGGCAGGACTTTTTCTGGCGTCGAAAAGTCGCTAAATATCTAAATTCGAGCAGAAACGGTAATTTGGAAATTCTTGACTTGGCAACGGGCACGGGCGACCTATTGATTTCATTGTTTCGCGAAAACCGCAGCATAGCTAAAGCTGTTGGACTCGATATATCTGCAAATATGTTGGCTATCTGCCGGGAGAAAATAAACAGTCACAAACTCACAGAAAATATCAGCTTGGTACAGGCTGATGCAGTTAGAATACCCTTCGCTGAAAACAGCTTCGATGTAGTAACAATTGCTTTTGGTATCAGGAACACCGCCGATACATTTGAAGCTCTTAAAGAAATGCACCGAGTCTTGAGGCCGGGCGGTATGTCTTTGATACTGGAATTTTCATTGCCGAAGGTGCGAATAATAAGAGGTTGTTATCTTTTATATCTTCGCTATCTGCTCGCGATGATTGGTTGTGTGGTCTCCGGCGACGATTATGCCTATCGTTATTTGGGCAAAACTGTCGAGAATTTTTATAACACTGACGACTTTTGCGCACTTATGAAAGAAGCCGGTTTTCTAAATGTGCAGGCGAATCAGTTGACAGCCGGTGTTGTTTGTATGTATCGTGGGTACAAGGCGCAAGAAAGCATAGGATAACCGTTCTTTTAGTCTCTTATAAAGGAATTATGGACAAAGATTTTTTCACTGACAAGAAAGTTCTAATTATGGGCTTAGGACACTTCGGCGGCGGAGCCGATGTCGCTGAATTTGCCGCAAGGGCCGGCGCAAAAGTAATAGTAACGGATTTGGCCCCAGCCTCAAAGTTGAGCGATTCTATAAATAAGCTCGAAAAGTTTCCCGATATAGAATTTCATCTCGGCTCACACGACCCGGCTGATTTTAAGCAGGCCGATATCATCATAGCCAATCCTGCCGTGCCCGCTGATAATGAGTTTCTCGAGCTCGCTCGTCGAAACAACAAATTTGTTACGTCCCAGATAAACATCTTCTTTGGATTGTGTCCCGCGCAGATAATCGGCATTACAGGGGCCAACGGCAAGAGCACAACAGCCGCCCTGACCGCCCATCTTTTAAAAAATGCGAGCGACGAGTCCACCGAGGCGGAAGCGACGAGCGACGAACACGTCATTGCGAGCCCTTCGCTTCGCTCAAGGATAAACTCCGCGAAGCAATCTCAAACTATGCAATACGCAATACGCAATACGCAATACGAATACGTTTGGCTAAGCGGCAACATCGGCAATCAGCCTTTATTAACTATTCTGGATAAAATTAAAGCAAATGATTTGGTCGTCCTGGAGCTGTCGAGTTTTCAGCTTGAGCAATTGGCGGAAATTCGTAAAGCCCCGAAAGTCGCACTTTTAACGAATCTTACACCGAACCATCTTGACCGCTATGGCACATTTGCCAATTACTGCGCCGCCAAAGAAAATATCTTCAAATTTCAGGTGCGTAGGGTGGGCTTTAGCCCACCGAACAAAACTTGGTGGGGCAAACCCCACCCTGCTGAAAACAGCCCTGCAGTTTCCATATTCAACGCTGAAGACAAGATTGCCGCCGAATGGTTTGAAAAATACAGCAGAGACACCGGCAGGATTTGCATTAAGTTTTCAACCGGCGATATAAGCAAGGAGATTCGCGAGAGTTTCACACTACCCGGCCGGGCCAACCTTTCAAACCTTGCTGCCGCTGTTGCTGTAGCCAGGCAATTTGGCATTGACGAGAACAGCATTAAAAATTCCCTGCCTGAATTTAAGCCATTGCCTCATCGTCTTGAGCTTGTTGAGGAAATAAACGGCGCTTCTTGGTACAATGATTCCAAGGCTACCACGCCGCAAAGTGCCATTAGTGCATTGGAGGCCTTTGACCGGCCCGTAATTATCATTGCCGGCGGATATGACAAGAACATACCCTTCGATGAGTTCGGCCAAAAAATAGCCACTAACGCCAAAGCAGCCATCCTCATAGGCCAAACCGCACCAAAAATTGCAGATGCAATACAAATCTTTCCGGAAACAAACACAAAAATTCAAATTGTCGATTCTCTCGCCGAAGCAGTCCAATTAGCTGCTCGTCTTGCAGTTAGTGGCGATGTCGTTTTGTTAAGTCCCGCCTGTGCCAGCTATGATATGTTTGACAATTTTGAGCAGCGAGGTCAAAAGTTTATCGAGCTTGTTCGGGAAGTTGGCAGTTGATTTTCAAAAAGGCCGAGCCTACTACCCTACCTTTTTTTCTCATATTTTTGTATCTTATGTTTGATTACGGCTTTTCAAGCTCAGCCAGCTCTTCGGCTGTTACATTCTTGATGCTCAGGTCGCCATAGATGACGCGATATTGGCCGTCATCAAGCTTCCATCTCAGAAGTACTTTATTGGTGTCATCCGGCCCAACCGTCTGGCCATAATAGGCTGGGGCCTTCTCGTCCTCAACCAGTTTTTCGTAGAAGAAAGCCGGTCCCATGATTGATATTAGTTCGCTGGTTAGCTTTTTCTTTTCATCGTCGGCGATGTCCTCGAAGGAATCTTTAACTAAACCTATAAGTTTCCTGGCCTCCTTGTTAAGGATTTCTGTGTCTAAATTGTCTGGATATTCCCCGGCAAGACTGGTAAATAGTCTCAAGCCCTTAATGGCATTTTCTTCTTTAACAGCAGGAACGACGATCTCTCCAGATGACATGTAGCCCTCGGGTATGACGGGCTTAAAATCATCCGCATTCACGACCACATTCCACCGGAAATCATAGCTGACCTCGTGCATACGTGTTCCTTTTTTCATTACAATATCCTCTTCCAATCGTACAGGCAGAAATGTATTCACATCCACCCATAGCCTTACTTCAACCTTTTCAGGTCTTCCCTCAAAATCAGCTTGCCCCATAAATCCGCCCTCGTAGGCTGAATCTGTGGTCTGGAATCCTTCGACAGTAATCCCGTCAATGACGGATTGTCCCAGGCTGGTGTGGTCACAACTGAGGATTTGTTTGATTATGATGCGTGGATCATTGTATTCTTCTTTGTAGTATGCGAGCTTCATACCATCAAATTTCAGGCGAACGTACATTTTCTCTTCATGCACGACGAAAATTACGGAATTTAGCTTGGGTAAGAGGTATGTATCCCCGGAGTTAATTTCATGGTTATTGGGATCAATCCTTTTCGTAGTAATCTTAACTCCATTTTCTTGTGAAATCAATACGGTGCTTATCAAATCCGTGCTAGTTTGTTGTCTTGTTATTGTTGAACGCATTTGGTACATATACGCTGTGACTTGTTCGATTCTCGTGAGCACATCCGACAGGGCAATACCCGAACCGGTACTTTTCCAGAGGAATAAGCCTGTTAAACAAGCGATAATTATCACCGCCGCCGCGGCTGCTTTTGTTATTTTACTTTTCATAATTATTCTCCCAATATTCTGCTCTGTTGCAGATGTTTTTTTGCCTTTCGATTTTTCAAATGCTTCGACGACCTCACCAAGAACATCTTTATCTATTCTGGCATTTGTATCGATGTTTATATTCTTAATTAGATTTTCTATATTTTCTGCGGGCCTCATAATTTAACCTCGCTATCTAAATACGCCTACGGCGTATAAAATTGACCGCAGTTTATCCAGTCCATAGCGGTACCTGCTCTGGACGGTGTTAATTGAAACGTCCTGTAGTTCGGCAATTGCCTTAAATTTCATTTCGCCCTGAAGATGCAGGATTATTACCTCTCGCTGCTGCTCCGGAAGCTGAGCAAGCGCATCATTGAGCTGCCTTAATTGCTCGCTATCGATAATCCACTGTTCCGGCCTTTTTGTATTCGATACCGCTGACTCAGCCTCATACAGGCCGGCAGTTTCCTGCCGCTGCTTTATTTTATTTGCGTTGCGTACACGATTAACAACACAGGTTGCCAGATAGCTTTTGAGGTTGCCGTTAAGTTTTAATTTCTCTGAAGATTGTGCAAAAGATACGAAACAATCGTGCACAATGTCTTCGGCAGCGGCCGTATCGTTCAAGAGAGCCGATGCCAGCCTTAGTAGATTGTCCTTGTACTTCTTATAGATACGGCACAGGGCTTCGGTGCTGCCGCGCTTAAATCTCCATATAAGCAGCTTGTCTTCTATCATCTAAATCCTGCATGTTTTATTTTAGAACGAACGTTCGTCATATATAACACAATCGAACCGGCCATTTTAGTCTAAATGAAATCAAATTTCTTACCGGCTTTCGATTTAACTTGACGTTTGGTTATAGGAATATCCTTGACAAAGGCTAAAAATCTTATAAAAAATTTTAAACCGATTTTCCACAGTAATAAACTAAAAAACCGCAAACTAACCCTATCAGCTAGGTCAGCAGCGATTTTCTCGGCGTTCCCTTGTAAAGTCGGCCCTCAAAACTGTCGATTCGCAAGTCATTAAAACAAAAACTACAGATTTGAAGGGTGTTTATAATGGATAAGCCAAACGAGCCCCGCCCGTATCACGGGCTGGACGAGCGAAGAACAGAACAAAGACTGCGTTATTATTGGCCAATCTGGTTTGCAGAGGACCCTAATGAGATACTTTCGCAGGGACAGATGGTTGATGTCTCCAGCAGGGGGGCTGCGTTTACCTGCCACGCCGACGATGGTTGCCCCTACCCAGGCCAGCATATAACAGCTCGTTTTAGTGTCCCCCGTTATGGCTTGGATGACTCCTTCGATATGGCAAATTTCACACGGTCAGCCCATGTTTGTCGCGTTGATAAAGTAAATAGCTTTTTACGCCGCATTGCTGTTCAGTTCGCCGAACCGCTGCCTTTTAAACCCGGCGAACAAAACACCAGCGAAGCCGGCATACAAACGCAAAACGCATAGTAAGTGCAAAGCCATAAAATAAAATCGGTAAGCAGCAATTTCAAATCGTAAATCGCTGCCTTCCGTCCTCCGTCATCTGCCTTCCGTCATCTATCATTTGTCTTCTGTTTTCTACGGACAACCATCTTCTCCGTATTATTCGAAAGCCCTTAACCTTTTTCCCGAAAAGGCTTTGGTTAAACAAAAATCCAGGTTTTCGCGAAGATACCCCTGTCTTTCGTTAAACTTCTCTGTGCAAACGGTTCAGAAGGACCCCTTGCAGCCTGTGTAATTCCAAAAGATAGCCTACATATTCTTCTGCTTTTGATTGGATTGCTGAGGATTTTCCTATTTTTTTGGGTTTTTTTGATGAAGCTGCTCTTTTTGTTTTTTTTGTAGATTTTGACATTTTCTTTACGATTCCTTTCTTGACAAAATTCGTATTTAGGTCTAAAATACACTATCTTAGAAATATTAACATATATGCGTAAGAATGCAATTAAAAAATTTACGATTGCGTAAAATGTATGATTAAATTTGACGAAAAAACGATAATTGCGAGGATTATATCTCTGCGTGAGCAATATGCAGGCAGCAGGGGTAAAAGCAAATTTGCCCGTGCTTTGAACATAAGTCCTTCTACTTACAACTATTACGAAAACAATAGAATTCCTCCAATTGAGATACTGCTGAAAATATGTGAGGTTACAGGAGCGGATTTGGAATGGTTGTTGACAGGCCGAATCGCTGGAAAAAAAACCGCATCTGGGCCAAATAGTGAGATTTTGCAAAGGTTAGACAAGTTGTTTACAGGCAATCTTGAGCTGACAGAAGCGGTTTTGGCTTTTATTGAGCTATTATGCGAGCAAAAAGGGATTAAAGGAGGATTTCGCTCCGGGCTTCTGACGTCCAAACCGGCTCGACCTGGATGGATACCTGTGCTCGGTCGAACTGCGGCGGGGATGGTTCATTTTTGGGAACAGACTTTTCTGCCGGAACCGAAACAAGCTATTACCGAGCTTGATGAGCTGGTGAAAAAGCATATCGGCAAGGAGATTGTTGGTTCTGTAGATGGCAAGGTCTCAGTTGATTTGCAGGCGAGGCCTTTGGTGGATGGAATCAGGAAGCAGCAGGCTAATCTTATTCAGGTTTGTGGGCAAGAGCAGGAGCAGATAGTCGAATTTGTACAGTGCGAGGAGATTCATAAGCTGTTCCCTGACAGCTTTGCCCTGCATGTGGACGGTGACAGTATGTCACCAAGGATAAATGATTGTGACGTTGTGATTTTAAGTCCATCGGTGCCGGCGGCGCAGGGTCAAATCAGCATTGCTCGTGTTGCGAATCAAATAGGCGTTACCTGCAAGCTCATAAGAACGACAAAAACAGATGTCCATCTGATACCGATAAATGAAAGGTACGAGACGAAGGTCATAGCTAAAAAAGACTTGCTTTGGGCGCTGGCGGTTTTGTGCCATGTAAGCGTCTGATTGTATCTTATAGTCCCTGCGATTGAGAGATTTTTTTCAAAGCAAAGTTTCCCGCTGCTCTATTGATAGTATGAGCCACAATGGGTTGTTGGCGGAATATTTTTGCTCTTTCTGGCGGGAGAATATCTATCCGTGCCTGCAGCCGTGGGATTTATCGCTCTGTTCAGCAAAAGGTTAGGTAGATTGTTCAATGGACTTAAGAGACCGGGCAATTCTTTAGTATTCTTTAAAGCTCCTCATCCAGGCCGGCCAGTCACCCGGCATGACCCCGCCTGCCATTGTCCAGCCGCCGTTGATGTTGTACTCCCGATGCCACTTGAGTTTCCACAGCTCCTTGATGTCTATCTTTCTAACAGACCAGTCTGAGTTGTGTACTTTCCTGCTATCTTAGAGGTCCTTTGCAAAAGTATTATACATCAAATCGGCTTTTACTACTACTACAAGAAAAAAGGTGAAAAAGATTATCCATGAGTCTGCTTTTGGTCGCTATTGCGCCGCTGCAGATGAAAAATATGGCTGCTAAAGGGCTGTTCGGTATAGCCCCTTTGTTTGCTGACCACTGATGATTGATTTTGGATTGCTTCGCCGGCGGAAACTGTGTAACTCAATATTCCGGAAGGACCGCAATATGTCATTTGACGCAACAAGGAGCTTCAAATATAATGACTGTGCTGTTGTTAGAAAGTTTTTAGACAATCAAAATGATTTGTCATTCCCGCGAAAGCGGGAATCCAGAAATAATACGATTTGAGGCGAAGCCTCTATCAGATTTTCGTCTAAAAACTTTTTACAGGTAGATTAGCAGGATATAGTGCTTTCAGAGATTGTGGGAGCCTGTCGCGTTTTGGCTCCGCCAAGCGAGACACGACGGGCATCGAATTATTGTTGATGGAGAAGATATGCTGGCGAGCGCGACTATAGCTGACCTTCTGCGGCCTTGTGAGAAAAGGCGTGCCGTATTGTATGATATTGCTTTGGTTATTGGCGGCTCTTTGCTCATTGGCCTGTGTGCCCAGGTCAAGATTCTGCTCCCCTTTAGTCCGGTTCCCGTTACCGCTCAGACCTTCGCCGTACTGATGATAGGGACGCTGCTCGGAAGCTGGCGAGGCAGCTTGTGTGTTCTAACGTATATAGTGCAGGGAGTGGCGGGCTTGCCCGTCTTTGCGCTGGGAGGCGGTTTTGCGGTACTCATAGGGCCGACCGGAGGGTATCTGGTTGGTTTTATCCCTGCTGCTTACATCACAGGATTGTTGGCACAGAAGGGCTGGGACAGGCGGATTGGAACCACCATTTTGGCGATGGTTTTGGGCAATATCGTCATTTATGCTTTTGGTTTGCTCTGGTTGTGCTGCCTGACGGGTATCAACAGGTCTGTGCCGGCTGTCGGCTTATACCCTTTTCTTGTCGGCGACCTTTTGAAGATAGCATTGGCGGCGGCGGTCCTGCCTTCAGGCTGGAAATTGCTTGAATATGGCGGACTTACTGGTAAAAAAGAATAAATAGTATCAAGTGGAGTAGAACTCGATTCTCGTTCGAGCAACAAGCATCCGGTATCGGGAATCAAGGAATGAATTATTGGGGAATAGTGTAACGGTAGCACGACTGACTCTGGATCAGTTAGTCCAGGTCCGAATCCTGGTTCCCCAGTATATGTTAACTGTTAATGTGTCGAGAATAAAAGATGGAAAAAATATGAAGTTCTTTATCACTATATTTCGGGACGAAGACGGGGTGTTCATTGCTGAATGTCCATCTATCCCTGGTTGTGTAAGTCAAGGCAAGAACGAACAAGAGGCTGAGAGTAACATTCGGGAGGCAATCAAGGAGTGCTTGGAAGTCCGAGCTGAAAAAGGGATGCCTCTTAATATAATTACCCACCAGAAGGAAAGCAGACTTGATTTATGAAGATAAAATTCTCTCGTCATGCAAAAAGAAGAGCAAAATTGTATAACATTTCAGAATCCATAATTTTAAAGGTTCTTGAAAGCAAAGACCTATCTCATCAAGGGATAAACGAAATTATTGAAAATGTAGAAGGATATAGGTATCCACTAAAAATTATAATTGCCGTTGAAAATGATATAATAACAATAGTAACAAGTTATCCTTTGAAGAAGGGAAGGAAAATATGAAAGTATATTATGATGATGAAGTAGATGCTTTATATTTAAAGTTGGGAGATGATGCACCGGATGGAGTTATAGAGATTTCTGAAGGTATTAATATAGATACAACTTCGCAAGACAAGATAGTGAGTATAGAAATTCTAAATGCTTCTAAAAAGATAGATTTAAGAACCGTTCTATCTTACTCCCTCGAATTTGATAAAGATTTAATAACTCAAAAATTTTCCTAACAAAGCATTGCAGCAGATGACCAAAAAGCAACGCGCCAGTGAGCTTTGCGTCATGCAGACTGTATAATCATTGATATGCGCCTATTCAGAGCTTGCCGAAATGGTGATGTAAGTGCGAACTTTATATTCAAATCCAAATAAGTCGGAAAAAGAACAGAGTTTCTTCGAAACATTTCTATTAGCAAGGTTTGGTTTGATGATATTGTAGTTGCGAAAAAATATATTGGGCCAATAAGCTTTTCATCGCAAATATTTTCAAATATTACCTAAAGCAGGAATTATCAAAAGTAAAAAATGAGTCTCAGAAAATCAGGTACAGACTAACTATGGCAAAAATAACTTTTAGTCTTGAGGAGCTTCTAAAAATCCTGATTTCAAATGAGCTTTTACCTCGTCAGATAATACGTGCGAGAGTCAAAGGCCAAAGAGTCCATTTTGTTATAAAGACCGACTCGTTCATTTTGCCGTATATTCCCGCTTCGTTAAGATACATAAGTTTTGATAATAACAACGCGATATTTGAGCTTACTATTGTCAGCGGCCATTTGAACAAAGCCATAAGCTGGCTCAATCAGGCACTAAAACTCAAAATACCGGCTTGTATGAAACTCGAATATCCGAATATTTCTGTTGATATTGACAAACTGCTTGAAGAAAAGAATATTAAAGGCGTTCGAGCCGAAGACATCTTTTTTAAAAATGGCCAGTTCACTATCGTCTCTGAAAACATTTAACAGAGTTTTTACACACTATAAGAAAAAGAGCCGGTGTTTCCTCCTTATTGCCGCAGCCTCGTCGGGCACAAATTGAGCTTAGACTCGTGTCTGATTGGTGCGTGGCAAGCCAAGCAGAGGAAGCTGTTCTTCTTACCAACGCCCTGATACCGAACGACCGTTGACGAGCACACTCAGCCCCATTATGAGATTCTGTGGCCTGTAGAATCTTTCCTGGTTGAACGTTTCCCGTACAATCCGCTTCACGGCTCTGAAATGCACGAAGCCAAAAGATGTATTAGTTGATTAGTTTGGTACTTTAGAAATAATTTCTTTCATCTCCGACGAATTAAAGGCTCGCAACGTTTGTGTCCTCACATTGCCAAGCGACCCCAAGCCCAGCATTGCTGCGGTTACGGTTTCGTCATCCGGAGCCTCCAGGATGAGCACAACATCATGGACTCCCATGGTCCAATAGACATCCTTGACCTTTACTCCTACCTTCTCTGCCATGGATTTGAATTTAGCGGCTCTATCGGGAGAATCTTTGAAATCTCGAATTCCCTCTTGCGTAAGATTTACTAAGGAAATGAATGTGGCCATAATTAAGCTCCTTTCTTTCTCATCCGGTTTAACAGTGAACGATTAAGGTAATTGCTGAATATTTTGGTTTTTCAATACTCACACCGGTATTGTACTCCGAGCCGACCGAATTGAAAAACTCTTTCTTGGGAATGGCACGTTTCGTACGCGCGAACTGGTTTGGATATGCCGGTAGGTCCGGTCCTCGGAATTCCAGAAAGGGAGAGGGGCGATATCGGAAAAGAGGGAATATGACCCTCAAGACCAGTTCGCCGTTTAAATGACCTGTGAGGCTCTTCAAATTGAAAGCTGATGAGTTTTCCTTGAGATTGTGTGAATTGGATTAGCTTACCTCCGTTAAACTAAAATTCCTCAAAACATAGTGTTAGATTCATAAGAATCTATTGCCGTTTCTAAAAAGTGAGTGTAACATTCTATACCTGCTGTCATTCCGACCGAAGGCACGGCTTTGTCGTGCCGAAGCGGAGGAATCTATTGCAATAGCTTCGCCGAAGGCGAATCAAATAGTTAAACTTATTTATTAGAAA
>JBAQFY010000150.1:0-8210 GCA_049287505.1 Sedimentisphaerales bacterium | reverse complement strand
ATGCCGCCTGGCGACCCGGATGCTGTATCTGAACGGCACACTTTGCCCCGTAACGATGCATCGCCTCAGCGAGGTGAGCAAGACCGGGAATCAAAGGGTCTTCGTCAGCAGCCACACAGGTTACTGTTGGTCTGCCAGTTGCCTTATCAGGTGTGGTTGCACCGACAATGATAAAACCACAACCTCTCTTTGCGATTTGCTCGTGCTGTGACGACCCTTCGATTTATAGAGCCATCCGCATTAGCCGAAATGATGTCTGTCGGCACCATCGCAATCCGATTGGGCACGAGCATATTGCCAATTCGAGTTCTATTTTCTCACTACCTTCGGTAACTTACCTCATGAACCCCGCCCCTGCGGCAGGGGCGGGGGTGAACAAGTTAGGATAATATTTATTCTTCATAATTTCTACCTCCATAATGCACCTGCCAAGAAAAGAAAATCCTAAATCCTACTTTTGTCCGCTTCTCTTATGGCATTCCTCCATAATGGCCTCTGTCCTCGTAGCTCCGAATCTCGTACAGCCGACCTCCCTGACTTTTAGAGCCGTTTCCAGGTCACGCACACCACCGGCGGCTTTTATCTGCACTTTTTCTGTGACATTTTCCCGCATAAGTCGCAGGTCTTCCAGCGTTGCTCCTTCAAGCGCGAAACCGGTTGAGGTCTTGACAAAATCGGCCCCGGCCTGCTCTGAGAGCCGGCAGGCAATCTTCTTTTGCTCATCGGTAAGGTAGTAATTCTCGAAAATCACCTTGACCACCACGTTATGACGGTGGGCTACCTCAACAACCGCCTGAATGTCCTTCTTGACGTAGTCGTAGTCACCACTGCGAAGTCTGCCGATATTAATCACCATATCCAGCTCGACCGCGCCGTCTTTGATGGCCTGCTCGGCCTCGAAGACTTTCGTCTCGGTCTTGCAATAGCCGTGCGGAAAGCCGACAACAGTGGTTGTCCTGACATCCGAACCCTGCAGGAGCTGTTTGACCAGTGCCACTTCAGACGGACTGCAGCAGACGGTGGCAACCTTATACTTCTTTGCAATCCGGCAACCTTTGCGAATATCTTCCTCGGTCAGCTCAGGCCGCAGCAGCGAGTGGTCGATCATTTGTGCAATATCATGACAAGTGTAGTCCATAAGTACCTCCTCAGATTATCTGTTTCAATTGACTATTTTCTATTTACTATTGACTATTGAAAAGAAAACGTCACTCAAATTCAATAGAAAATAATCAATAGTCAATGGTCAATCTGACTTCTGTCCTCTGTTTTCTGTCCTCTGTCTTGTGGACTTACGGAGAATAGGCAGAACATATACCACACGTTTACACGTGTGGTAATTTACCCCATACGTAAGTATGGGGGCAAGGAAAAAAACTACGAATTTCCTGTTTACCCGATGCCGATAACCGCAGTCCCGAAAGGGACGCCTTTCGGCGCAACAAAAAGCAACTGCGGTGAACCCCGCCCATCTCGACGGGCGGGGTGAAAAACAAAAGAAATGGTCAAGCACCAACCTTTATTTTTCCCATTATGGGATACGGAGGATTATCAAAGAATACCCAAATATTGGAACGAGTGTGTTCGTGGAGGGAAATCGGTGCCCTTATTCAGTGGACAACAAACCTACCGTGACCATAGACCCAAACAACGGCAACATCCATAATGGTGCTACTCGTGTCGCAGAGCAACGATTGGGTCCACATTGGCCGCACGAACGGCCGGATACAGACCAAAGAGGATGCCGATTGTCATGCTAATTAGAAGCGGCAGTAGAATTCCTTTCAAGGTTATCACCGTGATCATCCCGGAAAAGTACGTTATTAAGAACGGGATAAGAACGCCTATTCCCAATCCAATGATACCCCCCATAGTCGAGAGAACTACGGTCTCAATAAGGAACTGATAGATAATCTGCTTCCGCTTTGCACCGATGGCGCGCCGGATTCCTATTTCACGGGTGCGTTCGGTAACGGAGGCCAGCATGATATTCATAATTCCGATTCCGCCTACAAGCAAGCTGATACCGGCGATTGAGCCCAGGACGATATTAAACGTTCGCTTCGTCGCCTCGGCCTGCTTGAGTAACGCCAGAGGAACGCTCACTACATAATCCTTTTTCTTATGAAACCGCTCCAGCATCCTTTCGATTCCTGCCGCTACGGACTCAACTTTTTTGGGCTCATCCACCTGGACAATGACCTGGTGCAGCTCTACCATTTCCCGTTCGTCCCCGCCCGAAGTACGTTTCGTAAATATATCGCCGAAGTAAACGCGCGCCACCTCGATTGGAATGTAAACATCTACTTGCTGGTCTGGAATCTGGATGTTTCCAGCCAGTCCGCTTTCGCTTTTGACGATGCCGACAATCTCGAACTGGTCGCCCCCTATGCTGATGGTCTGGCCTATGGTATGCTCTGTAGCCAGGATTTTTCGGGCGCCAAATTCGGTAAGCACCGCCACGGGGGCTTGTTTGTCCTCATCGGATGGTAAAAGCACACGCCCTGCAATGACCTCGCGGGGCACAAGCTTGAACCATTCAGGTGTCGTTCCCACGACCCGTAGTTCCATCGCTCTTTCGCGTAAACGTGAGTCCTTTCGCATTAGCTTCACAGGCGCCGTCTGTTGAATGTTGCGGAAACTCTCGGAGACTCTGGCATAATCGTCGTATGTGAGCCCGTAAATGCTCATGTGGGAATGCTGGGTGCTGGTTTGTTCCTCTTCTACAGATTTGACCGATGAGATGATTATATTGTTACTGCCGAGCTTCCGTATCTGCTCAAGTGCCTCCTTGCTGGCTCCCTCTCCAACAGATAACATAGCCACAACGCTGCCCACACCGAAAACAACACCCAGCATAGTCAAGAACGAGCGCAGCTTGTGAAGCAGCAGATTCTCGATGCCGAGCCATATATTTCTTATAATTTTAGTTTGTTTCATTCGAGCTCGCCTCAATTCTGTCAACCACGCCGTCAATCATGTGCAGTCGGTTCCGGGCATATTCGGCGATATTCGGCTCATGTGTGACCATAATGATAGTCTTTCCCTGCTGGTTCAAATTTGTCAGAACCTCCATAATTTGCTCACCCGTTGTCGAATCCAAATTCCCGGTTGGTTCGTCTGCAAAAATGACATGAGGGTCGTTCGCCAGAGCTCTGGCAATGGCGACTCTCTGCATTTGGCCGCCGGAAAGCTCCGTCGGACGATGACCTACTCTGTCTCCGAGCCCCACTTGCTCTGCAAGCTCCTTTGCACGCGCCGCACTTTGCAACGCGTCCCATCCCAGATAGTAAAGCGGCAATTCGATATTTCTCTGGACAGTCAGTTGAGGTATCAGGTTGAAACTCTGAAATATGAAGCCCAGGTACCTGAGCCGAAACTCGCTGAGCGAATCATCGTCGAGCTGACTTACGTCCCGACCGTCAAGATAATAGGAGCCGGAAGTCAAGCGGTCGAGACATCCGAGGATATTCATCATAGTGCTTTTACCTGAGCCGCTGGGCCCCATGATTGCCCAGAAGCTGCCCTTATTGAACGAAACGTTAACTCCGGCGAGCGCTCTGACCTGCTCTGTCCCCATTTGGTAGATCTTACGCGCGTTCTCGAGCCTGACGATTTCCTCGTGATTGTTGGACAAAGCTTGTTCACCCATTTATTGGTTCCTTTCCGAGCCCCGAGGTCTCTGGCTTTCACCCTGCTTCCGGCCCGCTCCTTGCCCCGAGCCCGCTCCTTGCCCCGAGCCCGTGCCCTGAAAACGCTGCCGTATCTTTTCTCGCTCTTCCGGCGACATGTTTTCGAAACGCTTTCGCATTTCTTCCATCTGTTCTGATGAGGGTATCTGAGAGCCTTCTCCGCTCATTTGTTCCCGTCCGAATTCATCTCTTCCGGATCCCATCGGCCGTTCTTGTTCTTGCTGTGGTGGACCTGCCATATTATCCGAAGGCATGCCGAATCCGGTTCCATTGGCCTTTTTGAGTTTTTCATTTATCCTTTGCTTCAAGGTATCTGAGGCATCTGTGGAACTAAGTAACTCAGAAACCTTCACCTGTGAACCGGACTCAAGGGTTGCGGCTTTAAGCGGAGGGGTAAGTAAGACGACTTCCCCTTCCTCAAGACCGCTTAAGATTCTGATCATCTTGTTATCGTCCAGGCCGATCTCAACCTTTCGCCCCTCGTAGGACCCGTTCTTGACAACGTAAACCGTAGGCTGTCCTCCAACGCGCAATACCGCCTGAACCGGCACATACACCACATTCTCATACTGCTCAACGATAATCTCAGCCTTGCAGCTCATTCCCGTACGCAGAGCGCTGTCGTTGTCTTCCAGGTATATGTCCGTGGGATAGATTTTAAGGTCCGGATTCATCCACATGCTTCGGGCGTCCGGCAAGGGCGCGATAGAACCCACGTGGCTCAGGAACTTCTTGCCCGGCAGCGCATCAATCGTGATGACTGCGGGAAGCCCCACCCGGACTTTTTCAAGGCTCGTCTCATGAATATTCACCTGAGCTTTCATCGATGCGGCGGTAGGCAGGTTTATCAAGTCCTGCCGCTCGGTGACCTCGACACCTATGTCCATCGGCTCTCGACGGTCGAAGGGGCCACGTCCTCCGGAACTGGTTGCATAAACCACCATTCCGTCCATTGGGGCATATATCTTCGTTTTTCCGAGCTGATCCACGATTTTCGTTAACTTCTCTGCCTGACGCCTATACTCAAGCTCTTTGGCCTTAAGGTCCGCATCCGCCTGTACAACATCGGCTTTGGCCTTACGCTCCGTCCGCTCGAGCGCCATCTTAGCCTGGTGGGCGTCGCTCTCGAACTGTGCTATATTTCGATGGTAGGTGAAATCCTCCAATAACTTTTTGCTGTTCTCTGCCAGCACCAAGTTGTTATTGCTGCGGGTTACAGCCAGCTTGTCAGCCTGCCATTCAGTCTGTGAGATGTACTTCTCCTCGTACAGCTTTTGCGACCACGTGAGAGTCTCTTCGGCTCGCGTAAGCTCCTCTTGTCTCAGGGTTATTTCGTTTTCAGCAGCCGTCTTTTCGTTGGGATACTGCCCCTCTTTGTATTGCTGCAGATCCTGCTGAGCGAATTCCAGAGTCAACTTGGCTACGTCAACATCACTCTGAGCCTGATTCTTCACTACGGCGAGGGTCTCCTGAGCATTGATGAAAGCGGCCTCGGCCCTCTGAACCTGAATGTCCTGGTCAATCCTCGCGTCTTTGAGGGTACTGTCGTCCAGTTCGACCAGCAGATCTCTGGCCTTGACCATAGTGCCGTCCGAAACGAGGCTCAAGATAGACGTTCTTCCCTCGACCTCGTTCCTCAGAGTGATCTGCTCCCGCGGCTGAATGGTGCCGGACTCCAATACGCTGATGGTCAGAGGTCCCCGCTTGGCAACGAAGGTAGCAAGGCCGCTTGTTGGGTTCTCGCTACCCCGGACCACTTTGAGCCACACTACTATCAGGCACATTAAGACAACTGCTACAATTGCGCCAATTACTTTCGGAGATTTGAGTTTACTACGATTGTTTTTTGCATTATTTTTTAACATTATCTTTCACCTCCGGCGAGAATTCTCGCCACATTCCGTTTTCATCCACTTGGAGTAATCCCATATCCCGCTGGAGCTCCATCTCAGTAGTTCGATAAGTTATTACCGCTTGAGTCAGTGAGTTCTGTGCCACAAGCAGCGCATCCTGTGCCTCACGCAAGTCACGCATGTTTGCCATTCCTGCCTCGAGAAACATGGTGCTGCTCTTGACCTGCTTTTGTGCGACAAATACCGAACGAGCCTGAATCTTGAGGCTCTCGCGGGACTCGATTAAGCCACGCAGCTCACTGCGAATAGAAAGCTTGACCTGGTCTTCCAGGGTTTGTACATTCCTTGTAGCTCGCTCCAAATCGATAAAACTCTTTCTGTAGGCGTTGCGTTCAGCGGTTCGCTCCAGAGGCAAATCAAGGGTAAGCAACGCCGAATAACTGGCCTTGTCAAAACGAAGCTGGGCATCATCCGCAGTCGCTGACCCAATACTTCTACCCTCACCCAGATTAGCAGAACCCAGCAACGTAAGGCCTGCTCCGAGAGCATCAGCCCGGACTACGACCTGCCTCTGAGCATCATAAACTTCACCAATCACCACCCGCAAATCAAGTCGGTTCTCAAGAGCCAATTGTATTGCCAAAGATTCGTCAATCTCGAGGGGCCCAGCATCTTCATCGCTCGGGGGCACAAGCTCAACGGGTGCATCAGCTGGTGGAGTCTCCCGGACCGCGCCAGTATCCTCTTCTTGCAGGATTTTCTTGACCAGCTCCTCTGCAGGGCGGCGGAGCAGCTCCAGATCGCTTCTGTCCAGCTCAATTTGGGCATCCGGAGGCAGCCCAAGTGATGTTTTAAACGCGTCGAGACGATTCCGGTATTGTTCCTGCGCGGATATCCAACCATTACGCGCCCCCAGCTCGCTTTGTACCGCCTGGTCCACCTCTATCTCACTCCGCCTGCCTGCATCAGCCAATCGACGAATCCACCGGGCTGATTCAATACGACTACGGTAGCTCCGCTCCGCGTTTTCCACTTGATCCGCCTGCCGCAAAACACCGAGGTTCTCCCGGGCCACATTAACCGCGAATGTCCGTTTGAAACGCTCGAAATTGTAAATTGCGTACACTACATTTCGTTCCGCCTGCGTTAAGGGCTCAGTAACGATGTGTTTTCCGGAGCCCCTAAGCAGCGGGATAGAAACTGTCGCATCCCCCCTCAGACCCAGAGATGATGCGCCTCCCTGCGTAAGTAGATTCGCCAGGTCAATCGCCAGCGCCGTGCTTAAATCCACTCCGCTCTTCAGTGTTCGGCTCACCCCCACCGTCGCACTGTTCTCGGTACCGCTCACCGTGCTGTTACCAGTGCTGTTTGTACTGAGCAAGCTCTCGACCTGCCCAACGAAGGTATTGCGAAAGGCATGACGCTCCAAATCGAGGTCCAATGCCGCCCGGAAAACGTCTTCTTTACTGGACTGATACTCCGGACTATTCCGTGCCCCTATCTGTAATGCTTCGATCAAAGATATCTTCAGCGGAGTATTTGAGTCGATAGGGATATTGGCGTCCGGAGAGGAACGGGTCTGAGGATACTCATCTTCCGGCCAGTGCTCGATGGGATTGAGCTTATCCGTACCCAGTGAAACCTTACCAGAATAGGGCAATTGCTGTTCAGTCAGGAGGCGACGCCGCAGAATATCGCTCGGCCGTTCAATCGTAAATTCCTCCACGTTTCCTATCGCCTCACGCTGCTTCTGCTCGATTATATCATACGCTGTCTTGTCCGCTTCTTGCCGATACTCAGCGGGTGATTTGCAACCGGCCTGACTTAACAGCACAATGCAGACCAGGACCAGTAACGCCGACACAGCCGACCTTGAGCCGATAGCAAGCATAAACAATCTGCCATTTCTTCTAACAGCCGTATTTCTTTGTTCGACCTGCACAAACACCTCTATAGACGCTGATTTTTCATATTTGCAAAGACCGTTACTGTAATATTGGGCAACAGGTCAATCCCTATTTATGCCCCTTTTCGCATTGGTACAATGAGTCTGTACTAATATAGACGGATTCATAGGTGCCTTTTATTGCGATTCTTAAGAAAAATTCACAAAAACATTGCCCGCACCTGTGCTGCCCGCACCTGTACCTGCGCCACCTGTGGCGAGGTTTCCACAGGTGCAGGCACAGAAAACGCGGGTACAGGTGAGAAAGCTTGATTTTGACCATCCCGGAGTAAATTAGAAAGTGATTAAAGTGCTGATGCTCTGATAACCTGGTGCACTGGCTCCTGATTACCCGATATCCCAACTTTAGGCACTTTAGTTCACTTTAGCTCACTCCTCACTAAAGATGGGTGGCAGCCACTGAGCGAACGTAGCGAGTGAAGTGGATGGTAGCAATTGTCATTTCGAGCGGAGCGAAGCGCAGTCGAGAAATCTGGTTGCGAAAAATATTTACAATACCGAATATCCAGAATTCAGCATCTAACTTTAGCTTACTTTAGGCACTTTAGTTCACTTTAGCTCACTCCTCACTAACGACGGGTGGCAGCCACTGAGCGAACGTAGCGAGCGAAGTGGAGGGTAGTTTTCCCGCAAATTTTTACTTTTTCCCCTAATCAGCAGGGAACTTCATTCATTCTATTGAATTCCGTTGAACCGCGC
>JBAQFY010000149.1:0-3485 GCA_049287505.1 Sedimentisphaerales bacterium | reverse complement strand
ACTTTAGTTCACTTTAGCTCACTCCTCACTCACCATTCACCTCCCCCGCTCCACTCCAACCACCTCCCTCCCATACCACATAAGCACTTCCACCACCCCAAAAACGCAACGTCCGATAATGTATTAGCCGCTCGCTAAAAGCTCTGCCGCTATCTCTCCGCTCAACGCTCCACGCGCTACGACTCACTCCTCACCACTTCCAACCCCCCTAACAAACCACTCCCACCCTCACACACTCTCTCTCTACTGCCTCTCGCGCGCACACCGCAACGTCCGATAATACTGATGCTTTCCTATCTTTCCTAAACTAACAAAATGTTAATTTCAAAAAAGTGTTAATTTTATATGAATTTATACCCAAAACGCGCGCATTTTTGCCAATTTATACCCAATTTAAGACAATTTATGCTCATTTTTTGACGTTTTTATTTTGACTAACTTGCCCATACCCCGCAAGTTGACATATCAACCCTCATTTTTGACCCAAAAACAAGGATTTGCCCTTGAAATCAGAAAAAAAACCTGAAAAACCCCAATTCTCCCCCCAATTTTAAAAATTTCATTTCTCAATTTTGTTAATCCTAATAAAATACTAACGACCTATGAAATCTCGTTCTGAAAATTCAAAATTGATTATTCTTTTTCAAGCCTGCCGGCCAAAGTTCCTCGTTGCAGGCGCAGCCCCCATCCTGGTCGGCTCTTTTCTCGCTTACGCAACGACCGGCTCCTTTCATTTCGGTTTATTTATCCTGGCGTTAGTAGCAATAGTAGCTCTGCAAGCTGGTGCCAATATGGCCAATGATTACTTCGACCATATCTCCGGAAATGATTGGGTCAATAAAAACCCAACGCCCTTTTCAGGTGGAAGCCGTTACATTCAACAAGGCATTCTTTCGCCCAAAGAAGTCCTGCTCGCCGCCCTGACTGCCTTTGCGGCAGGTTCGGCAATCGGGCTGGTCATTGTCCTGCTGACAAAGAGTGTCCTCGTTTTAACTCTCGGCGTTATCGGTCTGCTCGGCGGCTTCTTCTATACCGCCCCGCCTATCAAGCTCGGATACCGTTATATCGGAGAGTTTATCATTGCGCTGCTGTTCGGCTTGTTTCCGGTATATGCCTCCTACTATTTGCAGACGGAAACCATTGATACTGTCCCGCTTTTGCCTGCTGCCATCGTCGCCATACTGATTTTTTTAGTGATTTTAGTAAACGAATTTCCCGATGTTGCTGCCGACGACGCCGTAAATAAAATAACACTTATCGTTCATTTCGGCGTGCCGGCTTCAGTGTGGATTTACAGAACTACACTGATTGGGAGTTTTATTATTGCAGCGGCTATGTTGATTTTCCCCTCAATGTTCTTTGCTGGATTGTTTTATCTTTTTACGCTGCCGGTTGCAGCGTTCGCAATAAAATTTGCAAATAAAAAAGACCTGGTCAAGCCCGGCCAATACCGCGCCAGCCAAATCACAGTCCTCTTGCACACAATTGGCTCCTTGGCCCTTACCATCGGCTTTATAATTACCGGCTTGCGCAACACGGCAGTATATGGCGTTTAGAACTACAGCGCAACTTAGAAAGTGTATGAAAAGGCCATTTTTTCATTCTGAACGGAGCGCAGCGAAGTGAAGAGTCTTGGTTTTTGCTCCTTTGATATGATACTACGGAGAACGGACAAATTCAAAATACGAATTACCAAAATATCAAAAGGACATACTATTATTTGACTGCGTTTTTGTTTTGAAAATTGGGACTTTGAATTTCGAGATTGTTTCGGATTTCCACCGCAAGGTGACCTGTGGAGTGCTTCGGATTTTGATAGAAAAAGCAGTAGGGTGGGGCTTTCGTCCTTCGCAGTAGCTCTGCTACGGAGAATGGATGCCCCACCATTTCTATCTAATTTTTTATCAGCTTTATAATCGCATCGAGGTCGTTCGGTACCTCTATGGGCGTATTGCTGAACCGGCCCTTTCTTTCTTTGTGGTAGTTGACCGTTACGTTGGGGTCTTTTAACGGATGGCCTGTCAAAACGCACGCAACCCGCTCATCGTCGCCGATAATATTCTCAGCTCTGAGGTGTTTTAAGCCGGCTATTGTCGCTGCCGAAGCCGGCTCACAACCCAATCCATATTTGCCGACAATCGCCTTCGCATCGACAATCTCTTCATCCGGTACCGCACGCACGACGCCGTTACATATATCAATCGACCGAAGACATTTTTTCAGATTGACCGGCCGCGATATCTCTATCGCCGAAGCGCAGGTATGCGGCGAAAAGTTGCGAGCCGTCAAATGGGCATAATAATCATCAATAATTGCCTGGTCAACCTTACCATCATTCCAGGTCAGCTTTTTATTATTAACTAAGTCGGTCAATGTGTCAGCGCCGGTAGCGTTAATAATCGCCATTCGTGGTATTCGTTCAATTAAGCCAAGCTGCTTCAATTCCCAAAAGGCCTTGCCAAAGGCACTGGAATTGCCTAAATTTCCGCCGGGCACCACAATCCAGTCCGGCACTTCCCAGCCTAAGCCTTCAATGATTCGATACATTATGGCCTTTTGCCCTTCAAGCCGGAATGGATTTAGTGAATTGAGCAGGTAAAGTCCCAGCTTTGTACAGACATCCTGAACCTGGCGCATACAGTCATCGAAGTCACCGCGTATTTGAATAGTTTGCGCGCCGTAATCCATTGCCTGGCTGAGTTTCCCGAAAGCGATTCGACCTGAGCCGATAAAGACCGTGCATTTAATGCCGCAGCTATGCGCGTACAAAGCCACCGATGCAGAGGTATTGCCCGTCGATGCGCACGCGCTGGAAGCTGCCCCGACCATTTTTGCATGGCTGAACGCCGCCGCCATTCCGTTATCTTTGAACGACCCGGATGGATTCAAACCTTCATATTGCAGATACAAACGTCCCGGCTGCATATTGACATATTCAGCCGCAGCATCATTTCGCTGCAGGATGGTCTGGCCTTCGCCGATGGTTACTTTATATTTATCTTCACAGAAGCTCAACAGTTCGCGGAATCGCCAGACACCGGAAAAATCCAGCAGATTATCTCTGGTTGCCCAGCGCTTGGCAAATTCGCTTAATCTGCCGGGAACCTCAATCTTGTCCCAGTTATAACGTATGTCCAGCAGCTCACCACATTGGGGGCACTTAAACATCGCCTGCCCGCAGTCGAACTCTGCCCCGCAATCCGGATTAATACACTTCTGATAAGCTGCATCAGTATGCTTTAACGAATGCATCCTCAAACATCTCACAAATTAGAAGTCTCGAACCTTCCAGTAAGTCGGCTCAAAGTGCGATGCCCTTAACCAATGTTGATAAAGAATTATATACTAAAGCTGAAGCGCTTGATATGGAAATCAGGTTTTAGCGCTGATTTTGCTCCGAAACTTCCTTATTGATATGTATGGCACTATTTATCTTTGTTGTTATACCAATTGTAATTAAAAGCTGCGCTTTATATAAAGAGCAG